>NZ_JBQGAB010000001.1:0-416436 GCF_056542605.1 Ruegeria sp. AB8
CGCGTTGTTTGCCGTGGGACTTGGGGAAGAAAGGCTCAAGACGCGCCATCTGCGCATCCGTCAGCCAAAAAAGATCAGACATGGTCACCGCCCGATTTTCGAACCGTGACTCACGCAGCCACGCGGAAATCAATGGGTCCTGACCCTAGCACGCTTAATGGTGTCCAACGATAAGGAACCACAAGATTGCGAATATCAGAAAGTGCGGGAATAGCATACTGCACCCTCGCCATGTTCACACCGCCTAAGGCCGATATGGCTCAGTGGGCATGAGACCGCCAACAAGGCGATCTACCGAAGGCGTATGGTGTTGCAGCGAACAAAACTGTTGGGCATGAGTTAATGGCTCCAAAAGAACGGACAAAAGCAAGCGGAAAACTGACAGTTTGCGGCTGTTCTTCAAGCTCCAGAACCGTTCATCAAAGAAGTTTGCGGCGATTCCCGGCTGCTTACTTGTCTTTGATCAGCATTTTTTATAATCTCTTCTCGTGTTTTGTTAGATAATTAGAGACTGTGCCAAACGTCTTTTTTTGCTCTTGTTTCAATAATGTAGAGCATAGCGCAATGACCGTTTTGGGGGTTGCTTATGTCAAAGGTTGGCGACACAAGTACGCTACCTGAAGTTGCGGGTGATGGCGGTGATGACGCGTCACAGATTCATGATTTTCTGCAGTCAGAAGAATGGCAGCAGAAGATTGAAAACGCGCGGAAACAGCGGAAGAAAAAACTTGCGGATCTTGGTCGGAACCGCAAGGAAAATCCGGACCGCGAACTTGATCAACCGGGAAAGGATCGCTCAACCAAAAGGGTGAATGAATCCAGACCACAGCACTTGTGGGACAGGCTGGAAGAAGCGCGCAGGCGAAGACAGGCGGTGCTTGCGCGTCACTCGGCTGAGGCCGAGAAGCATGCCCCTGGTGAGTCGGACGTCGGTGGTAGTGAGCAAGTTAGCAATGGTGCTGGAAGAGCAACTGCCGCTCCTTCTGAATCCCGACAACAGAAAACAGGCTCAACTGGATCCGTTCGAGAAAGACATCAACAGCTTGCGCCCAGTATTGCGTCTTTGTATGGTGCAAGATCAGAAAGAAACAGGGGCCTTGAACGTTTGTTTCCGGTTGGAGACGTTCCCGCCAAAGTCGACAGAACGAGTGTTGAACTTGAGAGTCGTGTTCGCTCGCCCTCAAGTGCAGACCAGCCGGTCGAAGATGCCGCTGAAAACATTCGCAGAAAGCTAAGTTTCCGCTGGCCCAAACAACAACAACCGCTCAGAGGCAGATTTGCGTCAGTAGCCATCGGGTGTGGAATTGGAGTCGTATTTTCATTTTCGACAATGTTTGCATTGGCCCGGTGGGAATCAAATAGTGGAGAAAAACCATTCTCTTCCAGCAGTTTGGATACAAATACTCCCCAGACCACCACACTGCCGGAAAAGAGTTCTACGCAATCAAATAGTTCGCAAATAGAGGGGCCAAAATCTCCGCCAAGTCAGGTGGTTCGGTCGTTGATGCAGCCGGATACTTCGCCGAATTCGACTTCCTTCGGGAAAATTTTGGCAACGGCAGAAAGCTCAAGCATAGTCGCGTCTGCTATACCCCTTATGAAAGAGATGCCGCTTGATCCCAAGTTGTTCGAACCAATGCTACCGCCGGTCGCTCCTTCGCTTCGTCCGGATCTGCTGACCCTTGAGACGCCAAAGCGGCCAACCGGGCCTCCCGCCACACAGAATCCACAAAGTGCCTTCCCGAATTCTGCTTGGTCTCACGATCAAATAGCGCAAGCGTTTTTGCATTTCAGAACGTCGATCGTTTTGCCTGATGTTCCTGCGATCTTCGACAGTTTGAAAGCTGTTGTCGCAAATGCGACTGATCCAGGCTCAAGCGCTCCCGAGATTTCATTCGAGCTGGTTTCATTGGTCTATGCCGAAGACCAGCCTTCTACGCTGAAACAAGCTGTGGCGTTTCGGTCTGCGCCAAGCGAAACGGAATTTGCCCTGAACAGCCTTGATAATCTACCGAAATTGAATCTCGTCATTCCAGGCAAGGTAAGTCCGCCGGACGCGCCTGATTCAAATGATCGAACAGGAATTGATCTAAGAGAGCTTTCAAAAGCCCCCTTACCAAGAACAGAAGAAGTGTCGCCAAAATCAGTGGTCAGATTGCAAGACAAATTGGAACCACCTTTAACGTCGTCTGAGACGACAGATGGCGCAGCAAAGCCGCGCGAGGACACTGAATCAGCGGAAGTGATTGCCAGCAGCGGCGGCGCAGAATTTAAGCTGTTTATACCAAACAGCCTTGGCGCACGGACAGTGAACTCAGTGGTCAATAACCTCGTAGCGGCAGGTCATGAGTTAAGTGGAACAGCGCGTGTTGGCTTTGGGGTTAAACAATCCAACGTCCGGTTCTATCACAAGGAAGATGCCGCTCAGGCAACAGCGCTTGCAGAAGATGCCGGTGCTTTGTTGCGCGATTTCACGGGCTCTAAGTCCAAAACGCAAAACGGCGTCGTGGAATTATGGTTGGCCGGCAATAATGCGACGAAACCCAAAGTAAAAAAGGTTCGTCGCAGCGCTTCTGCGACAGATCAAGTCGATCAGCTAAAAAGGCAGGTTTTAAGCAAACTAAAAACGGCAACAGACCAATGAATACCTGCCAGTTTCTGGCTGTAAGAGGCAAAAACGATGTAGGTTAACAATCGGAGATCGGGGTTTAAGATGCCTAACTCTAAACTTGTTGCGATAGTAACTGCCCTATTGTTCTTACTGCCGTCCCAGCATGTGCGTGCCGAAATTACATTGGAGCATTTGCTGACGATAGATCAGTTTTTGTCCGAGAATAACATCCAGGCTTTGTGGGATTATCTTCAAAAGAACCCAGACTTGCTATTGGGTGATGACGAATTATCACTTGAGTTGCGCAGTTTTTTTGACACCGTTTCACGGGGACAGGTGGATTACGGCTTTGCTGGCAATGCCGCAAACAGTGCAGAGGTTTCACAAGTTGGCAGCGCTGCGCTTGCCGCTTCTTCCCTGCACTGAAATCATGACGCAATTTCCAAACATTCGATATCCTAAGAAAGTGAAGATAGCATATGTTATTGAGCCCCGCTTTTTAGGTGGCACTTCCATGGCTGTCGCTGCCGAACTGCGTGTGGCCGC
This sequence comes from Ruegeria sp. AB8, assembly GCF_056542605.1. Lineage (NCBI taxonomy): Bacteria > Pseudomonadati > Pseudomonadota > Alphaproteobacteria > Rhodobacterales > Roseobacteraceae > Ruegeria > Ruegeria sp. AB8. The sequence continues at coordinate 3,158 of NZ_JBQGAB010000001.1, forward strand.
CGAGTTCGCTGATCTGGTGGTGCATGCCAGAACCTCAAAGATGTTTGGCAGCAGTCAGCATGTCGCGCCGGTGCTGCAGCGAGTGTTGGACGAGCTTCGTATCCCAGTGGTTTGGGACGCCCCCCGGATAAGCGCTGATTTTGTTATCTTGCACAATCCGTCTTTCCTGAAGTTTCAAAACTCTTTGAGCGCAGAGATTTATGCGCAGGAAATAATCGTTGTAACCCACGAAAACTTCTTGCGGCCGGGCGGCGAAGAAGGCTTCGACGTTTCAAACTGCCTGGATCAGATAGACTTGTCGACCCTCGCGCTTAGGAAAACGCTTGCGCCAATTTCGGCGTATAACCGTGAGACCGTTACAGGCTGGTTGTCCAAATTTCGTAAGGGCGGCCATTGGAATGTCCTGGAAGATGACTGGTTCAACATCTTTTTCAGTGACAAAGACGAACCATGCGAAAAGCCAGAGGACCGACGCGGTCGACATTCGCGGCCTGGCTTCGAAAAGTTTCCATCTGTCGCTGATCTTGATTTGTGTTTTCCCAAACACGCGAAGTCCAATGTCATTCTTGGTGCGAACGCGTTGATGGACACGGACATCGTTCGTCCGCATTGGACTTTGTTTCCATTTGACGCGATCAGTCTGGAAGATTTTTTTGAGATGATAGATTTTTTTGTCTACTTTACAGCGCCGACTTGGCGAGAGAGTTTCGGGCGCGTAATTGCGGAGGCTATCGCAGCCGGCAAGGTCGTCTTGACGGATCCGGAAACGGCAAAGACATTCGGAAATGCCGTAATCCCCTGTAGCCCCGGGGATGTGGACCGGATCATTTCTGACCTGATTTCGTCCCCCAACCGGTATCATGAAAAAGTTGCTGAGGCACAGCCGCTGCTTGAGCGCTACTCAGGCCACAAATTCAAAGAGCGATTGGGCGCCATTCTGACCGCGGACAGAGAGGCGCTGACATGATTTTTGTTGAAGCGGGTACACTTTCAGTTCGGTCTTTTGACGCACAATTGATTTTTGCTCTGAAACTCCGAAAGCGTGGTTTCGATGTTTGCATCGACGCAACCTATTTTCCTGAGGATGCAGGGCGCGGAAGACACTACGAGGCTGCGACACTTCTCGCCGATACCGAAGAACTCGAAGCTGAAGCCGTGTTTATCCTCGGCGCGGAAGAAGTAGATGACCGGCTGCTTGCCTCATTGCGACAAAAGCAACTTGGGACGGATGTTCCGGTAATCGCAACTGGCCGGTTCAGTACTCAGCAAAGCTACATTAGTGCAAAAGCCCGTCTCGCGTTTGCACTGGGGCGCGAAGCAACTGTCATTGATCTATCGGACCTTCAGCCGCGTTCCATTTCACCTTCAGCTATCAGCCCCCTGGTAACTGAAACCCGACCGATCACCCGGCCAATTGGTGAATTGGCGAACGTAACCGTCGTGTTGGGATCCTTGGAGTTGGACGACTCTGAAACGTTGTCCTGTCTGTCCCGGATGAGCAATCAGGGCAGCTATGGCTTTAAGCTGGTTGTGAGCGGTGCGCAGAATGAGTTCCTAAAGGCGTCAAAATTCAACGATCTCCCCAGAGTTCTTTATACTGATCTTTCGCCTCTAACCCTCGCAAATTCAACGGATATCCTCGCGATGTTTGGGAATGGCATCGCAGGCGACCGGATGGCCGAGCTTGCGCTTGAAGTGATTGCAGCCGGTGGCGTCGTGATCGACTGCACCGAAGACGAGGTTTTGATATCGTCCGGAGCGCCGGCGTTACTTGGACCCAAGACGCTTTTTGCTTTGGATGGATACCTGATCGGCAAAATTATCGGGAATACACCACACATCGCTGAACAAACACGAAAGTCTCCGTGGCCGCGGACAGTAGATATATCCCGGCTCGAGACCGCCGCGGGGCTTAGCGCCAAACCGCGACCACCCAAACGGACGTCGCCGAGAACCTTGTTTTTGCCAACTAACGGAGTTGGGTTGGGTCATGCGCAGCGGTGCACTGTGATCGCCAAGGCTTTGCCAAAACACATGTCCCCGGTGTTTGCGGCCTTCCCAAGTTGTGTTCCTATGGTTCGACGCGAAGGGATCGACTGTATACCGCTGGTCGCCCGGTCAGACGTAAACGACAGTTCCAACGCGAATGACATCCTGACTTACCGGCGTCTGAACGCCGCATTACAAGAAGGCGACCGGTTCGTTTTTGACGGTGGCTATGTGTTCGATTCCGTCAATCGCGTAATCCGGGAACACAGATTATCCGCAATCTGGATTCGCCGTGGCCTTTGGCCCAAAGGTCGGTCACGTCATACCATGCTTCGTCGCGAGGGTATTTTCGACCGGGTCATCGTGCCGTCAGAGGCTTTTGAGGAGCTTAACGACGCTTACAGTTACGGTGAACATGTTCACAACATAGGGCCAGTTTTTCGCCAGGTAGATCAATCGCCCGAGGACTCCGAAAACCTACGTGCGCGCCTGGCCGAGCGGTTTGATCGCGACTTTAAACTGCTGATTGTCAGCATGTTAGGCGGAGGAGTTGCCTCTGACAGGTCCGCTCAACTGCAAGCAATCTCAGGAATGCTTGAGTGCCGCGCAGACTGCCTTCACCTGGTCGTAACCTGGCCTGGTAGCGCGGTTCAGGCAGCCGCGTTTGGTTGGAAAAATTCAAAGGTGGTTAATACTTTAGAGGCTACAAAGCTATGTCTATCCGCCGACTTGGTAATATCTGCCGCCGGGTACAATTCGGTCCACGAGATCCTCTACCACAAGATTCCCGCAATACTTATCCCACAGTCTGCGCCTTATTTGGACGACCAGGAACGACGCGCAAGAGCACTATCTGACCGCAATCTTTGCGCAACCATTACGGAAGCGGAATTCATGAAGCTGGAACGAACGGTACAGGTTTGTCTGGATGACGGGGGCGCGGAAGACTTTCGTACAACACTGCAACAAATAGAGCTGCCTGAATCCGGTGTGTCCGCAGCTGCTGAAATCATAGCGACGAGCTGAAAAAATGGCTGAAAACAACTGGTACAAGATAGTCAACACCTTCACGCCGGAACAACCGGCTAATTTGGATGACGTTATCCTTCGAGATCGAGGAACGCGGCAATTTGGAAAAGTTCTGTTCCCCGATATGGACTTACTTCCGTCAACCGCACTTTGGGAACGCGAAGTTGAGGACCACACATATATTGGCGTCAGGATCGTTGAGCCTTCGAAGTCTCCATATACTGTTGCAAGATTACTCGCCGCCGCAGCAATCGAAAGAAATGTGGTTCCGATTATTCTGAGCCGAGTTGATTTTTGCGGGCTCGAACAGTTTGGTTTTCGAATTGAACGCATCCCTGACGAGGAAACAGCGGCACGGTCAGCTGAGGCAGAGGTCGGGAAATTCTGGAACTTTGCTATTGTTATCGACGGTCACGACGTTGCCAGATTGAGTTAGGCAGTGTTGAAAACATGCCGATGTTCCTGATCTGAACATCTGGTGCAGAAATTCAAAGGGCTTCCGAGACTACCTCCAAAACAGGATCGTCAGGCTGGTTCAAAGCGCCAAAGATTGGTGTCACTGTGCCTATTTGACGACCAGGTTTATTGCGGCACTCGATCAATCGGGCCAAAAGAGGTAGCTGGTTGAAGGCCACAGGTCAGCGGCGCAGACACGGTCAAATTGAAGAACCAGAGAATCTGATCGAAGATAACGCTGCATAATCCGCGTTTATCAAAACTCAAAATTTGCGCAGTGAAGGCGCACTTTATTAATATTTTATAGACGCTTAGAGTATTTTCTTGGAGCGGGTAACGGGAATCGAACCCGTAACAAGAGCTTGGGAAGCTCGTGTGATACCTTTTCACCATACCCGCCTCTTTGGCTGGCATAGCATCGTCGCCGGATCGGGATCAAGCAGGATCGTTACTCGGTCCGGGCACGCAGGCTTTCAATCAGCGATTGATCTACGTCTAATGCCTTGCCCGCCGCGTCCAGTGTTTGCCGGTCAAGGTGTTGCGGGTTCAGATCAACATCTTCTGCAAACGCCTTAAAAATGACGTTCATAGCATTGATTCTTGCGTATTTCTTGTTGTTCGCGGGGATCACATGCCACGGCGCTTTCAGCGTCGAGGTTTTGGCCAACATTTCATTCACGGCGACCTCGGTTATCTCCCACTTCTCACGATTACGGAAATCTTCATAGGTCAGTTTCCAGCGTTTCAACGGGTTTGTCAGCCGTTGGGTGAAACGTTGCATCTGCTCATCCTCTGAAATGTGAAAGAACAGCTTCACAATCCGGGTCCCGTCATCCACCAACATGCGTTCGAAATCGTTGATCTCCTGATATGCTTCGCGCCAGCGTTTTTCAGGTGTAAGCTCCTCGATCCGTTCAACCAGGACCCTGCCATACCAGCTTCGATCAAATGCGGAAATTGCGCCCGAAGGTGGCAGACGTTCCCAAAACCGAAGCAGGTAGTGCCGGTTGAGATAGTAGTTTCGGGGCGCTCCGATCGGCCAGACCTTGAAGCTGCGCGGGTCCAGCGCCTGACTGATCCGACGAATGGTTCCGCCCTTCCCTGCGGCGTCCCAGCCTTCGAACACAATCACGCCTTTCAGGTCGTGGAACAAAAAAGCCTGCTGTATCTTTGCAAGCTGCGCCTGAAGCCCCTCAAGCCGCTCGAAATACTCCTTTTTGGTCAGTCTCTTGCTGAGGTCCGCATCGGACAGTTTTGGTGGAATATGTTTGGTCATGAAATCACCTGATCGCAGCGTTCCGATTACGATATTCTGCGGCAGCATGGAAAAACAGCATTGATCAATATCAAAAAGAAAAGGCCGGGTGGAGAACCCGGCCTTTTGAAAAAAGTCGAAACGGTTCAGGCGCGGCGACGACGGCCACCACCGCGACGGCCACCTGCAGCACCGGCTGCACCGGCTTCTTCCGGGTCTTTGTTGAACCGGATCCACTCTCCGCCATGCGCGTCATTGTTGGTCAGCAGGTTGGCAGCACGAATGGCCTCCATTTCCTTACCAGCGCGTGGCTTGGTCGAGCCCAGACCGAACATCTGAACAAAGGCCTCATCATCCATGCCCTCAGGCAGGATGATTCCAGCCGCAGTGACCTGCTCTTTCTTCTCTGCGATCTTCTTCTGCGTCACCGGCAGCGCGACCGGGTTCATGATCGCCGAAGTCATGCCAGCGCCCATTGCCATCGGCAGGAACGCGTTGTTGATGCCGTGGCGGTTCGGCAGACCGAACGAGATATTGGACGCACCGCAAGTGGTGTTCACGCCCAGTTCCTCGCGCAGGCGACGGACCAGGGCGAACACCTGCTGACCAGCCGTAGCCATCGCACCGATGGGCATGACCAACGGGTCGACGACGATGTCATGCGCAGGGATGCCGAAATCGGCGGCGCGCTCAACAATCTTCTTGGCCACTTCGAAACGGACATCAGGGTCTTCCGAGATGCCGGTGTCATCATTCGAGATCGCAACAACCGGAACGTTATATTTCTTGACCAGCGGCAGAACCAGTTCCAGACGCTCTTCTTCGCCAGTGACCGAGTTCAGCAGCGGGCGGCCCTGAGCTGCCTCAAGACCGGCTTCCAAGGCTCCGGGAACCGACGAGTCGATGCACAGCGGCACTTCGACCAGACCCTGCACCAGTTCGACGATCTTGCGCATCAGCGGCGGCTCGGTCTCGTTCGGGTTGGGATTCGAGTTGTAGACAACGCCTGCGTTGATATCCAGAACGGTCGCGCCTGCAGCAACCTGAGCGATGGCGTCTTTCTCAACGGTCGAGAAGTCCCCCGCTTCCAATTCAGCGGCCAGTTTCTTGCGGCCGGTAGGGTTGATCCGCTCACCGATCACACAAAACGGTTCGTCAAAGCCCAGAACGGCGGTTTTTGTTTTTGATTCTACGACTGTACGGGTCATGTCCGTTCCTTAGGAGTTTACAGGCTGCGCCGAAGCACCGCCGTTGTCGATTGCCCAGTTGGCGTTGGTTTTGATACCACCAAGCGGGAAGAAATGTACGTTGGTGATGTTGAAGTCAGGGTTGGCGGCCTTGTGGTTGGCCAGCTCGGTTACAACATCGGTCGGCTCATAGGGCAGCAGAAGCTTGGAGACATCCATGGCACGCTTCTGCAGAACCTTCAGAGACGGGCCGACACCACAGGCAATCGCGAATTTGATCAGCGTCTGCAACTTGGCTGGTCCAGCGATACCAATGTGGATCGGCAGATCAATGCCCGCCGCTTTCAGACCGTCGGCCCATGCGATGATCGGCTTGGCGTCAAAGGCGAATTGGGTTGCCAGCGCCATCTCCGCGTCGGTGGTTTCACTGAACTTCTGTTTCCAGCGCAGCGCGTCGTCGACATTCTTGGTCGAACCGTCCGGGTCGATGTCCTTGTTACCCTCGGGGTGGCCGGCAACATGCAGACGTTTGAAGCCCGCCTTGTCGAACAGGCCAGTTTCCAGCAGCTGCATCGAGCTGTCGAATTCGCCATGCGGCTTGGCAACACCACCGGCCAGCATCAGCGCCTGATCGACCCCTGCTTCGCCCTGGTACATCGAAATCCAGTTCTCAAGCGTCGCGGCATCCTTGATGATGCGCGCCGGGAAGTGCGGCATCACCGGGTACCCCTCGGCCGCAATCCGCTTGGCGGTCTGGACCATGTCTTCGATCGGTGTGCCCTCGATATGGGCGATGTAGACGCGGGTGCCTTCGGGCAGCAACGCGCGGAAATCCTCGACCTTCTCGGCGGTGCGAGGCATCACCTCGATCGAATAACCTTGCAGAAAGGCTTCGACGGTCGGATTCACCGGGGCCTTCTCGGCCACATCACGTTTCTTGAAATTCAGCAAAGCCATTGAGGCCTCCCTTTGTAAAAACCGGGCCTATGCCCAACCGTCGTTGGCGATCAGGGCCTTGATGCGGTCCTGATCGTATTCCGTTTCAAGGCGTACGGCCTGGGCTTCGGCGATTTCTGCCGGATCACCCTCGACCTCGAACGGGTCGGCCTTGCGCCATTCGGCCAGGTAGGCATCACTGTCCTTGGCATTTACCTTCATCGCAGCCCGGTCAATGGCTTGCTCGAACCGCTCCTCCAACTGCCGCTTGGCACCACGCCGGCCTTTGCCAACGATGACCTGAGCGGGGATGTCGCGCCAAAAAACGATTGTGACGTCAGGCATCGCCTTTGATTCCTCCTTACCAGATGGACCGGTTCTAAACTTCAATATGGGCTCGGGTCGGTCGGTTTTCGACACACAACGCTTTTCAAGCGACCTTTTCGGCCCACAACGGGATACCGCGGGTTCTAACCCGTTTCGGTGCTCTGCGCGCACCTCAAAATTCTCAAGTTCTCGATGAAAACGGCACATAAACAGAAATTCCCCGGACCACACCTGCCGTCCGGGGAATGATTCAACTCAGAAGCGGGGCTTAACCGACCAGGCCACCGTCCTCGCGCGTGATGGCGATGATCGCCGAACGCGGCACCGAGTCACCGCCTTCGGGCCAGTGGCTGTTTCCATCCTCACCCGGGTGCTGAATGCCGACAAACATGGTTCGGCGATCCGGAGACCAGCTCAGACCGGTGACCTCGCATTCATTGGGGCCAACCAGAAAGCGGCGGATCTCACCTGTCACCGGGTCCCCTGCCAGCATCTGGTTGTTGCCATGGCCTGCAAAGTCACCGTTGTTGCCGTAATTGCCGTCAGTCTGGATCCAAAGCAGGCCATTGCTGTCAAACTTGAGGCCATCGGGCGAGTTGAACATGTTATCGGCGTTCACGTTGCCGGATCCGGCATAAGCGTCACTGTGCACCGTGGGGTTGCCCGCCAGAACATACAGATCCCAGCCAAATCCAGCGGCGGTGTGGTCCCCGCCATCCGGACGCCAGCGAACGATCTGACCATAGTTGTTTTTGTCCCGCGGGTTCGGGCCATTGGCGGATGTGTCGTCGCCCCCAGCATTCGGTTTGACGCCTCGGTTCTTGTTGTTGGTCAGGCAGCAGTAAACCTCCGGCGCATTCGGGTTCGAGGCGACCCATTCCGGGCGGTCCATCGTGGTTGCGCCCACCGCCGAGGCACCCAGGCGCGTGTGAATACTGACCTCGGCCTGTGAAGCCAGCCCGGTGGTCTCGGGCGTCAGCTCCAGCCACTCGCCAGTACCGTCGTCGTTGAACTTAGCAACCGAGAGCGTCCCGTTTTCAAGCAGCGCATTGGTATCTACTCCGGCTGCATAGACGCCGTCGGATACAAAGCGATACAGGAACTCGCCACGTTCGTCATCGCCCATGTAAACTACGATGCGACCATCGTTGTTGACCACGGTGTCAGCGTTTTCGTGTTTGAAACGGCCCAGGGCGGTCAGCTTACGTGGGGTCGAGTTGGGATCTCTCGGATCGATTTCAACGACATAACCTGCGCGGTTTGGTTCGTTGGGGTTCTTTGCGACATCGAACCGGTCGTCGATTTTTGCCCAACCGTAACCCCAATCTTTAGCGGACACGCCGTAACGCTTAAGCTCGGCACTGGTTTCGTGGTTTTCATCTTCGGCCGAGAAATAGCCGTTGAAGTTCTCTTCGCAGGCCAGATAGGTGCCCCACGGTGTCATCCCGTTGCCGCAGTTGTTCCATGTTCCTTTGCAAGCCGTGCCCGATGGATCGGCTTCGGTTTTCATCAGGTCATGACCAGCGGCGGGTCCGGTGATGGTCATGTCGGTCTGCGGAGTGACTCGGCGGTTATACGGGCTGTCCTTGACAATGCCCCACTTGCCGTCGGTGTTGGCAATCTCAACAACGGTGACACCATGTGCCATCATGCCTTTGGCCACGTCATCGTCAGATGCCGGCTTGGCGTCAGGGTTGTTGCCCCAAATGATATCGCGATTGGTGTATTCATTGTTCACCACCAACAGCACGTGTCCATCATGGAAGAATACATCCTGTCCGTCGGTATTGTCGCCGAAGGCGCGTTCCTGACTTGCACCAGTGCCGCGCGTGGCGTGATCAAACTCGGGCGCATCCGACCACAGCGGATCGCCCCAGCGCACCATGACCTCTGCCTTGTAACCGGCAGGCACCACGACATCGTCCGCTGTGGATACAGGGATCGCTTCGAATGAGAAACGGTTGGCAGCGGCCCGCGCGCCTGTCGGCAGAATCGAGCCCCCAACCGCAGCAAAGCTGCCCATCGCCAGAACACTTCCCATAAATCCACGGCGCGACACGGCGCGTTCGACGACGCGGTCAAAATCACATTCCTCAGGGCGTGGGTTTATGAGTTCATCATACTCGTCAAAAGAAAGGGTGCGCTCGTCTTTCATGGCAGACTCCGTATCTGGCTGTAAGCTTGTAAAGAACCCCGAACAGGGTTCTGACAAGACAGGTTGCACTTCAGTGTGAACGATGCGTGACATTCACCTTAAATTCAGTTTTGAAATCACTTGCACGACGGCGATGTGCCGCCTAGGGTCAGGTTAACTCGAAAATCGGAGGGCGTGAAGATGGCGCCCAAGCGTCCCAAAGGTGCGGGCGCGTTCCCGAAAGCGGTCGAAAGCCCCGCGCCGGCAAAACCCGATCCGGATGCACTATATGCGGCACTGGATCTGGGAACGAATAGCTGCCGCATGCTGATAGCCCAGCCCAAGGGCAGCGGGTTTCATGTGGTAGACAGTTTCTCCAAGTCCGTGCAACTGGGTGCGGGACTTGAACGCACCGGACGTCTGTCTCGGGCGTCTATGGCGCGTACCGTTCAGGCGCTCAGGATTTGTCAGCAGAAGCTCAAACGGAACCGCGTCAAGCGAATGCGCCTGATTGCGACCGAGGCCTGTCGGCGCGCCAAGAACTCGCGCGAGTTCATCCGCCAGGTCAAGCGCGAAACCGGCTTGACGCTGGAAATCATACAGCCCGAGGAAGAAGCCCGTCTGGCAGTCATCTCCTGCGCTCCGTTGGTGTCGACCAAGACCGAGCAACTGCTTGTTGTAGACATCGGTGGCGGTTCGACCGAGCTGGTGTGGATCGATATCTCATCCGTGCCGCGCCGGGATCGCCCTGCTGCAATCATGCGTCTTCATAATGGCTTTCACGCGGCTGAAAGCCCCTTTCCCGCTGCCAAGGTGGTGGATTGGATCAGCGTTCCGCTGGGCGTCGCCACTTTGCGAGATCAGTTTCACGACGTCGAAGACGACTCGGCCCGCTTTGCGCTGATGAGTTGGTTTTTCGAGGAAAACCTTGCCGACTTCGCGCCCTACAAGGACGAACAGGCGCGGGAAGGATTCCAGATCGTAGGCACAAGCGGCACGGTTACAACTGTTGCGGCCTCGCATCTTGGACTGAAACGGTATGACCGGACGAAGGTAGACGGTCTGCGCATGACCAGCGATCAGATTGACAAAGTCATACGTGGGTATCTAGAACTCGGCCCTCAGGGTCGGCGCCGGGATCCGCGCATCGGCGATGACCGGCAGGCCCTTATCATGTCCGGCTCGGCCATTTTGCAGGCTTTGTTACGATGCTGGCCCACCGACCGTCTTTCCGTGGCGGACCGGGGGCTGCGCGAAGGTCTGCTTTATGCACAGATGAGCGCGGACGGCGTATTGGAAGACGGACCGTTCTGATGGCGAAGACACCGACTGGCAAAAATACCTCAGGTCGCGGACAGCGCGACCTGAAGGTCAAGGTCAAGACTGCACGCGGGCGCAAGCTCAGCTCGACCCGCTGGCTCGAGCGGCAGTTGAACGACCCTTATGTAAAGCGCGCCCAAGCCGAAGGTTATCGTGGGCGTGCCGCATTCAAGATATTGGAGCTGGACGAGAAATTCCGCTTTCTGGTTCCGGGAGCCCGTGTCGTGGATCTGGGCTGCGCACCCGGCGGCTGGCTGCAGGTCGCGGTCAAACGGGTCAACGCGCTGGGCGAGAAAAGCGGCAAGCGGATCGGTACTGTTCTGGGTGTCGATTTACAGGAGGTGGAACCGGTCGCCGGTGCGATAGCTCATGTGCTGGACTTCATGGAGGACGACGCTGACCAGAAGGTCAAAGACTGGCTGGGCGGCAAGGCCGACGTGGTAATGTCAGACATGGCCGCTGCATCCTCGGGGCACAAACAGACCGACCATTTGCGGATCATGGCGTTGTGCGAAACGGCCGCCTATTTCGCCTTTGACGTGCTGGAAGAAGGCGGCACCTTTGTCGCCAAGGTTCTGGCCGGCGGCGCTGAGGGCGATCTGCAAAAGCTGCTGAAACAGAAATTCGAGAAGGTGGCCAATGTCAAACCACCTGCATCGCGGTCAGATAGTTCGGAAAAATTCGTTGTTGCAACTGGATTTAGGGGCTGAACTTAATCGTCCAGCAGTATTCGGTTTCCGCTTAGGCGTTGTTCGCGGAAGGACGCGGTGGCCATCCCCTGAATAAGCAGAGCTTCGCCGTGATTGATGTAAACGGGCGGTCTGGCCTGTAGTTCTGCAATCCGCTGATCGATTGTGACGCGGCGTGTACGCTTTGGTTCGGGCGCTGGTTGTTCAGGCATGGCTGACCTCGTGAAGAATGCTGGGATTTGTACCCTGCCCTGAGATTGCCAGCGGAATTTGCCATCAACATGGCGCAATACAGGCGCTGACATGCCGAACAAAGCGGCATTTCACGCCAAATACCTCAAATGTACGAGCAAACGGGTCGCCGGCAGCGCGCCCTACTTTTGTTAGTCTTTCGCTTGGGACTCGTTTTCAAGATCCATCAATGCACCGTTAAATTCCGCTCCCAGGATCAACATGGCGGCGCACAGGTACAGGAAAATCAGGGCCGCCATAGCCCCAGCCAGACCAGCATAGGTCGCGCTGTAAGTCGCGAATTTGCCGATATAGATGGAGAAAGCCCATCCGCCTGCGGCCCACAACGAAAGCGTCAAAAAAGCGCCCGGCAGAATCTGGGTCAACCGATGCCGGCGCGTTGGCAACACCAAATGTGCGATAATTACCAAGCCCGCAGGCACGGCAACTGTAAAAATCCAGCCCAGCCTGTCCACGGACAACCACCCTGATACATCAACGGCCGTGTTTTCCGTCACCAACCTTGTGTAAAAGGGAAGCACAACTTCTACCATTGCGATGATCAGAACGGAGGCACCGCCAAGGATGACGAGGCCGATACACAAAAGCCGGGTCTTCCAGAACGGCCAGCTGTCACTGTCATGATAGGCCTGGTTCATAGCGGCGCGCACAGCGGCCACCCCGTTTGATGCAAAATAGATGGCGAGCAAACCGCCCAGCGTTATGACGCCCGAGCCGGCGTTGTCCAGCACCGCGCGCAGTTCGGCAACGATCGGTTTGGCCACATCTTCAGGCCACGCTCCGAAAATCAGGTCGATCAGATCGTCAGTGACGTAGCCCTGCGACAACGAACCAGCCAACGCGACGGTGAAAAGGACAAATGGAAACAACGCCATCATCAAAGACATGGCGACATGGCTGCTCATCACAAAACCATTCTTGTCGACGAACCGCCGGATTGCCAACCACAGGGCACGAAGCGGACGATCAAACGAGGGAATCATGAACGCGTGCATGTCGCGAGTCTAACCCGCATAAGTCTTGCAAAGAACCCGCGTGCAGGCCTGTGTTGCCGAATAGACGCGTATAAATGCCTGAGCGCATTGCATAAACCCGCCGCGCTGTGCAGAATCGGACCGTGACCCTTAACAAATGTACCGGAAACTGTTCGTTCCATGGATCTGAAAGCCCAAGAATCGAGTGACCGCCCCATGCTCAGGCTGTCGGTTCTGCGAGACATTGTGATTGTCATCACTCTGATCGTGGTTGGCCTATATGCCGGTTCCGCATTCCTGATTCCGCTGACCATGGCGTTGCTGATAAACGTTCTGATCATTGCCCTCAGCGACCGGGTGATAGCCGTTACCCGCGCACCGGTCTGGCTGGCCAACATTGCCGGTGTGACTGTGGTTTTGGCGGGTCTGTTCATGATCATGTACATTGTGGGCAGCCAGGCCACGCAGTTCGCCCGTTCTGTCACCACATACGAAAGTCAGTTCGACGGCGCGGTAGAGCGCGTCACAGGGTTGGTCGGCAACGATGTCACGAAATTCATACGGGACAATCTGGTCAGCCTGGACATGACTTATGTGGCCCGGATTCTGCTGGGCAGCGCCACCTCTCTGCTCAATCACTTCTTTCTCATCAGCCTATACGTCGCCTTTCTGATGGCCGAACGACTTGCTTTTCGCAAAAAGATCCAACTGGCCGCAGGCAACCCGTTGGCCGGGGCCGAGTTCGCCGCAATTCTGGACGCAATTACCGACAGTCTTCAACGCTATGTCGGTGTCAAAACCTTTATCAGCCTGATTACCGCAGGCATCAGTTATGCGGTGTTCCGGCTTCTTGGCCTTGAATACGCTGAAACCTGGGCTGTTTTGACATTTGCGCTGAATTTCATTCCCTCGATCGGATCCATCATCGCCGTTGTCTTCCCGGCCATGATTGCACTGGTTCAGTATGAAACAATCGGCCCGTTTTTGATCATCGTTTTTGGCTGCGGCACCATCCAGTTTCTGATTGGCAACTTCCTGGACCCTGCCCTGCTGGGAAGATCACTTAATATGTCCACGTTTCTGGTGATACTGGCGCTGACCTTCTGGACAACTGTTTGGGGCCTGATCGGAGCATTCCTGAGTGTGCCGCTGACCGTATGCATTTTGATCGTTTTCAGCCACATCCCTGCATTGCGACCGGTTGCCATTCTGATGTCACTGGACGGGCAATTGGGTGAAGACGGGTCCAAAGAAAAGTAGTTAACTTGGTCCGGTCACCCCTCCGCTAAGTTTAACCTGAAATTAGTATATTTTAATCTTCCTATGTGATAGTTCTGCCTTCGCAGGTACAGTTATTCAATCATTTCCCGAGGCTCTCTCAGAAAAAGAATTCAATCAGAGAATCAGCGCCTTACACATGATGTTTCAGCAGTTTTTCGGCTGAGCCGTCAATTTCGAAACGACCGGGTTCCGACCCGCCATTTCAGGAGCGTAAGATGTCATCAGAAGAACTCAGACCAACCCCACTATTACGTAGGCTAGCTGCGGCCACATTTGCCGCGTGCCTTGCAATTCCGGCATGGGCACAGAATGAAAAGCCCAATATCCTTGTGATATGGGGTGACGATATCGGTCAATCCAATATCTCGGCCTATACGATGGGTTTGATGGGTTACAGGACACCCAATATCGACCGCGTTGCCAATGAGGGTATGATTTTTACCGACTACTACGGTGAACAGTCCTGCACCGCAGGCCGGTCATCTTACATTATGGGTCAATCGGTTTTTCGCACCGGCCTGTCCAAGGTTGGCCTGCCTGGCGCAAAAGAAGGGATGCAGGTCGAAGACCCGACAATTGCGGGTTTGCTGAAGGACCACGGGTACGTCACCGGCCAGTTCGGCAAGAACCACCTTGGCGACCGGGATGAGCACCTTCCCACAAACCACGGTTTTGATAAGTTTTTTGGGAATCTCTATCACCTGAACGCCGAGGAAGAGCCCGAACATGAAGACTATCCCGGAGACGCGGTTTTGCCCGACGGGCGCACCTTCCGCGAGGCTTATGGCCCACGCGGTGTTATCCGCTCGACCGCAGGAGGTCCGATTGAAGACACTGGTCCACTGACGAAAAAGCGCATGGAAACGGTGGATGAGGAAACGCTCGAGGCTGCCATAGAGTTCATTCGCAAGGCCAATCAGGATGGAACACCCTTCTATGTCTGGTGGAACGGCACTCGCATGCATTTCCGCACCCATGTAAAAGAGGAAATGCGCAATCAGGCAAATGAGATCATGGGCGGCGTGGCCGATGAATATACAGCCGGCATGATCGAACATGACATCCACGTCGGTCAGTTGCTGGACCTGTTGGACGAACTCGGCATCGCCGACAATACAATCGTCCACTATTCCACCGACAATGGCCCGCACTACAACACCTGGCCTGATGCGGCGTCGACCCCGTTCTGGGGCGAAAAGAATACCAACTGGGAAGGCGGATGGCGCGTGCCATCAATGGTGCGCTGGCCCGGCAAGATCGAGCCGGGTTCTGTGACCAATGAAATCGTGCACCACATGGACTGGCTGCCGACATACCTTGCTGTCGCCGGTGATCCGGAGATCAAGGAAAAGCTGATGGCCGGCTATTCCTCGCCCGCGATGGGTCGCGATTACAAGGTGCATCTGGATGGCTACAATATTCTTCCACTGTTGACAGGTGAAACCGCTGAAAGCCCGCGCCGGGAGGTGTTCTATTTCACCGATGACGGCGACCTTTCGGCTTTGCGGTTCGATGACTGGAAGCTGATCTTTCTCGAGCAGAAAGCATGGGCAACCCTGCGCGCCTGGATGGAACCCTTCACCCCGCTGCGCGTCCCGATCATCGTGAACCTGCGCCGCGATCCGTACGAACGCGGTTATCGCACGTCCAACACATATTACGACTGGATGATCGACCGGGTCTATTTCCTGGTGCCTGCCCAGCAATATGTCGGGCAATTCCTGAGCACGTTCCAGGAATTCCCGCCGCGGCAGAAAGCTGCCAGCTTCAGCCTGGATCAGGTGATGGACAAACTGTCAACTCCAACCAGCAACTAAAACTGCAAACAACTCGGGGCCGCCTGCAAGGGTGGCCCCGGTCATTTTGAACGGAGTGTTGTGTAATGCTGCGATTGTCTGCCATCGTCTTTGCCTTGACCTTTCCTGTCACCGGCAGTGCTGATCCCCTGCCAAGCTGGCAAGACACCGAGACCCGCGATCAAATTATTTCATTTGTAGAATCGGTAACGGATCCGTCCGGGCCAGCATATGTCACTCCTGCCGACCGGATCGCGGTCTTCGACAATGATGGCACCCTTTGGGCCGAGCAACCTGTGTATTTTCAGTTTATTTTTGCTATGGACCGTCTGGCCGAAAAGGCAGAACAGGATCCCTCAATCCTCACAACACCCATCCTGAAGGCGGCGGCGCAAGGAGATCTGGCGGCTGTCCTGGAAGGTGGGCATGATGCATTGATCGAAGTCGTCAACACCTCGCATTCGGGCATGACCGTCGCCGAGTTTCAGGACACGGTCGCACAATGGCTCGACGAGTCTCGCCATCCGCAAACTGATCTCCGCTATGATCAGATGACCTATCAACCCATGATCGAGCTGCTGCGCTACCTGCGTGATGAAGGGTTCAAGACATACATCGTTTCCGGCGGCGGCCTTCATTTCATGCGTGTTTTTGCCGAAAGCGCCTATGGCATTCCGCCCTGGCAGGTCCTCGGCACATACGGCAATACCAGCTATGAAACGGTCGATGGCTCACCAGTTCTGGTCAAGGCACCGGGCATCGCCTTTATCGACGACAAGGAAGGCAAGCCAATCAACATCGAACGCACAATCGGCAAACGCCCGATTTTGGCAGGAGGAAACTCGGACGGAGATTTCGCCATGATGGAGTGGGCGACGTCGGGCGAAGGACCACGACTGGGCATCCTGATTCATCACACGGATGACAAACGCGAATGGGCTTATGACCGCGACAGCCCGATTGGGAAACTGGCCGACGGTCTGGACAAAGGGCCCGGGATGGGATGGGTCATTGTTGATATGGCGCAAGACTGGTCGCGCATCTACACTGGGGCGAACTGAACAGGTTCGGAGCTTTCAACCTCATGTGGACACTGCTTGTTTCCGCGTTTCTGATATTTCTCTACGTCACTGCTGTGGTGTTCTCGATACGGGCTGCACAGACAGCTCGTACGCCACAAGGTGCGGTCGGCTGGGTGGTTTTTCTGATCGCAACCCCCATGCTGGCAGTGCCTATGTACTTGTTTCTGGGTCATCACCGATTTCGCGGATACCGCATTGCCCGAAAGGAAAGTGAACGGGTTGTCGAGGGCATCAAGACCTTTGCAGACTACTCAAAGCCGGACAGAGAAAGCATGCAGATCAATCCGCGTCCATTCGAAGCTTTGGCGCACCTGCCGGTGTCCCGTGGCAATGGCGCGTCGTTGCTGATTGACGGTCAGGCGACTTTCGACGCGATTTTTGAGGCAATCGATGCCGCCAAGAATTATGTCCTGATCCAATTCTACATCGTGCGTGATGACCCGTTGGGCCAGCAATTGAGGGATCGGCTGGTTGCGGCGGCGGAACGTGGGGTGCACGTACGCTTCCTGACCGATTCCGTGGGCAGCTATGGCCTGCCCACCTCATATCTTGAATCGCTGCAGCAAGCAGGAATTGATGTTGCAAACCCCAAGGAGCGTCGTGGTCCTAAGTTCCGGTTTCAGCTGAACTACCGCAACCACCGCAAAACTGTGATCATTGATGGCGAGACCGGGTTTATCGGCGGGCATAATGTCGGCGTGGAATATCTGGGTCAGAACGCGCATTTTGGCCATTGGCGCGATACGCATGTCCGGATTACCGGTCACATCGTCCGCCAGTTGCAACTGATCTTTACCGAAGACTGGCACTGGGCCCATGAAGAGGACCTGATCGACCATCTGGATTGGGCCGGCAGTGAATCCGATCAGGACATGAACGCCCTGCTGGTTGCCACCGGCCCGGGGGACGAGACCGAGACCGGCGCGATGATGTTCTTTGCCGCCATCGCCGAGGCGAAAGAGAGATTATGGATCGCCTCGCCGTATTTCGTCCCAGACATTGACATCATGACGGCCCTTCAACACGCCGCCCTGCGCGGCGTGGACGTGCGGATTCTGGTCCCTGACATGATCGACCATCGCCTGCCCTGGCTTGCAGCCTTTGCCTATTTCGACGAAATCCGTGACTGCGGTGTTCGTGTGTTTCGATATGCCGACGGGTTCATGCACCAGAAGGTTTTTGTGGTCGATGACACCCTGGCGGCCGTGGGAACGACCAATCTGGACAATCGGTCCTTCCGCCTGAACTTCGAAGCGATGGCCCTGTTCTTCGATGCCCGCGCCGCTGAAGCCGCCGCAAGTATGCTGCGCACCGACTTTGAGAAAAGCTACGAACTGACACGCACCCTGCAACAACAACCGGCACATATCCGCTTTGGGGCACCTCTGGCGCGTCTATTCGCCCCTATCCTTTAACAACAACTCCTCCTGAAACACCCGTGTCATCAACGCGACCATGAAAGCGGTGGACAAGCCAAACGCCAAAAGGCCGGTCACGGATGCGAATGCCCCGAAGATTCGCAGTTCTTCACCCAGAACGATGTCGCCGTATCCAAGCGTCGTGAACGTCACCAACGAGAAGTAGAGAGCCGAGTTCCAGTCGGGCAAGACATCACCAAAGACCCAGACAATGGCCCAAAGCCAGACTTGAAGGGTGTGAATCAGAACAATGAACACCAGCGCCACGCTGATCGGCGCGGCAGTGGTGAAAAAGCGGTGCGTGTCCTGCCACTTTTCAGTCAGTTTTTCAATCAACTGCGTGCACCATGTCAGCAAAGCAATCTCGATCAGAAAGCATATGCCCAGATAGATGCTGCCCCAGATGATCTGGTCGGATAAGGACATCCGCTCGCGCCTCGTGCCGAAGGGTGAAACCGTTGGCACAGCATGGACTTTTGCCCGGCCGGGAACAACCCCGGCCATCGACCAGTGCCACACCTGCGGCGAAAGGAACCGGGAAAGCATGCGCACTGGACACTGGCGCGTGCCGTTGCGCATTGTGACAGGAACCAGTCAGGATGCCCGGATGTTGCTTGTAGTTGATCAGGTCAGGAAATCGTACCCGGGTGGCCGCCCGGTTCTGAATGGCGTTTCTCTGTCACTTGATGCGGGCCAGACATTGGCGCTGACTGGGGAAAGCGGCAGCGGCAAAAGCACCTTACTGAACCTCGCTGCAGCGTTGGACAGTTTTGACAGCGGCGAAATAGCTCTGGACGGCACGGCGCTGTCGGCACTGGACGATCCGGGACGCGCCGCATTGCGGTGCGACAGTGTCGCGTTGGTTTTTCAGCAGTTCAACCTGATCCCTTCGCTGACCGTCGGGCAAAACCTGTCCTTTCACGCCCGGCTGGCCAATCGCCACGACCCGGACTGGATTGCGCATCTGGCCGACAGGCTGGGGCTGACCGATCTGATACACCGCTATCCGGAATACTTGTCTGGCGGACAGCAACAAAGGGTCGCCATAGGGCGCGCATTGGGCGTTCGGCCCAAGCTTTTGCTGGCGGATGAGCCAACGGGCAATCTGGACGAGACCGCCAGCGCGGCGGTGCTGGATCTGATGCTGTCACTGGTCGCAGATACTGGAACGGCACTGCTGCTGGTGACCCATTCCCATACCATTGCCGCGCGTCTGGACCAGCACGCCCACCTTGCGGGCGGACACATCGCATGACCTTTGTGGTTGTTCAGGCGCTGTGGTCTCACTGGCGCAGGCATCTGTTGCAACTGGCAACGCTGCTGATTGGAATTGCGCTGGCAACCGGTCTTTGGTCAGCAGTGCAAGCCATCAATGCCGAGGCGCGGGCCAGTTATGATCGCGCCAATTCACAACTGGCAATTGGCCAGTATGACATTCTGAGAAACCCGGCGGGCCCGATCCCCATCGATCGCTATGTCGCGCTGCGCAAGGCCGGTTGGCAGGTTGCAGCGGTTCTGGAAGGGCCGTTTCGCATCGCTGATCGAACGCTGCGCCTGATGGGCGTGGACATGATCTCCTACCCCGCCCTGCCCGCAATTACGCAGGCAGAACAAAGCGCCGAGCCGCCCGAACCGGTTGACGTGCTGACAGCCCCGGGTGTGCTTTTGATCTCGCCGGTGTTGGAACCTTTGATTGCTGAACACTCCGGACTGCCCAAAGCGATCACAAGCGCGTCTCTGCCGCCGGACGTTATCCTGACCGATATCGGCGTTGCCGAAACCCTTTTGAACAGACGGGGTGAAATAAGCCGGTTGGTCATATTGCCCTTTCAACCCCGCACGGTCCCGCCTTTGTCGGAACTCGCGCCCGAACTGGAACGGATCAGCCCGTCATCGCAGCTGGACACCGCGCAACTGACCGAGAGCTTTCACCTCAATCTGTCCGCATTTGGACTGCTGTCGTTCGCCGTGGGTCTGTTTATCGTTCACGGTACGGTTGGACTGGCTTTTGCCCAGCGACGCGGCATGATCCGGACTTTGCGGGCCTTGGGCGTCTCCATGCGTCGATTGGTTTGCCTGATCTTCGCAGAGTTGACCATGCTTGCTCTGGTCGGCGGCGGGCTGGGCCTTTTGCTCGGCTTCTTTCTGGCAGGTGCGTTACTTCCTGACGTGGCAGCCACCTTGCGCGGTTTGTATGGCGCCCCTGTCAGCGGACAGTTGTCATTGCAGCCTCAATGGGCCGCTGCAGGCATCGCCATGGCCGTTGCCGGTACGCTGATGGCCAGTGGACACGCGCTATGGCGACTGTCTCGAAGGCCGCTTCTTGCGGGTCCGGGCCTGCAGGCCTGGGGCAAGGCCACAAGCTCACGCCGGATTGCGGGCTTCACCGGCCTCGGGTTGATCGTTGCGGGCTGCCTCGCCTTGTTGGTTTTCCCCGGGCTGATCGGCGGGTTTGCCCTGTTGGCTGGTATCCTGACCGGATCGGCCCTGCTGCTGCCTGCGTTTCTTTCAGCGATCATTCATGTCCTTGAGCGCAAGGCCCGCAGTCCTGTTGCGCAATGGGTCTGGGCTGACATGAGGGCGCAGCTTCCCGGCCTTTCACTTGCCTTGATGGCTTTGCTGCTGGCGTTGGCCGCGAATATCGGTGTCGGGACGATGGTGTCCAGCTTTCGGCTGACATTCACCGGCTGGCTGGATCAGCGCCTGACGTCCGAATTGTACGTCACGGCCATAGACGATCAACAAAGCCAAGCGATTGTCGATTGGCTCGCCCCACAGGTGGATGCCATCCTTCCGATCCGCCGGGTCGAACTCCCTCATGAAACTGGTCCCTTGTTCCTATACGGTGTGATCGATCATGCGACGTACCGGAAGCACTGGCCGCTGATCGCTTCGTCGCAGGATGTCTGGGATCGCGTCATGGCCGGAGAGGTTGTTCTGATAAACGAGCAACTGGCCCGCCGTTCCGATCTGTGGCCCGGAGATCAGTTGGCCCTGACACCCGGTCGGATGCTGGAAGTTGCTGGTGTCTATTCCGACTACGGCAATCCGACGGGTCAGGCCATCGTGTCGATGGAACAGCTAAATGAAATCGCGCCCAATACTCCGGCTCGGCGTTTTGGTGTACGCGTTTCCCCGGAAGCCGCTGGCAAGCTGGCGCAGGCAATCCGAGACCATTTCGAATTACCACGCGAAAGCGTTGTCCAACAGGCAGCGATGAAGGCGCAATCCATAACTGTGTTCGAGAAGACATTTGTTGTGACTTCGGCGCTGAACATTCTGACACTCGGCGTTGCCGGATTCGCCATCCTGACCAGCCTTCTGACATTGTGGACACAACGGCTGCCGCAGATCGCGCCGGTCTGGGCACTTGGGCTGAGCCGCGCGCACCTGGCCCGGCTGGAGTTGCTGCGCAGCGGGCTGTTGGCCATCCTGACGGCCTGCCTGGCGCTGCCGCTGGGCCTTGTTCTGGCCTGGGTTCTGCTGACTGTCATCAATGTGCAGGCTTTTGGCTGGCAGTTGCCAATGTTCCTGTTCCCAAGGGAATGGCTGGGTTTGTTTGGACTGACCGTTGTCGCAGCGCTTGCCGCCGCAGCCCTGCCCGCCTTGCGACTGCTGCGCCTGCCCCCGGCGGACCTGCTGAAGGTGTTTGCCAATGAACGTTAGGACCTTGCTTTTCATGTTGCTATTGGCGCTTCCCTTTCCGGCTTTGGCACAGGGCTATGCCGGGTTGGGCGGCTCCGCCGAGGGCTTTGATGTTCCTGAACCCGGCTACCAATTCAATTTCCCGCAGGATCACGGCCCGCATCCGTCCTTTCGCATCGAATGGTGGTACCTGACGGCAAATCTGCGCGGTGAAGATGGACTGGATTACGGTGTACAGTGGACCCTGTTTCGCTCAGCGCTGAAACCGGTTGAAACTGGTGGTTGGCAGAGCCCTCAGATCTGGATGGGACACGCCGCTGTCACAACGCCCAATACCCACTATTTTGCCGAGCGCCTGTCGCGTGGCGGTATCGGGCAGGCCGGGGTTTCCTCGCACCCCTTCGAGGCATGGATTGACGAGTGGCGAATGGGTGGTCCGGACCTGAATACCCTGTCGTTGACAGCAAATGGCGAAACCTTTGGATATGACCTGTCGCTGACAGCCGATGGACCGCTGGTTTTTCACGGTGAGGATGGGTATTCAGTCAAATCCGCAGATGGTCAGGCCAGCTACTACTATTCTCAGCCCGCCTACACGGTCCGGGGCACACTGCACTTGCCGGACCGGGATGTGGAAGTCACCGGTCAGGGGTGGCTGGATCGCGAATGGTCATCGCAACCTTTGGCTGCGGACCAAACCGGCTGGGACTGGTTCTCGCTCAGCTTTGAGGGCGGCGACAAGCTCATGGCGTTCCGTCTTCGCGGCGCGCGCGGAGACTTCACCTCGGCCACTTGGATCGGCGCGGACGGAGAGGCTACCAGCCTGCCGAATGGGTCTGTTTCAATGACGCCGCTGGAAACCGCAATCGTCGCAGAACGCGATATTCCGGTTCGGTGGCGTGTCACGTTACCGGATCGTGACCTGGATGTCGAAGTATCGGCCCTGACACCAAAGGCGTGGATGGGCACCCGGTTCGAATACTGGGAAGGCCCGATCAAAATAAAAGGTACCCACGAAGGTCGCGGGTACCTTGAGATGACAGGCTACTGAAGCAGCGCTGACCTAGCGGACAACGTAAACCGAAACGTTCGCGTGCCGCACGACGCGGGCGGCATTGGGCCCCAGCAGATAATCCTTCAGATCGGGCTTATGCGCGCCGATCACGATCAGATCGCTGCCCGCGCTTTCCGCTGTCTTCAGAATTTCCTGATAGGCGGTTCCGGTTGCCACCACATGACGCACTTTTTCGTTGCGTTCTTTGCCCAATGTGGCCTCGCACATTTCCGACAGTCTGGCATGCGCGTCCTGGAGCGCCTTTTCGTGATGGTCGGGTTCGAAGAAGCCGGACACCCAGGTTTCACCAAAATCCGGAACGATCGACACGACATCCAGTTGCGCGCCCTCCATCTCGGCCAGTGCACCGGCTTTTTTCAGGACCGGGACATCCAGATCCCCGTTGCTGATATCAACAGCGCAAAGAACAGAACGTGTCATGCAGGCACCTCTTGTCTTGCGGCGCGGCCGCGTTGCAGGAAGGCGATCAGACCCAGCAGGATCATCGCCGGGATGTAGACCAGTTGTTTCGGCGGCTGGCTGGACGGCAGACTGACCGAGGACAGGCGCACGGCCTCGTCCCCGTAATAGTCGAAATTGCCCAGATCATCCGCCACTGGCGAGCCGAACAGGGGTTCTTCCAGTTTGACCAACCCGTCTTCTTCGATCAGCAGCAAGCCCATCGCCTCGACACGCGCGGCACCGCCTTCTTCACTGCCGACCGGGACGACGATGGTTGTGTCAACCATCTGCAAGGTGTCGAAATCCGGCCCGCTGATGACCATCCGAACCTCGGTGCCCGGTGCAGTTTCACCCATCGTCTCGACAAATGCCGACGGTTCGACCGTTTCGAACGGCGGTGAAAAGCGATCCATGAAGAAGTCTGGCCGGAACAGAGCGAAGGCCACAAAGATCAGCGCAACGCTTTCATAGATGCGGCTATGGGTCAGGAAGTATCCCATCGTTCCAGCCGTAAACACAAGAATCGCAATCGTCGCGGATATGGCCACGATGATGCCTTCGACCCAAGTCACATCGATCAACAGAAGATCTGTGTTGAAGATGAACACAAACGGCAGAGCCACGGTGCGCAAACTGTAGAAGAACGCGGTGAATCCAGTCTTGATTGCGTCGCCCCCCGACACGGCGGCAGCGGCAAAGCTGGCCAAACCAACCGGCGGCGTCACGTCGGCCATGATACCGAAGTAGAACACAAACAGGTGCACGGCGATCAACGGTACGATCAGGCCGCTTTGAGCGCCCAGTTCAACCACGACACCCGCCATCAGTGAGCTGACGACGATGTAGTTCGCCGTGGTCGGCAGACCCATGCCCAGGATCAGGCTGAGAAGCCCCACCATCACCAGCATCAGGATCAGGTTGCCACCCGAAAGGAACTCGACCAGATCAGCCATGACCTGCCCAACTCCCGTCAGCGTAACAGTCCCCACGATCACACCCGCAGTCGCCGTAGCAAGCGCGATGCCGATCATGTTACGCGCACCGTCGATCAGGCCCTGCCACAGGTCAGCAACACCGTCCGCAAATGTGGCGGACATGTTGGTTTGTCCCCGGAACAGCGCCTTCAGCGGTTTCTGCGTCAGAAGGATCACAAACAGCAGTGCCGTGGCCCAGAAAGCAGACAGACCGGGCGACTTCTGTTCGATCATCAGGAAATAGACCAGAACGATGATCGGCAGAAGGTAATGCAGACCAGCCTTGTAGATCTCGCCAATGACCGGCAGCGTGACTTCCTTGGCATTGGGATCATCAGGCTCCAGGTCCGGAACCTGCGCCGCCAGATACAAAAGCCCGACATAGATCGCGCAGACAATCAAACTGAGGATAAGCCCGGCTTGCGTCGGCACCCAGCTGGTCACGGCATCGACCGGAAATTGCGAGCCATAGCAGAGCCCCGCAAAGATCAGGAAGAAGGACAGCATTCCGACTACGGTTCGCGCCAGATGCACGTCGCGGTCGCCCAGCGTGGGCATGTTCCGCTTCACCGCCTCAAGATGAACGATGTATACCAGCGCGATGTAGGAAATCGCGGCAGGCAGGAACGCGTGGGTGATCACCTCGACGTAAGAGATGCCCACATATTCGACCATCAGGAAGGCTGCGGCCCCCATCACGGGCGGCATGATCTGGCCGTTGACCGAACTGGCGACCTCGACCGATCCGGCCTGTTCGCTGGAAAAGCCGACGCGCTTCATCAGTGGGATGGTGAATGTGCCGGTGGTCACGACGTTGGCGATGGACGAGCCCGAAATCAGGCCGGTCGCCGCCGAACCCACCACGGCCGCCTTAGCCGGGCCACCGCGCAGGTGACCAAGCGCGCCAAAGGCCATTTTGATAAAGTAGTTCCCTGCCCCGGCCTTATCCAGCAATGCACCGAACAGCACGAACAGGAACACGAATTTCGTCGAAACGCCAAGGGCGATGCCGAAGACACCTTCGGACGTGATCCACATGTGGCTCATCGCCTTTTTGAGGCTCGCGCCTTTCCAGCGGATTACTTCGGGCACCCATTCCGACGAGCCGAAGAACACATAGGCAAGAAAGATCGTGGCAATGATCGCCATCGCCGGGCCAAGCGCGCGGCGCGCGGCCTCGAACAGCAGCAACAGACCACCCAGAGCGACCCATTTGTCCATATCGTCTGCCAGACCGCCCGCATTGACGATCTTGTCGTAGAAGAAGAAACCGTAAAGCGCGACAAACGCGCCCAGAATTCCCATGATCCAGTCCTGGATCGGGATGTAGTTTCTGGGGCTGGATTTCAGCGCAGGATAGGCCGCGAAGGCCAGGAACATCGCAAAGGCAAGATGAAACTGCCGTGCGTTATTCACAATGCTGCCGGGAAGAACGTAGTTTGCGATCGGTGACGCCAGAAGCACCTGAAAAATCGACCAGATCGCGGCGACAATTGCCAGAAACAGGCCCACGTTTCCGGCTGGATCACGGGCCCCTGCATCCGAAGATGCGACCAATTCCTGAAGTTCTTCTTCGGATAGCGGACGATTGCCCTGCTGATCAGCGCTCATCAAATCTCTCCCCGTTCAGCGGCCGGTTTCCGGCGCGGTTTTTTGTTCCGGTGTTTCACCGGTTGAAAAACGAGGCGCCGAAAAGCGCCTCGTCAAAATGTTTAGGACGGATTACTGAATCCAGCCTTTTTCTTTGTAGTATTTTTCGGCACCCGGATGCAGCGGAGCCGACAGGCCGTCCGCAATCATCTCTTCCGGCTTGAGGTTGGCAAATGCGGGGTGCAGCTTTTTGAAGTCATCGAAGTTCTCGAAGACCGAGCTTACAACTGCATACACAGCGTCTTCCGACACGTCAGCCGACGTTACAAATGTCGCGCCCACACCGAAGGTCTGGGTGTCGCCATCCGATCCACGATACATCCCGCCGGGGATGGTAGCGGTACGATAGAACGAGTTGTTTTCAACCAACTTGTTGACCGCATCGCCGCTGACATTCACCAGAACCGAGTCACAAGCGGTGGTTGCTTCCTGGATCGAACCCGACGGGTGACCAACAGTGTAGACCATCGCGTCAATCTGGTTGTCGCACAGGGCAGCAGACTGTTCAGCCGCCTTCAGCTCGGTTGCCAACTCGAAATCGCCGGTGGTCCAGCCCATTTCGCCCAGAAGAACTTCCATGGTGCCGCGCTGACCTGAACCGGGGTTACCGATGTTGACGCGCTTGCCCTTCAGGTCCTCGAAGTTGGTGATACCGGAATCGGCCCGCGCAACAACGGTGAACGGTTCGGGGTGAACCGAGAATACTGCACGCAGGCCTTCGAACGGACCAGCCTCTTCGAATTTCGAGGTACCATTATAAGCATGGTACTGCCAGTCGGACTGGGCCACACCAAACTCCAGTTCGCCTTCGCGGATGGTGTTGATGTTGTAAACCGAACCGCCGGTCGATTCGACCGAGCAGCGTACACCGTGTTCCTTGCGGCCCTTGTTCACCAGACGGCAGATCGCACCACCGGTCGGATAGTAAACGCCGGTCACGCCACCGGTGCCGATTGTGATGAATTCCTCCGCAAAAGCAGCAGGCGCCATCAGCGCTGCGGTAACAAGCGCGCCGAGGCCCAGTTTGCTGTTGTTTTTCATTTTCGTGATCTCCCAAATCTTTATTGTGGTCGGAAGATCCGTAAACAACCCCTCCTAAGAACTTGTCAACACAGCAAGTTCCCCCGTCGAAAAAACGGGTTCACGCACCTGAATTTCAAAAATCTCCCAACACTTACGACGTTTCATTCCAATACATCGCTTGTCAACCCCCGCGTCTCGCAAGCCCGTGTAAAGCCGCACATCTGACGGTGTTTCCCGAACTTTCCCCCCGGACGATCCGAGGACAGTCCCTTTCAGTCCCACAAATGCGGTTCGGCAAACTCAACGGAATTGCCGGCCGGGTCACGCACATACAGCGAACGGGCCCCGTTCGGCCAATCAAACTCGGCATCCAGCGGTACGTTCCAGTCAAGCAGATGCTTACGCATTGTGTCCATTTCGACCCGCGAAAGGGCAAGGCACACATGCCCGGGCCCGCGCGCGCCATGCGGCGGCACCGGCAAGTCAGGATTTCGCGGTGCTTGTTCCGTTTCCTCGGCGTTGAACAACAACAACACGGAACGGCCCACACGGAAGAACACGTGCCGGTTGTCCACGCGCTGGATTTTCTCCAACGCCAGAATGTCGCCGTAAAAACGCTCTGCCGCGTCCAGATCATTGACGTAAAGCGCCGCCTCCAGAACTGCCGACGAGCGCGGTATGTCCGGTGTGACTTTCATGAGCCCAGTGTACCTCAGGCCCTGCCTTCTGTCACCGTCGCGGTCTGCGGTCTCTCTTTCGTTGCGGTGCTGCGGAAACCTCAGGCATGGGCAGGCTTTCCCATTGCCCCGGCTGCAATCCCTCCAGCGTCCAATCCCCGATGCGGGCCCGAACAAGACGCAATGTGGGATGTCCGACCGCTGCCGTCATCCGGCGCACCTGCCGATTGCGCCCTTCGCGCAGGGTCAATTCGATCCAGCAATCAGGAACCGTCTGACGCACCCGGATCGGCGGCGTCCTGGGCCAAAGGCTATCAGGTTCGTCAATCACCCGTGCCTTTGCGGGTCGGGTTGGCCCATCATTCAGTTCGACCCCTTCGCGCAGCGCCTTCATCGCGGCAGCGTCGGGAATACCCTCGACCTGAACCCAGTAGGTCTTGGCCATCTTGTGTTTCGGGTCGGAAATCTGCGCCTGCAGCTTTCCGTGATCCGTCAGCAGCAACAAACCCTCACTGTCCCGATCCAGTCGTCCGGCCGGATAGACACCGGGCAGATCAATGTAGTCGGATAGCGTGCTGCGCGGCGAATCTCCATTCGCCCTGTCGGTAAACTGCGGCAGGACATCGAAAGGTTTATTGAAGCGAATGAACCAGGACATGAACAACGCCATAGCGCGCAGAAACCACCTAGCGCAAGCTGTGGATAACTGTCACGCGATTGTTACGGATTCGCATTAATCAATCCCCGAGATATTGTGGAAAATCAGGGCTTGTCAGAGTTTTAACACGATATATAGTTAAGTTAAGGCCGGGGCGGGTGTTCCCCGCTCTGATGTCAAAAAACGGGCAGTGCAGAGCGAGGAGCGATTCTGTTATGGACGGAGACTTCAGGACCGAATTTGTCAGGGAACCCGGTGCACTCAGGCGTCATCCGGCACTGGTCCTGAACGCTGATTATCGCCCCCTGTCCTATTATCCTCTGTCTCTTTGGCCATGGCAGGAGGCGATCAAGGCCGCCTGGCTGGATCGGGTCGACATCGTGGCCGAATATGACGAAGTTGTCCGCAGTCCCAGTACCGAGATACGAATACCTTCGGTCGTTGTCCTGAAAGACTATGTAAAACCCAGAAAGCGCGTGGCCTTCACGCGCTTTAATTTATTCCTGCGGGATGAATTCTGTTGCCAGTACTGCGGCAGCCGAGGCGACCTGACGTTTGACCACGTTGTTCCGCGCGCGGCGGGCGGTGTGACCAGCTGGCAGAACGTGGTGGCAGCATGCAGCCCATGTAACCTGCGAAAAGGGTCAAAATCGCTGCGGCAAGCTGGCATGTCTCTGCGCAAGCCACCCCGCCAACCCGATGCCGAGGCGCTGCGCAATATCGGGCGCAAGTTCCCGCCAAACCATCTGCACGACAGCTGGATCGACTTCCTGTACTGGGATGCGGAACTGGATCAGATCTGACGTTTACCGGACCCGCCACGCTGCAAGCCAGACCAGAACCAAACCGGCCGACAATACGGCATTCCAACCTGCCATGGAAAGACCAAGCATTTCCCACGGGATGTCGTCACAGCGCACCAGCGGCGCGTTCATGATCTGATCCATCAACTCGGTCGTCGACAACCCACCAATGTCGCTGGACGTGCAGCTGCTGGGACCTTCCCACCACTTCTGCTCGACGCCGGCGTGATAAACACCGATACCCGCCGTGGTCGCAGCGGCCAAAGCCCCCAGAAGCGGCAGAACCGAGACCCGTGGCACAGCAATCGCCACTGCACCGATCAACGCTGCGGCGGCGTGCGGATACCGCTGCCAAATGCACATCTTGCAGGGTGCCAACCCGCCAAGGTACTGGAATCCCCATGCCCCCAACAGCAAGGCGACAGACCCTGCCGCCGCAATCAGCACTAATCTGTTTCGGTTGGTCATAGATACTTCACCGCGAAAAATCCGCCAAACAACAGCAAGATAAACAGGGTAAACATCAGGCCCAGGCGCTTTTCGATGAAATCGCGGATCGGTTCGCCGAACCCCCACAAAAGCCCTGCAACGACAAAGAACCGCAAGGCCCGTGCCAGAATTGAGGTCGCAACAAACGTCCCAAAGGGCATCCCGGTCCAGCCGGACATGATCGTGATGACCTTGTAGGGGAATGGCGTAACACCTGCGGTCAGCACAGCCCAGAAGCCGAAATCATTGAAACGCTCGTTGAACTCTTCCATGGCATGGCCTTTGCCCATCGCCTCAAGGACCGGTTGGCCGATGCTTTCATAGAAGAAGGCTCCGATCGCGTATCCCAGCATCCCACCCAGCACCGAAGCCACGAGGGCAACGGTCGCGATCAGCCATGCCCGCGACGGCCGCGCCAGGATCATTGGAATCATCAGCACATCCGGCGGAATCGGAAAGAACGAGCTTTCCACAAATGCCACAATGGCCAGCGCCCAAAGAGCATGCGGATGTTCGGCCAGACGGATGGTCCAGTCATAAAGGGATCGCAACATAAAACACTAAGGTCCAAATCTCACTACCGGCAAGGCAAACCATGCACCCACCGGGGCGTCAACCGTTCAAAGGCAAACAATCCAGATACTGGTTGTTTTTTGCCTCTGGACCTTCCCCGCGTTGGGCGATAATCCAGTGTTCGTGGCCCAAGTGGCGGAATGGTAGACGCAGGGGATTCAAAATCTCTATTGTCGTCACCTGCGGGAATCATTAATCCACTGCTACTTTCGCAAATTGGAAAGAAAGTCGTTGATTATTCGACGTTTCTGGGGATTCCTTTTTCGGGAACTTCCCGGAGGCGCGCGTCACCAATTGAGTGAGCAGACTACTGAAGCAAGGAGTCTTAGGTGTTCGCAATCCTAGGTCGAAGGATACTTCACTAAGACACGTCGCTATTGTACGAGACTCTTTAGAGATTGTTGCTGCACGGCGGTCAAACATACATTTAGAGGGTAATAATGTCTGACGACGCATTGGTCGAACTTCATCGCAAACCCGTTAACTGGTTTGAAGAAAGGATACCGGTTAGAGGTTGCAGGCTTTCTCTCGAGAAGATCAAGAGTCTCTACCGTGAATTGGACGCACCTAATACGGCGTTCGGAGAGCAATTGGTTGCCTCCTTGCCTAGGGACACGAGCATGTCAGACGAGGAGTGGGAAAGTAACAAGAGATTCCTGGTTCAAGACGGATTTAAGCTAACAGTGACCGTAACAGGTTTACGCGACCAACAACTTTATGGCGAAACGATTGAGGTGTTCGACCACCCTGAACTCCCCAATCCAATAAAGTCTATCTACTTCACAAATTCTACAGCGTTTGCTCGTCACGCGAGCGGCAACGACCCCAGAAATATGGTTTCAGTTTTGTTGGACTTCGACAAACCAAAGGTTTTTGATCCAAACCCGCTCGTGTCAGCTGAGACACCCAACACCAGCAATGTTTACGTCCGTGCTGAAGACGTATCATTCTTCAACGCCGTCGTGCGAGCTGTGGAGCGGAAGCTGACAGGTCATAAGACTTGGTACGCTCCGATCCATCGTAATTTCAGCTATGACATTGGCTTGTGGTTTGTGGCTCTACCGGTAGCTCTATACTTTTCAGCACTCTACATGGACAAATTGATACCTGTTGGAAGCAGTTTCGAGCTGTTCAGATGGCCGCTGTTTGTCTACTTTGTTGGACTTTGTTTGATAGCATACCGCCTATTGGTTACTTATGCGAAATGGGCATTTCCGGTAAATGTATTGGACGAAAACAACGACAAAGCTCTTGCACATCGACTGGCATTAGGAGGCGTACTCATATGGCTCTTTCTGCAGGTCGCCGGGACAGTCTACGGTATCGCCTTTGGTATCGTTTTTGGTTAGCCAGCTTTTTGTCCTCAGGCACTGGCTCATCTATCAGCGTTACTAAGCGCCTAAATTTGCGGTTGTTTGTCCCTGCAAGTTTTGGGCTGCAACTGCCTATTGACGACCTTCGATGGGTCAAATAAACGACTGGACATTGCCCTTCTGGTGGAATGGTAGACACGAGAGATTCAAAATCTCTTGCCGGCAACGGCGTCCCGGTTCGAGTCCGGGGAAGGGCACCACGAATTTCCGCTTTACTGTATTCTGGCTAAAGCATAGCCGTGGACGAAGCGTCTTCTCAATCTGACTCATTTGTAGTTGCCGTGGATACGTAGTGACTCCGCGTGAAACTAATGCTCGAAGGTGCTGACTTGAGTGGCTCGCTTGTGACCTAAAGCCAAAATTTGGTGACTTAAGGTCGAAAAAATTCAACAAAAACAATGGCTAATTTTTGGCCGTTGATTCAAAATCCCCCGCCTTCACGGGCGTGAGAGTTCGAGTCTCTCCTTGGGCACCACCAGCCAAATAACGATAGTACCGACCAGGAATTATCCATTAGGATATTTGCGTATTATGTTGTTTCTTAAAGATAAATTCCGGAAGCCACTTCATCATACCAGTGTTCGCCTGAACGTAAATAAAAAAGACCGAAACACTTCCAACCCGACTCGCATCTACCGTCAGCAGTTAGGTTTCTGGTAACGAACTTCCCCACATAATCGGATTCAGCAACCAAAACACTAGGTGGCCGGTGTTGAGTGGAAGGAAACAAAAAAATGCGATGAACAAAGTGTATTGTGCGAGTTCACCTTTGGCCGGACGAACTGTTTCCAAACGACTGACAATGAACTTCCCAAAACTCCACAGAGGGTTTTGTTCTAGTTTTGCCGTTTTCGGCTCAGAAGACCGTATTTGACAGCCCAGGCCCGGAAGGATCGGCGTTTTCCACCCTCGCGTTTCACACCTTGCTTTGAGTGCGCGCCTCCCATTCTGTTGAACTCGAAGACATCAATAATGCGTTCGGCGCAGCCACAAGCTTCGCCCATACCGACTTTGGCGAAGTAGAACTTTTCAAAGGACTCCGGATTCTTCATGGCAAACCTCCCTGACCTCATTGAAGCCCGCCTGTAGGGGTTTGCCAAATCACTTCTTCGCGGCTCAAGGCGCGAATAATTGACTGTTAGTCTTTGATCCGCGAGTTGTGATCGCCCAGACAAAGCAGTCGCATACAAAACGCAGCTAATCTGCATAGCAGGATGGTTCCATGCAGCCGTGTTGCAATCTCTGAAAACTAGGGGCGGAGAAACCCGCGCCCATTACTTGGTTATTTGGCTCTCAGAAAGGCTCACAAGCTCAATTTGTCGCGCATGAACGCCAAGGCCACACCAAGGCCGTCAGGATCGATTCCGTGGCCCGTGCCCTTCATGACATGTGCGTAAATCTCTTTGAATCCAGCCCCTTGCAAAGCTTCCGCGGCCTCGGGAAGCGATTGCGGAGGCACGACATCATCAGAATCGCCATGGACCAGTAGAATCGGCATGCGGCTGACGGTCTCCTCGGCCAGCATGTCAGGCTCCAGCAACCGGCCCGAGAAGGCCACGATACCGGCAACCGGGTCTTCGCGTCGAGGTGCCACGTGCAAACTCATCATGGTGCCTTGTGAAAAGCCGAACAAAACCACTTGTTCCGGCAACAGATCCTCATCCACCATCAAAGCGTCAAGAAAGGCGTTGAAATCCTCAACCGCCATCGCCATTCCCCTGCGCGCCTCTTCTTCGGACGAGCCGTCAATCCAGGGGATCGGAAACCACTGATACCCGTTGGGCATGCCGGCGATCTGTTCGGGTGCATCGGGGGCCACAAACAGCGTGTCAGGCAGATGGTCACCAAGCACGTCCGCCAGCCCCAAAAGGTCAGCCCCGTTGGCACCATAGCCGTGTACGAACACCACAACCGAGCGTGTGTCGCCCGAGACCGGCTCTTTCCGGAGCGCATTCAAAACCCGTGTCATCTGATCCCTTCTCGTTCTTTCGCGACCCGGTAATAGGCCCACAATACCCGCG
The DNA here is from genome assembly GCF_056542605.1 of Ruegeria sp. AB8. Taxonomy (NCBI): domain Bacteria; kingdom Pseudomonadati; phylum Pseudomonadota; class Alphaproteobacteria; order Rhodobacterales; family Roseobacteraceae; genus Ruegeria; species Ruegeria sp. AB8. The sequence goes on from NZ_JBQGAB010000001.1 coordinate 36,685, forward strand.
CCGCAACCGACCGCCACGGCGACCAGGCTTCGGCCATTTGACGCAACTCCTTGTCCGTCGGGCGTTTTGGCAGGTCGTACAGAATTCGCGCAGCCTCCTGCAATGCCAGGTCCCCAGGCGCGATCACGTCCGCGCGGCCCAGCGAGAACATCGCGTAGATCTCGGCGGTCCAGACGCCGATGCCTGGCACTTCGGTCAACGTGGCCACAACATCCGCGTTAGGAGCATCGCGCAATGCCCTGTAATCAATACGTGCTTCGGCCAGCGCGCGGGCGTATCGGATTTTCTGACGGCTCAGCCCCACGGCGCGCAGATCGTCATCGGTCGCCCACATGATCTTGCGCGGTCCAGTGAGCTTGGCATCCTGCAGCCGTTTCCAGATCGAATTGGCCGAGGCCACACTGACTTGCTGGCTGACAATCGCACTGAGCAGCTGCGCAAATCCGTCCGGGCGACGACGCAAGGGCAATGGCCCGGTTTGGTCCATCGCGTAGGCCATGCGCGGACAGGATTCTGCCAACCACCTTGCCCCTTCGGCAACGCATTCGGGCGTTTCGATGATGCGTCCGACGGACATGGCCTCTCCATAATGTGACACGGGCCGCACGTTAGGCACATATGCCGCATATGCAACCCGCTTGTGTGCCAGGGATTTCACCGATACCCATGCCCCATGACGATGATGACTGCCTCTCCCGACAACTCTCTGGCCAAACGCAACGTAGCGGTTCTGGTTGCCGCGCAGGCCATTCTGGGCGCGCAAATGCCGATGATGTTCATTGTCGGCGGGTTGGCGGGGCAGTCGCTGGCCAGCAACCCTTGCCTTGCAACATTGCCTATCTCACTGATCGTGCTGGGGTCGATGCTGGCCGCCACACCGATCTCGGCGATCATGCAGAAATGGGGTCGCCGGGTGGGTTTTCTGTTTGGTGCGACTGCCGGAGCTTGTGGTGGCGTTGTCGGGGCGTACGGCCTGTACCTGGGGTCTTTCCCGATCTTCCTGCTGGGCAGCCTGCTGACCGGCATCTATATGAGCGCACATGGCTTTTACCGTTTTGCCGCCGCCGATACTGCGTCAGACAGTTATCGCCCGAAGGCGATTTCCTACGTCATGGCCGGCGGGCTTGCAGCTGCAATCATAGGACCGCAGATCGTCAAGCTGACGGCGCAAGCGTATGTCATTCCATTTCTTGGCACCTATCTGGCCGTGATTGCCGTAAACGTTTTTGGTTCGGCCCTGTTCTTTTTCCTCGATATTCCCACACCGGAAAAACCCGCCGAAGACGCGCCGAAGGGCAGAACGCGGATCGAAATGCTCAGAACGCCGCGCATCGCGGTGGCGGTGATTTGCGCCATGGTGTCCTATGCGCTGATGAACCTTGTAATGACATCCACTCCACTGGCGGTTGTAGGTTGCGGTTTCAGCCCGAATGACGCGGCGGATATCGTGACCAGCCATGTTCTGGCGATGTATGTTCCCAGCTTCTTCACCGGCCAACTGATAGCCCGGTTCGGGGTTGAAAAGATCGTCGCGCTCGGGCTGGCCATTCTGGCAGCGGCCGGCGTCGTTGCCCTGCAAGGCGTTGAGCTTGGCAATTTCTTTGTTGCCCTGATCCTGCTTGGGATCGGCTGGAATTTCGGCTTTATCGGCGCGACCAGCATGCTCGCGGACTCGCACGACGTGAACGAGCGTGGACGGATGCAGGGACTGAACGATCTGCTGGTATTTGGCGGTGTTACTCTGGCGTCGCTGGCATCGGGGGGACTGATGAACTGCTCGGGCGGTTCACCGGTCGAGGGATGGACGGCCGTCAATCTGGCCATGATCCCATTGTTGACGCTGGCCGGTGGCGCATTGTTGTGGCTGGTTCTTAAACCGGCCGAGGCCGAAACAGCCTGACAAACGTATTACCAGCGACCGCTGCCGGACCGCCACATCAGTGACGCGCGGCGCCTGACTTCCCCTTGCCACAATGTGCCATTGGCGACGCGTTCAGGCTGCGTCAGCGCCTGCTTCAACACCCAGTCCGCCTGCCAGCCAGCGAATAGCGCGGGTCGGGCCTGCACCGAAACATCCGCCCGCCTCGCACGCGCGCTGTTCAGCCGATCCAGCCCAACCTGCGCCAATGCACGTATGGCATCGGGTGTTCCGTTCAACAAAGGAATGCGGCCGCGCGCCTCAAGCTCGGGGATGGCACGGAACCAGTTGGCGACCCCGACGCCATAGCCAAAATCGCGCAAAACGGCTTCATCTGCAGCGCCGAGCGCCTGCGCTGACGCGACCATCAATGTCCCCGCACTCTGGTCGATATAGGTATCGAAGTGCTCTTCATCTTCGAAAGGGTCTTTGTAGATATCCCAACGCCTTACCGCCACATATTCATCCATAACCGAGGCCAGATGAGGGTTAAGAACCCTAGATAGCGGCGTCACGACCTCATGCCGTCTTATCGTCGGGCCTTGGGCGATTTCCTGAAGCGCATCTCGCCACCATTGCAGGCGCATTTCCGCGATCATCGGCTCTTGCGTCACCCACGGTGCGCGCGCAACTTCGACATTCAGTGCGTAAATGGGAAACAGGACCGCGCGTGCAGGAACCGGGGCGGCCATTGCCGCCATGAATCGATCCGAATCCGCCCGGTGCACCAGTTGCGCACAGGCCTTGAGATCGTCGTCGAATTTCACGCTCACTCAGCCGCTTCCGAGCGCGGATTGCAGTCGCGCACCAGTTTCCACTGGATCGCATCCAGCAGCGCCTCAAACGAGGCATCAACTATGTTGGCACTGACACCAACAGTTGACCATCGGCGTCCCTGCCCGTCTTCGCTGTCGATGATGACCCGCGTGACCGCCTCGGTGCCGCCCTGAGTAATGCGCACCTTGAAGTCGACCAGATGCATGTCATTCAGTATCCGCGAATACTGACCCAGATCCTTGGCCAACGCCTTGGCGAGGGCGTTGACCGGGCCCCGGTCGCTGCCGTCGCCGTCCAGCGATTCACTGACCGACAGTTTCTTTTCCCCGTCGACCTTCACTACAACGACGGCCTCGGAGAGGCTGACCATCTTGTTGTATTTGTTCTTGCGCCGCTCAACCGTGACCTTGTAACGCTTGACCTCGAAGAACTGAGGCAGTTGCCCCAGTTCCGCACGGGCCAGCAATTCAAAGCTCGCCTGTGCGGTGTCATAGGAATATCCAACCGCCTCGCGCTGCTTGATCCGCTCCAGTATGCGCCCCAGCGCCGGATCGCCGGCTTCGACCGTCAGCCCGGCTTCGGTCAGGCGTTTGCGCAGGTTCGATTGCCCGGCCTGGTTTGACATCGGAATGATGCGCGAGTTGCCAACAGTCGCCGGGTCGACATGTTCATAAGTCGACGGGTCCTTAAGAATCGCGCTGGCATGCAGCCCTGCCTTATGCGCAAAGGCCGAGGCCCCGACATAAGCCGACTGCTTGCTGGGCACCCGGTTCAATATGTCGTCCAGCATCCGGCTGATCCGCGTCAGACCTGACAAGGCTTCGCGACTGACGCCAACCTCAAAAGTCGAGGCATAGGGTTCCTTCAGCAAAAGGGTCGGAATCAGGGCAGTCAGATTGGCGTTGCCGCAACGCTCGCCCAATCCGTTCAGCGTACCCTGTATCTGGCGCGCGCCTGCATCTACCGCGGCCAGCGAACAGGCCACAGCGTTTTCCGTGTCGTTATGGGTGTGAATACCCAGACGATCCCCAGGCAGCCCGGCGGCGATCACCTCGGAAACGATGCGCCCGACCTCCGCAGGCAAGGCACCACCATTTGTGTCACACAACACAACCCAGCGCGCACCAGCGTCCAGTGCAGCGCGACAAACCGAGATCGCATAGTCAGGATTGTCCTTGTATCCATCAAAGAAATGCTCGGCATCGAACAAAGCCTCGCGACCCTGCGCCACGACATGCGCGACCGAGGCGCGTACGTTCTCGGTGTTTTCCGCAAGGTCGATACCAAGCGCGTCGGTCACGTGGTAATCATGTGATTTCCCCACCAGACAAACCGCCTGCGTTCCCGCATTCATCACCGCCGCCAGAACGTCATCATTGTCTGCGGACCGACCCGAACGTTTGGTCATCCCGAACGCGGTCAGACAGGCCGAAGTCTTTGGTGCCACATCGAAAAACGCACTGTCCGTCGGGTTGGCACCCGGCCAGCCGCCTTCGATATAGTCAATCCCCAGCGCATCCAGCGCCTGCGTGATCTGCACCTTTTCAGCAGTCGAGAACTGAACGCCCTGTGTCTGCTGCCCATCGCGCAGGGTGGTGTCATAAAGATAGAGCCGTTCCTTGGTCATCACACACCTTCCAGCTTGGATGCGTCAAAGCCCGCGCCGGGGACCAATTCGACACTGTTCTTGCTCATCCGAACTTCAATGCCTGCGGAAACGTACAGGGCTTTCAGGCGATCCACTTCAGCGAAATCTTTGCTCTGCATGGCAGCAGCCCGTGCCTGAACAAGCTTTTCGGCATGGCCGGACAAATCGACGCTATCTGTATGCGCCCAGCCCCCCATCTCATCCGTCAAAAGCCCAAGAAGACGGGCGCCAGCCAACAGACCAGCAGCGTCCCCTTTCGCTGCGAGCCGGTGCAGTTCCGCTACGGCACCCGCGGTGTTCAGATCATCGGCCAGCGCCTCCACAAACGCGTGTGTCACGCTGGCGGCGGGCTTGATGCCCGCTGTCAGCGTCCGCCATTTGCGCAGCGTCCCCTCGGCCTCACGCGCCTTTTTCTCCGTCCAGTCCATGGGCTTGCGGTAGTGAGTTTGCAGGAACACAAAGCGGATCACCTCGCCCGGCACACCCTGCTCCAGCAGATCATGTACGGTAAAGAAATTGCCGAGCGATTTGGACATTTTCTTCCCTTCGACCTGCAGCATCTCATTGTGCAGCCAGACCCTTGCAAACTCACCATGCGGATGCGCGCATTTGCTCTGGGCGATTTCGTTTTCATGATGCGGGAACATCAGATCATTGCCGCCCCCATGAATGTCGAAGCTTTCGCCCAAGAGTTCATAGGCCATGGCAGAGCATTCGATATGCCATCCCGGGCGTCCACGGCCCCAGGGTGACTCCCAACCAGGCAACTCATCGGTCGAGGGCTTCCACAACACAAAATCCATCGGATTCTTCTTGTAGGGCGCAACCTCGACACGCGCGCCTGCGATCATGTCGTCGACCGACCGCCCAGACAGGCTTCCGTATTCTTCCTTCCAGCTGTCCACTGCGAACAGCACATGACCTTCGGCCGCATAAGCGTGCCCCTTTGCGATCAGGTCTTCGATCATCGCAATCATCTGAGCGACAAATTGCGTCGCTCGCGGCATCTCGTTCGGCTCCAGCGCCCCCAGGGCGCCCATGTCGTGCAGATACCAGCCAATGGTTTCGTCGGAACGCTCCTGCACCAACTGCTCAAGCGACCCGACCGCGCCTGCCTGCTTTCGGGCCAGCGCCGTCGCATTTATCTTGTCATCCACATCCGTGAAGTTGCGCACATAGGTCACGTGTTCCGGGCCGTAGACATGGCGCAGCAATCGATAAAGCACATCGAACACCACCACGGGCCGGGCATTGCCAAGATGCGCGCGGTCATAGACGGTCGGGCCGCAGACATACATCCGCACATTGTCGGCATCGATCGGCACGAAATCTTCCTTCGTCCGCGTCCGTGTGTTGTGCAGTCTGATGGTCGTCATCTCGTGGGCTCCTAAGAAACAGCAATAGCTTGCGCGTTGGCGCGGGCTTAGCAACTTGTCTCAGGGATGAAAACGAAAGAAACCGGCCCGCTTGAGAAATCAGCAGGTAATGCAGCAGATAATGATGCAGGTCATCCGGTTCATGAGGACCGATTACCACGTAAAACACGTCAAGCCAAGGCTTGTGATCGCGCGGATGGCGGGGCACTCTGCCTTGTATGAGCCGAGACCTCGTGAACTCCATATGCCGTGACCTGCCCGGAGCGGAAGTGTCCGACCCCTGGGGTGGCGGTCATGACGCGTGGAAGATTGGCGGCAAGATGTTTGCCTGCATTGGCACGGCGGGCACCGGCGTTTCAGTAAAAACCCCTGATGTCGACACTGCGCAGATGCTGATCGAAGCGGGCGTCGGCACCAAAGCGCCCTATTTCCACCGCAGCTGGTTGCTGCTGCCATGGGAAACGGATGCCGACGAGATGCGCCATCGGCTGATCGCTTCCTATGACATTGTGCGCAAATCGCTTACCAAAAAAGTACAGGCTGAGTTGCCACCTCGTAGCTGATTGACAATACAACGCCATTCAGACCCGGCCGGAAGACGGGTTCCGGCCACGCGCAGAACGGAGCGATACCGCAGCCGACGGGGGCGTTGTCCTTGCTGATCAACTTTGCCCACCACCCCAACCGGAGCGGTCTATTCCGCCGACCCGTTACAAAGCATCTCTGATATTTGCCGAACACGCGACCTTTGGCTGATTTCGGACGAAGTCAGTGACACGCAGTTTGGGTCGGCGTCCATATTTCGCCTCAAAATTTGCTGGTCATGGCCGAACGCACCCCGGTTGTTCGGACCATGTTCAATTCACATGCAATGACAGGATCAAACTACAGCCGGATCATCAGGCCCTAGTACGTCATTTCCATTCCGATCAATCTGGCAATACATACAACGTATGGCGTTCCTAGATTTATTCAGGACGCCTCCAGTTTTACGTTGAACTCGGGCATTGATCTGAAACAGGATTTCTCGGAACTCGTCCGCAATCGGCGAACCTTGGCTATCGAACTGTTGAGCACTCGGAACGTTGTCGGGCTGGTGCCCGAACAGGGGACATGTATTTGATGCTGAATGTTCGTATCAACAGGCGAAGTGGTGAGGCATTTGCAAAGGCGCTGCTCGAAACGCATTCCATTGCGTTGAGGCAAGGTGAGAGCTTGGGCAGCGTTGCGGCTGGTCCCATCCGGGTTGCGATGACGATCGCAAACGACCTCTTCATTGCAGCGCTGCAAACACTGCGTGATTTGGCAATGAACGCTCCCGGGAGAAGCCAAACCATTGATCAGAACCGGAAGGTCGTCCGCAGATTGAAAGTGTTGGCGCCGAGACTGCCATTTGATCGGGTCACATTGTCAAAATTCTGACGCAGCGCCTCGCCACTGATGATAAATCTGTCATTGACCGGATAGGCAACGCCAATTCCGTAGACCGCCGCCGTGTCATTGTCGGCGGACGTATCGATCCGTGCGGCCCCGACCACCACATACCCCAACGCCGGTCCGAAGTCGTACCCGCCGCGCAGTTTCAGCCGTGTCAGACTGTCTAATGTACCTTCCCCCTGACCGAGGTTCAGCGACAGGTGATTGTATTCCAATTCGCTTCCCAGAACGAAGCTTCCGAAATCGTGGTCATAGCCGACATGGAGTCCAAAACTGGAATCGTCACCGCTGGATCCGTTGGGGCCGTCCGCTTCAGTATACCCAAAGCTGAATCCTGCATAACCCCCGGTCCAATCCTCGGCGACTGCCGGGACGGCGCTTAACATTGTCATTGCGACAATGAGGGCCGTGCTGAATTTCATTCACGTCTCCAACATGTTACAGCCCCGATGAGCGGGAATTTCGGGGCGCTTACAAACCATTTACCCGAACATTGGGTCCGAGAACCGATATTTCAATTCTGATAACAGACAGGTTAATAAATAGTGATCCAACTATATCAGATTTCCACCCGAACGGGAAGAAATCTCACGCTGAAACCCTTTCGACAAAGAAAGGGAGCAATGGCGACCTATTTCTAAGTTTGGGTCGCAAACAGGACAGATCATGTCGCCAGGTGAAGGATAACTACGGCCAACGTAAGAGGTCCGCATGAAAAGCGACTACTGGAAAATCCGCTTGATCAGCCGCACCATTGGTGCGGATCGCGGACGTGCGGCGCGGGGAAGGCCATTCTGAGGGTGAATTAAGCCACTCTTCAGGAACAGCTCTTAACCCGGACCAAACACATGAACGACCAAACCCGTACTTCCTCTCGCAGCGGCGGACGCTCCGCGCGCCGTGCCGCCCGTGCCTCTGCCCTGCCCGATCACCTGCGCCCCGTGCGGCCCGGAATGGAGGGCGGCACCCTGAACGTGCTGACTCAGTCACAGTTGGAACGCATTCACGAAGCTGCGCTGACAGCGCTGGAAACGATTGGCCTTGCGGATGCGCCGCAAAGCGGGATCGACTATCTTGTTGCCGTAGGCTGTACCCTGGGTGATGACGGTCGCATCCGGTTCCCGCGTGCGCTGGTGGAAGATACCATCGCCAAAGCCAATCGTTCCGTGACGCTTTACAGCCGGGATGGAAAGACCGATCTGGAACTGTCAGGCACGCGTGTTCATTACGGCACGGCTGGCGCGGCTGTCAGCATGGTCGACGTACACGGCCAGGAATACCGCGATTCGACCGTGCAGGATCTGCATGACGCCTCACGCATCTGCCAGCAGCTTGACAACATTCACTTTGTGCAGCGTCCGATGGTTTGCCGCGATATTGCGGATAACCTTGAGATGGATCTGAACACGGTCTACGCCACGACCTCGGGCACGTTCAAGCATATCGGCACATCCTTTACCGAACCCAGCCATGTCGCCCCGGCGATAGAAATGCTGCACATGATCGCGGGCGGCGAGGACAAATGGCGCGAGCGGCCGTTCATGTCCAACTCGAACTGCTTTGTCGTTCCGCCAATGAAATTCGCAACGGAAAGCTGCGAAGTGATGGAAGAATGCATCAAGGCCGGGATGCCGGTGCTGCTGCTGTCGGCGGGAATGGCCGGAGCGACTGCGCCTTCGACGATTGCGGGCGCAATCACTCAGGCAACGGCGGAATGCCTGGCCGGTCTGGTTTACGTCAATGCCGTCAAACCCGGTGCGCCAGCCGTTTTTGGAACCTGGCCCTTTGGTCTGGACCTGCGCACCGGCGCGATGTCCATCGGTTCGGGTGAACAGGCCCTTCTGACCGCGGGCTGCGCCCAGATGCACAGGTTCTACGACCTTCCGGGCGGTGCCGCCGCCGGAGCATCGGATGCGAAACTGCCGGACATGCAGGCCGGATGGGAGCAGATGTGCTCGAACGTTATGGCCGGATTGTCGGGCCTGAACATGGTCTACGAAGCGGCTGGAATGCACGCCTCATTGTTGGGTTTCTGCTTTGAGAGCCTGATCCTCAGCGATGACCTGATCGGCCAGGCGCAGCGCTGCGTGCGCGGGATCGAAGTGACGGACGAAACTTTGGCGCTGGACCAGATGGCGGCCGTCTGCATGGGCGGACCGGGTCACTATCTTGGCACGGATGCAACGCTCAGCCGCATGCAGGCAGATTATGTCTATCCGACCTTCGGAGATCGCTCCTCACCCAAGGAATGGGTGGAACTCGGCAAACCTGATCTGATTGAGAAAGCGATCAAGCGAAAAGATGAAATCCTGTCAGCACCGTCGCCGGCACAATTCGACCCGATGCTGGATGCTGAACTTCGAAGCAGATTCAACATTCACTTGCCGAGATAAGACACTGAAAAGCGGCCTGAAATGCTCAGGCCGCTTTCCCGCACCCGGATTTAGCCGTCACTGGATGGAAGCAAACCCGCTTCCTGTGCGACGGCAATCTCGGCCTGATCCAGCGCGCCGTCGCCATTTGCATCCATGGCCGAGAACCCGTCTGCGTCGACATCGGGCAGAATTGCCTGCACTTCTTCGATTGTCAGTACGCCATCCCCGTTTGCGTCCACTGAGGTTTGAGCGACGGCCAGTGTTGGCAATCCAAGTACGATTGCTGAGAATACAGCCAGATTTTGGCGTTTCATTTCGGTGCCTCCTGAGAGTGTTGTTGTCTGTTTCCTGTCCGGACAGGCCCCAGAAACACCCGATTGACGCCTTCTGTCACTCGCAATGGTTGAGGACGTAAATTTCAGGACAATCATTGCGTGTTTTGCAGAGTCGCATCTGCGGTCCGCCGCCAAGAAAAACACCCGAAGTTCTGTTCGGCGGTTCTTGCCCGATAACAGGAACGCATTCCGGCAAGGCTTTGCTCAGGTCAAAAAAGAAAGGGGGCCGAAGCCCCCTGTCAGTTTCGCCTTCCAGGCTCGTATCGTTGACCGCCCGGTGTTTTTTTGCCTGCGGCCTGGACTGCGCATGGGACGAGCGCACCCGCCCCGTGAAAGAGTGGGAAGGACCGATATTCCGCCCCACCCTGTTCCCGGCCAACACGGGCATGTCGGCCGAGTGGAGAAAGGTCAGTTGGTAAGTCTCAGAGCCTTTCTCCGTATTCGTCGGGGCCGGTCACTGTGGCAGCATCCGACCCCTGCACCCCGGGGTGCCAGGGCGCTAAACTTCAGCTACACCCGCTTGTCGCGCCACAGGTGTTGCATTTCATGCAGGTGCCGTTGCGCACCAGCGTGTAGTTTCCGCATTCTCCGCACGGGTCGCCCTCGTATCCCTGCATCTTCGCCTTCGTACGGGCGTCCATGCTGGTCGCGACGGCTGTCTCCGCAACCGGTGCCGCAAATTGCGCTGCGGATTCGGCCATGCCGTTCGCGCCGGACTGCCCACCATTGAACACCATCAGGTCCTGCGGCAATCGCTTGCGGAGGTAGCCAGTCGAACTGATTTGTTTCAGTACTTCCAAGGACTTGGACGCCGCTGTTTCGCTGATTTCCGAAACGTTCGACAACCCGTCTTCCTCTCCCCGGCCCAGATCATCAAAGGTTGCGCCTTCGGGCTTCACATGGGCTAGGTCTGTGCGGTCGAGATAAGACACGGCCAGTTCGCGGAAGATGTAATCCAGGATCGACGTCGCGTTCTTGATCGAGTCGTTGCCCTGCACCATCCCCGCCGGTTCGAACTTGGTGAAGGTGAAGGCATCGACGAACTCTTCCAGCGGTACGCCGTATTGCAGGCCAACAGACACGGCGATGGCAAAGTTGTTCATCATCGCACGGAAGCCAGCGCCTTCCTTGTGCATATCGATGAAGATCTCGCCCAGCTTGCCGTCTTCGAACTCGCCGGTGCGCAGATAAACCTTGTGGCCGCCGACGATCGCTTTCTGGGTATACCCCTTACGGCGATGCGGCAGTTTCTCGCGATGGCTGCGGATCATTTCCTTGACCACAACCTTCTCGATCACCTTTTCGGCCAGAACGACGGCTTTCTCCTGCGCCGATCCGCTCTCTAGCACTTCAGCGGCTTCATCGTCATCCTCGACCAGCGCCGCAGCCAGAGGCTGCGACAGTTTCGAGCCATCACGATACAGCGCGTTCGCCTTCACACCCAGCGACCAGCTGAGTTCATAAGCCTTCTGGCAATCCTCGATGGTTGCGTCATTCGGCATGTTGATCGTTTTCGAGATCGCACCTGAGATGAAGCTTTGCGCCGCGGCCATCATAGTGATGTGGCTATCAACCCCAAGGAAACGCTTGCCTTTCTTGCCGCACGGGTTGGCGCAGTCGAAGATCGAGTAGTGCTCTTCCTTCAGGTGCGGCGCGCCTTCCAGCGTCATTGTTCCGCATACATGGTCGTTGGCCGCGTCGATATCCGCTTTGGTAAAGCCCAGATGGCGCAGCAGATCGAAGGTCGGGTCGTTCAACTTGGTCGCCGGGATGCCCAGAACGCCGGTGCAGAAATCCTCGCCCAGTGTCCACTGGTTGAAGACGAACCGGATATCAAAGGCGCTTTCCAGCGCGGCATCCACCTTGGCCAGCTCATTCGCGCCAAAACCATGACCGGTCAGCGAGGTGTGGTTGATCCCCGGCGCGTTGCCGATGGTGCCGTGACCAACCGCGTAACCCACGATCTCTTCAATCTGAGACGAGGAATAGCCCTGCTTTTCCAGCGCCGACGGCACTGAGCGGTTGATGATCTTAAAGTAACCGCCACCAGCCAGCTTTTTGAACTTCACCAGAGCAAAGTCAGGTTCGATTCCGGTCGTGTCGCAATCCATCACCAGACCGATGGTACCGGTCGGTGCGATCACGGTAGCCTGCGCGTTGCGGTAGCCGTTCTTTTCGCCGAGGCTCAGCGCCTCATCCCAGGCCGACATTGCAAGATCAATCAGACGCTTGTCTGGGCAGTTGCCATGGTCCAGCGGCACCGGCTTGACGGCCAGTTTCTCATAACCCTCGGTCACACCCTGCGACGCACGGCGGTGGTTGCGGATAACGCGCAGCATGTGGTCGGCGTTACGCTCATACCCTTTGAACGGGCCAAGCTCGCCTGCAATCTCCGCCGAGGTCGCATACGCCACACCGGTCATGATCGCGGTCAGCGCGCCACAGATCGAACGCCCCTCATCTGAGTCATAGCTGTAGCCCATGTTCATCAGCAGGCCGCCGATGTTGGCGTATCCAAGACCCAAGGTACGGAAATCATAAGACAGTTGCGCGATTTCCTTGGACGGGAACTGCGCCATTGTCACCGAGATTTCCAGCGTCAGGGTCCACAGACGCGAAGCGTGCATGTAGTCCGCCGCCTGAAACTCACCATCCTTGAGGAAGGTCAGCAGGTTCATCGACGCCAGATTACAAGCCGTGTCATCGAGGAACATGTATTCCGAGCAAGGGTTCGAGCCGCGGATGGCTCCGTCTTCGGGGCATGTGTGCCATTCGTTGACTGTGTCATGAAACTGGATACCCGGATCAGCACAGGCCCATGCCGCATGGCCGACTTTTTCCCACAGATCGCGCGCCTTGACGGTCTTGGAAACCTTGCCGTCGGTGCGATTGATCAGTTCCCAATCCGCGTCTTTCTCAACTGCGGTCAGGAAAGCGTTGGTCACGCGGATTGAGTTGTTCGAGTTCTGGCCCGAAACCGAGCTGTAGGCTTCCGAATCCCAGTCCGTATCGTAAGTCGGGAACTCGATGCTGTCGTGACCCTGACGCGCATAATCCAGCACGCGCTTAATGTAAGTCTCTGGGATCGCGACTTTTTTGGCTTCGCGAACCGCGTTCTTCAGGCTGTCATTCTTATTGGGATCATACGCATCATCCTGCGCGCCGCCCCAGCTGCGGATGGCCTCGAAAATGCCGTTCAGCATCTTCTCGTGCATCTTCGATCCGGCAACGATCGAGGCCACCTTCTGCTCTTCGATCACCTTCCATTCGATGAATTGCTCGATATCGGGGTGATCTGCATCGACGATTACCATCTTTGCTGCTCGACGGGTTGTCCCGCCTGATTTGATCGCGCCAGCGGCGCGGTCGCCGATCTTGAGAAAGCCCATAAGGCCCGAGGACTTGCCACCACCCGACAGCGCCTCACCTTCTGCACGCAGATGGCTGAAGTTGGTCCCGGTACCCGAACCATATTTGAACAGGCGCGCCTCGCGCACCCACAAGTCCATGATGCCGCCTTCGTTCACCAGATCATCATCGACGGACTGGATGAAGCAAGCATGCGGCTGCGGGTGCTCGTATGCGGATTTCGATTTGGTCAGCTTGCCGGTTTTGTAGTCGACATAATGGTGACCCTGCGCCGGGCCGTCGATCCCGTAGGCCCAATGCAGACCGGTGTTAAACCATTGCGGCGAGTTCGGCGCCGCGCGCTGGGTCGCCAGCATATAGCGCATCTCATCAAAGTAAGCGCGCGCGTCATCCTCGGTTGAGAAATACCCGCCTTTCCAGCCCCAATACGCCCAAGCGCCGGCCAGACGGTCGAACACCTGCTTGGACGAGATTTCTCCGTCAAACTCAGCGTCTTCAGCGGGAACCGAACGCCACAGGAATTCGGGAACGTCCTTTTCTTTGACTTTCTTCAGCTTGGACGGAACACCAGCCTTGCGGAAATATTTTTGGGCGATGACATCGCTGGCAACCTGGCTCCAGCTTGAAGGGATTTCGATATTCTCGAGACGGAAAACAATTGTCCCATCCGGGTTGCGGATTTCGGATGTTGCCGAAACAAACTCCAGATCTGCATATGCATCCTGCCCGGATTTGGTGAATTTTCTGTCAATCTTCATGTCCGCCGCCCTAGCTACAACCAGCTTAATTTTCGGTTTTCGACACCAAATCTTGTTTGCGGGGTGTCGACCGCCTGCCACCGATTTCCGGACAAAAGGGTATCGGTCGCTGCCTTTGACAGCGCATAGCCGAACAATTCGGCTGCACGTGGCATTGGTATGCTTTCCGTCCCTCGCCCGTTGCCTTATTCTGGTAAGTGCCTACCAGATATTGTGGCACGTCTTTCGGCCCATACAATCTGACGTATATACCCATATGTGGTCAACGGGCTTTTTCGATCTTTTTTCAAATCTTTTTTGTTGACCTCATCCCATGACGAGTCCGCAATTCACTTGTCCACGATTCCTCCACAGGTAAGACGCTTCCGCGCAGGACCTGACCGCCGGACGGCTCAAATTGATTTCTCTTTTTTCTCGCCATGGTTATCGGCCAATGATCAAGCAACCAGCTGTTAATGCTCGGGCCAGAGAATCATCGTCCCGTGCTCCGGTCCCATGCCATAGTGAAACCATCTCTAAAGTCTGAACCCTGTTGGTTTTACATATGAATCTGCTTCATCTGCTGCCTGTTGCCGCGCTGATCGTGTCCTGCACACCACAAGACACGTCCCCGTCATCGCGCAGCGCTGAATTCCCGGAGTATCCCCAAAAGCTGTTCAGTGCGTTTGAAACCGACTGCGTGGGCCCTGGCAACAAATATGTAAAAACCGACCGAAACACCGTCGAATGTCGCGAGTTGCTGCCCCCCGACATGACGGCCTATCTGATTCTCAACTTTGACGGTTATCCCCAAAACCTGCCGCAGATCGTGACGTATCTGCATTCCAGTAAGATCCAGGCTGGCTATCGGGTCGATGCCGAGTTGTTTTTTTTGGTTCCGCAGAAAAGTGGGAAGACCGTGAAGATTCCAGTGCAAAGCGAGATGGTTAATCGCGATTTTTCGCGGCTGTACACCGAATTTGGCGGGAATCCGATTTGATCGAAAAAGTGGTCGGGGCGGCAGGATTCGAACCTACGACCCCCTGTACCCAAAACAGGTGCGCTACCAGACTGCGCCACGCCCCGGACCGTGCGCCTTCCTAAACGTGCCGATTTGATTTGAAAAGCCCTAACAGGGCCAAATCGCAGGTCCGCGCGAAAAAACTTTGTGCCGCATCTGGGAACCGGGCGTTATCAGGTACCGCGCCGCGAGACCGGCGTTAATTTCCAATACCGCAAATACCTTACCCCCACCGTCGACAGGGGTCAGATCACCCGGAACCGCATTGTGGTGCACTTTCATTACGGACCCGGACTGATCCAGAAAAATCATGTCCAAAGGAATCAGCGTGTTCTTCATCCAGAACGCCACGGGTTGCGGCGGATCGAAGACAAACAGCATCCCCGACTGTGTCGGCAGTGATTCCCGAAACATCAAGCCGCGCGCACGGTCCTGAGGCGAGATCGCAAGTTCGATATCAAACCGAATGTGAGTTTTGTCGTTCCGGACATAGATCCTGTCTTCCCGACAGGCCGCCAACGCGGTTTCAGCCCACATTACTGAAAGAATAATGAGAACCGAGAGAAACCTGATCATTGGCACTTATGCGTCCAGAGCAGCTTCCCAGGCCAGAACCTGCGCCGCCATACGTCCCCGCTTGCCGTCGATGACACGCATCGCAAGGGCCTCGCCCGGCTGAAGATCGGCCAGCCCGGACCGGCGCAGAACCTCGATGTGAAGAAAAACGTCTTCATCACGGCCAAAGACATTTGCAAAGCCAAAGCCCTTGCCTTTGTCGAACCATTTGACGCGCGCCGCCTCAAGCGGTGCGTTGGCAATCACGACCGGGTCAAGATCGGCGAAATCGGCCAGCAGCATGGCATCTGCGCGTGCGGGGGGATCGACGGTCACGACTTCGACCGCCTGAACACCGCGATCGGTGCGATGCGTCATAATCTCGATACCAGCGCCATCGGCGACCGAACTTTGCCCGAAATTGCGCAACACGTTCACATGCAACAGAATATCCGGGCCGCCTTCGTCGGACACAACAAATCCGTACCCCTTTGCGGGATCGAACCATTTAACGTGTCCACGTACGCGGTACATGTTGTTCAGATCTTCTGGCACTGTTTTCCCATCGCGAAAATTAGCACTTCGTTAAGGGTTTGATGTGTATGGGAATGGCGCGCAAATTCAAGTTGAAAAAAATCATTGTTTTCTGCGTGTTGCATTTCACGATACGCGAACGTCATGGATTCAACCTCTGCACTTGCCACGCGGAACCCGATTGATCCCGCCGCCATCTGAACCGATCATGCAAACGAAATGCACCATCGGCCCAAAACTCGATTTCCGTCGGCTCCAACCGATACCCGCCCCAGAACGGCGGGCGTGGCGGATTGGGTCCAAGTTTCGCCGTTACTTTCGCCACTTCCGCCATCAGAACCGATCGGCTGCTCAGCGGCTGCGATTGTTTGGAAGCCCAGGCCCCCAAACGGCTTTTCAGTGATCTCGAGGCATAGTATTCATCCGCCTTCGGACCATCCTCGCGCGATATTGTACCACGAACTCGGATCTGCCGCCGCAAGGATTTCCAGTGCATGACAAAAGCCGCTTTGCCGGCACTTTCCAGTTCGGCTGCCTTGGCGCTTTCATAGTTCGTGTAGAATACAAAGGCGTCCGGCTCGATTTCCTTAAGCAGAACCATGCGCACATTGGGCATACCGTCCGAATCTACGGTCGCCAAAGCAATCGCATTCGGATCGTTAGGTTCAGACTCTCTGGCCTCGCCCAGCCACCGCTCCGCCAATTCAAACGGATCAGTTCCGGCAAAAATGCCGCTACGCTCGTTCATTTCCATCCCCTGGAAAGTAATGTTGACGACCCTAAGGCGAGAACCCGCTGCGGGCAAGACCCGCTCAGCCTTGAAGCAGCGCATCCAATGGCCTAAACCACTCTGATAAAACCGGGACAGGCGGAGATCCAAATATGTCTAATCAGTTGATGGCCGGAAAACGCGGCCTCATCATGGGACTGGCCAATGACAAATCAATCGCATGGGGAATCGCCCGCGCCCTGTCCGAAGCAGGCGCTGAGCTGGCGTTCTCGTATCAGGGCGATGCGTTGAAAAAACGGGTTGACCCACTGGCGGCCCAGTTGGGTAGCGATATCGTGTTGCCCTGTGACGTCAGTGATGAGGCATCCATTGACGGGTTGTTCGCGCAGCTTTCTGAAAAATGGGGCAAGCTGGACTTTATCGTCCATGCCATCGGATTCTCGGACAAGAACGAACTGCGCGGGCGCTATGTCGATACGTCACGGGCTAATTTCAACCTGACGATGGACGTGTCGGTCTATTCCTTTACCGCAGTGATGCAGCGCGCAGAAAAACTGATGTCCGAAGGCGGCAGCGCAATCACGCTGACCTATTACGGGGCCGAGCAGGTGATGCCGCACTACAACGTGATGGGCGTCGCCAAGGCCGCGCTGGAGGCATCGGTCAAATATCTGGCTGAAGACCTGGGCAAGGACGGGATTCGCGTAAACGCTATTTCCGCGGGTCCGATCAAAACACTGGCGGCAAGCGGTATCGGCGATTTCCGCTATATCATGAAGTGGAACGAATATAATTCGCCCCTGCGCCGGAACGTGACCATAGACGATGTCGGCAAATCCGCCCTATACCTGTTGTCCGACCTCAGCAGCGGTGTAACCGGTGAAAATCTGCACGTGGATTCGGGGTATCACATCGTCGGCATGAAAGCCGTCGATGCGCCGGATATTGAAAAGGGTTGATCAGATGAGCGCCAAAGACCGCTTGCCGCACGAAAAAGGGTTTCATATCAGCTGGGACCAGATTCACCGCGATTCCCGCGCCCTGGCGTGGCGTCTCGATGGCCAGGGGCCCGACGACGGCGCCTGGCGCGCGGTCGTGGCCATCACTCGGGGCGGTATGGCTCCTGCGATGATCGTCAGCCGAGAACTGGATATTCGCACGGTCGATACGATCAGCGTCCGCTCGTACCATCATCAGGAACAAGGCGAGGCCGAAGTGCTCAAGGCACCGGATGCCAAGCTGATGAGCGACGGAACTGGTGTGCTGATCATCGACGATCTGGTCGACAGCGGCAAAACGCTGGAACTTGTACGCGACATGTATCCCAACGCGCATTTCGCCACAGTCTACGCCAAGCCCAAAGGTCGTCCGATGGTGGACACCTTCATCACCGAGGTCAGCCAGGACACCTGGATATTCTTCCCCTGGGACATGGCCCTGCAATATGTCGAGCCTTATCGCGGCACCGATTGATCCCACGCCGCGGTTTCTTCTGTTCAAAATACCTCGGAGCGCGGGGCAGTGCCTCGCAAAAACCGCATGACACATACACGCACCACCGCCACTTTCGCCCCTCCGGTGATGGAGGCGCGACGCTGGCTGGAAGGCGTCGAGTTTCCCGAAGACCGGCCTCTGATCAATGTCAGTCAGGCCGCGCCCGTGGACCCTCCGCCACTCGAACTGCGAAAGGCAATGGCAGAGTTCGCGATTTCCGAAAACAGCGCCCATCTTTACGGGCCTGTGTTGGGCAATACCGACCTTCGCACAGAGCTGGCCCGCCAGATCGGGGCACATTATCAGTCCCATGTCGAACCGGAACAGGTCGCAATCACATCAGGATGCAATCAGGCATTTTCTGCTGTGATCGCCGCGATCACGGATCAGGGGGACGAGGTTATCCTGCCAACCCCCTGGTATTTCAATCATAAAATGTGGCTCGACATGGTTGGTGTGCGGGCTGTTGATCTTCCCACGGGTGATAATCTGCTGCCGGACGTGGCCCGGGCCCGAGACCTGATCACCGAAAAGACACGCGCGATTGCGCTGGTCACTCCGAACAATCCAGGCGGCGTCGAATACCCCTCGGAACTGGTTGGGGCGTTCTATGATCTTGCGCGTGAGGCCGGCATCAAACTGTTGGTGGACGAGACCTATCGGGATTTCGACAGCCGGTCCGGTGCTCCGCATGAACTGTTCCGTCAGCCCGACTGGCAGGATACATTTGTTCATCTCTACTCGTTTTCCAAGGCCTTCCGTCTGACCGGCCACCGGGTCGGAGCCATCGCGGCAAGTCCGCAACTTTTGGCCGAGATCGAAAAGTTTCTGGACACGGTTGCTATTTGCCCGGGTCAGATCGGCCAGTTCGCCGCGCTGTGGGGGATGCAGAACCTGTCACAATGGCTTGCGTCTGAACGTGATGAAATCCTGGATCGCCGTGCAGCCATCGCAAAAGAGATGCCCAGACTGACGGCCAGGGGCTGGCGATTGCTTGGTCTGGGGGCGTATTTCGCATATCTTGAACATCCATTCGACATTCCGTCAGATGAGCTTGCCCAAAAGCTGGTGGCCAAAGCTGGTGTTCTGCTGCTGCCAGGTACCATGTTCACACCCACTCAGGATGCGGCGGGCCAACGGCAGGTGCGCATCGCTTTTGCCAACATCGACCGCGTGGGTATCGAACGATTGTTCGACCGTCTTCAGGCGCTTTCCATCTGATCTTGCCCCCCGGCGGAACGCGTCGTATTCAGGGCCGCAACCAACAGGGCAGTCATCTGCCGACAAAAGCATGAAAGAGGGCATCCATGGCCGCAGGCATGAAAAACCTATCAAAGACCTTCGTCTGGATTCTCATGGGCTTGCTGATGCTTGGACTTGCAGGGTTTGGCGCCGTAAACCTCAGCGGTACGGTGCGGACGGTGGCGCAGGTCGGCGACGAAGTGGTTCCGATCAACGCTTATGTGCGCGAACTGCAGCGTGAAATCCGCGCGGTCGAGGCCCAGACAGGTCAGGCCCTGCAAATGTCGCAGGCACAGGAGTTGGGGCTGGGCCAACTGGCGTTGTCCCGTCTGACGGCTCTGGCTGCGTTGAACAACGAGGTGGCTCAGCTGGGCGTATCGATTGGCGATGAAAACCTGCAGAAGGAAATCGTCGCGATCCCGGCATTTCAGGGCGTGGACGGCAATTTCGACCGCGAGACCTACCAGTTCCAACTGGAACAGGCGGGGATGACCGATGCCGAGTTCGAAGCTGATCTTCGCAAGGAATCCGCGCGGACCATTGTCCAAGGGGCGGTTGTCGGCGGCGTCGTAATGCCTGCAACGCTGTCGGACGTATTGACGGACTATGTCGGCGCACGGCGCAGCTTTACCGTCGCGACACTTGGGGCCGATGCCCTGACCGCACCGATTGCTGAACCCACGGACGAGCAGTTGCAAACGTATTACGACGAAAACACGGATCGTTTCACCCTGCCCCGCACCAAACGCCTGACGTACGCGATCCTGTCGCCCGAAATGTTGCTCGACAGCGTTGAAATCCAGGACGACGCCTTGCGCAGCCTTTATGATCAGCGCATCGCCGAATTCCAGCAACCGGAACGACGCCTCGTCGAACGGCTGGCCTTTTCGGACGAAGCGGCCGCTATGGATGCCATGGCGCAGATCGAGGTTGGCGGCACGACATTTGAACAGCTCGTGCGCGATCGCGACCTCGAACTGAGCGACATTGATCTGGGCGATGTGACCCGCGAAGACCTCGGCGAAGCGGCCGATGCTGTTTTTGGGGCTGATCTTGATGCGGTGGTTGGACCTCTGCCGTCCGTGTTTGGCCCTGCTCTGTTCCGGATCAACGGATCACTGGCAGCAAACAACATCCCGTTTGAAGACGCTGCCCCTGACCTGCGCGAAGAACTGGCAGCCGAGCGTGCACGGCGTCTGATCGAGGCGCAGGCCGAGGACATCAACGACATGCTTGCCGGTGGGGCCACCCTGGAAGAACTGGCAGGCGAAACCGAGATGGAACTGGGCCAGATCGACTGGACCCGTGAAAACGAAGAAGGTGTCGCCGCGTATGAGGGCTTTCGCGCCGCCGCCGAAGCCGTTCGCGAAGGCGACTTCCCCGAAATCGGCTTTCTCGAAGACGGCTCGATTTTCGCGTTGCGCCTGAATGAGGTTCTGCCGCAGCGGCCTGAACCGCTTGAGACCGCCCGTGACCGTGTGGCCGAGGCATGGGTTCAGGCTGAAACAGGCAAGGCCCTGCAGGATCAAGCCAACACTGTCTTGACCCAACTGGCGACCGACGGCGACTTTGCCGCGAAAGGTTTGCCGTTCCGGGTAGAGAACGCATTGACCCGCACCGCCTTCCTTGATGACGCTCCGGTCGGATTTATGACCCAGGTCTTTGAAATGGAGCCGGGTGAGTTGCGGGTTGTCCCCGGCAATAATGCCGCCCTGATCGTCAGGCTGGACGAACTGCTGCCGCCGGCTGAGACCGACGAACTGCGCCAGATGAAAGCCGCGCTGGAAGTCCAGATGAACCAGGCGCTGGCTCAGAACATTTTTGACGCCTATGTGCGCGATGCCCAGACTCGTGCCCGCCCGGTCATTGATCAGCGTGCGCTGAACGCCGTGCAGGCGAGCTACTAAAAGAGAGCGGACATGGCCCTGACCCCAGAATTTGACGCATTCGCGCGTGCCTACGAGGCAGGCGAGAATCAGGTCGTCTATACCCGCCTGGCCGCCGATCTGGACACGCCCGTCTCGCTGATGTTGAAACTGACGGGGGCTCAGAAGGACGCTTTTGTTCTGGAATCGGTCACGGGGGGCGAAGTCCGCGGGCGCTACTCGATCATCGGTATGAAGCCGGACCTCATCTGGCATTGCCATGGCGAGACGTCCTCGCTGAACCGCTCTGCCCGGTTCGATCCGGACGCCTTCGTGCCGCAGGACGGCAATCCGATGGACAACCTGCGGTCGCTGCTGGCCGAATCCCGCATCGACCTGCCTGAAGAATTGCCGCAGGCTGCGGCTGGCCTGTTCGGCTATCTTGGCTATGACATGGTGCGGCTGGTCGAATACCTGCCGGATGTGAACCCCGACCCGTTGGGCCTGCCGGATGCGGTGATGCTGCGCCCGTCGGTGATCGCGGTTTTGGATGGGGTAAAAGGCGACGTGACGGTCGTGTCCCCTGCCTGGGTCAGCGAAGGTCAATCCGCCAAGGCCGCCTATGCGCAGGCTGCCGAACGCGTCATGGATGCTGTCCGCGATCTGGAACGCGCGATGCCGACCGAATCCAGGGATCTGGGTGATGCGCATGAGATCGCCCCGCCCGTTTCGAACTTCACCAAATCCGGCTACATGGAAGCGGTTGAGAAGGCCAAGGAATATATCCGCGCAGGCGATATCTTTCAGGTGGTTCCGGCCCAGCGTTGGACACAGGAATTCCCGCTGCCGCCCTTTGCGCTTTATCGATCCCTAAGGCGCACAAATCCTTCACCGTTCATGTTCTATTTCAATTTCGGCGGATTTCAGGTTGTCGGCGCAAGCCCGGAAATTCTGGTACGTGTCTTCGGGGATGAAGTTACGATCCGCCCCATCGCCGGCACCCGTCCGCGCGGAGCGACGCCGGAAGAGGACAAGGCGAACGAAGTCGATTTGCTTGCCGACAAGAAAGAACTGGCCGAGCACCTGATGCTGCTGGATCTGGGCCGCAATGACACCGGGCGCGTTTCCAAAATCGGCACCGTGCGCCCCACGGAAGAGTTCATCATCGAACGCTACAGCCACGTGATGCATATCGTCTCGAACGTGGTTGGCGAACTGGCAGAGGACAAAGACGCACTGGACGCGTTCTTTGCAGGGATGCCTGCGGGCACGGTCTCGGGTGCCCCGAAGGTGCGCGCGATGGAAATCATTGATGAACTGGAACCCGAAAAGCGTGGTGTATACGGCGGCGGCGTCGGATATTTCAGCGCCGGCGGCGACATGGACATGTGCATCGCCCTGCGGACGGCAATCGTTAAGGACCAGAAACTGTACATTCAGGCCGGCGGCGGTGTTGTTTATGACAGCGACCCCGAGGCGGAATATATGGAAACGGTTCATAAATCGAACGCGATCCGGCGCGCTGCGGCGGACGCCGCCCGATTTATGGGATCAGGAAACAGCTAAAGAAAAAGGCGGCGATACACCGACCAGCCGCCTTTTATTGAATTTTCCCTGACGTTTACTGAACTTCTTTCAACATCACGGCCGAGATCGGCGCCATTGCAACCCGGTTGCCGCGGTCCTCAAGCCCCCACAGCAGCAGTGCGGAAATCGTTTCTGGTCTCAAACGTCCCAGCATCACGACCGTTCCCTGCTGCCCGGCCCGGAATGCAGCCTGATCCAGAAAGCGGCGCATGATCTTCGGGTCCTGCCTTGCTCCGTCAATGTCGCGGAACACGACACCTGAAGGTGTCCCGTTGCGGGCGGCGAGTTTCTGAACCGTGTTCAAACCGTTGTCCTGCGTGATCAGACCGCGCCCGGTTCCGGCCGCAATCGCCGCAACCTGATCAGCCACCTGACGATTACCCTGAATGCCGGTGTTTACACCTTCCAGAATACCCACCGTTTCCGGCAGCGTCTCGAACCAGACCGCCAAAGACACCTCGGCGTCCTGTGCATTTGCGGCTTCCGGCAAGTCCGCGATGGCCATTACTTCAAAACCGGCCTCGCGGTGGCGCGCCATCTTTTCAGCGGCGTCAGGATCCGACGGGCTGATCGCGAAACTCAGCGGATAGGGAAAATCACGCAAAGCCTCGGCCCCAAAGGCACCTTCGTCGTCAATGAGGATGATCGACATCAAAGGCTTGGATTCCGGGTTTTCGAAGCTGGCGGCGTATGCCTCGATCGGTTTTCCGACCGGCACCTGCTCGGTCTCTTCGGCTTCCACAACAGGATCATCCCGTTCCGTCAGAGGAACCACACGCCTGCCAATTGTCGAGCCTGGCGTTGCGGGCTGATCGCCCCCGATCTGCGGCAAGGTTGCGATACGGGGCAGATTGCGAGGAAGAGTATCCTCATCCCCTTCCACGGCAATGGGGCTGTTTTCAAACGGGTTCTCGACCTTCGGTTCTTCCGGCGTGCCCGGCAGTGGTGCAGGCTCAGCTTCCGGTTCCAGAACGGCCACATCTTCGGCTGGCGGCGCCGGAGGTTCAGGCGCGGTATCGGCCACCTCAGGCAAAGCTTCGACCTGTGGCGTGCCAGCGGCAATCGCAGGAGCCGGTGGTGCAACTGGTGCGTCTGGGGCGACCGCAACTTCAGGTTCGGGCGCTACGTCCGGCATTTCGATTGCGGGGTTACTCTCTCCTACAACGGGTTGCGTATCCGGCGTGGGGTCGACATTTGTCACCCCAGCAAGGGAATCTGATTGTTCATCGACCGGTTCCGGCGCTTCAGGCGGCAGTTCGACCAGATCGGCGTCGGCCCCGGCATCCGGTGCATCGGCCGTCGACACCGGATCCTCGAGCGGCGCAGGGTCGGGTGCGTGCGTTGAGACGGCCGGTTTTGACGACAAAGGCGTGTTCAACGACAGAACCGCGCCCAAAGCCAGCACGACAACCGCACCGGCGATTATTCCTCCGACAAATCCGCCCATTTCTTTTGCCTCTCGTCTTTCTCTGCGTCGATCGCTTCTGCGCCGTCTGCTGCGGCAATTCCCTGTCAGGCCCGTCCTTTGCGGGATGTCCCCTTGACGCTGCCCCACAAGCCTGAGCATGTATGTCCCGACATTATACCGTGGCCCGTGGTTGCATCGCCAGCCCGAAATGCCCAAGCCGAGACAAGTGCCCAAATGCTGCTGCTGATCGACAACTACGACTCGTTTACTTACAACCTGGTACATTATTTGGGCGAACTCGGTGCCGAAATGGTCATTCGCCGCAATGATGCGCTGGACGTGCAGGAGGCAATGGCCATGAACCCGGCCGGCATTCTGCTCAGCCCCGGTCCCTGCGACCCGGATCAAGCCGGGATTTGCCTGGCCCTGACGCAGGCGGCCGCCGAGACACGGACTCCGTTGATGGGTGTATGTCTTGGACATCAAACCATCGGGCAGGTCTTTGGCGGGAAAGTCGTGCGGTGCCACGAGATCGTACATGGTAAGATGGGCATCATGCACCACACAGGCAAAGGGGTCTTCTCGGGCCTGCCTTCCCCGTTCGAAGCAACCCGGTACCATTCACTGATCGTGGAGCGCGAAAGCCTGCCTGATTGCCTTGAGATCACGAACGAACTGGAGGACGGCACCATCATGGGTCTGCAGCATCGGGATTTGCCGATCCACGGCGTCCAATTCCACCCCGAATCCATCGCATCGGAGCATGGGCACGCACTGTTGAAAAACTTCCTGCAAGAACTGAAAGTCCCCGCATGAGCGACGCACTGAAACCGCTGATCGGGGCCGCGGCCGACCGCCCGCTGACCCGTGCCGAGGCCGAGCAGGCCTTTGGCATCCTTTTTGATGGCGAAGCCACGCCCAGTCAGATTGGCGGGTTGCTGATGGCAATGCGCACACGCGGTGAAACCGTGGATGAATACGCCGCGGCCGCCGCCGTCATGCGCGCAAAGTGCAATGCCGTCAAAGCACCACCCGGGGCAATTGACATCGTTGGCACCGGTGGCGATGGCAAGGGTACGCTGAACATCTCCACTGCAACCGCCTTTGTTGTGGCCGGCGCGGGTGTAACGGTGGCAAAACACGGCAATCGCAATCTCAGCTCAAAATCCGGTGCAGCAGATGCGCTGGGGCAACTGGGCATCAACGTGATGGTCGGTCCGCAAACAGTTGAAAAAGCTTTGAAAGAAGCTGGCATTGGCTTCATGATGGCGCCCATGCATCATCCGGCAATTGCCCATGTGATGCCAAGCCGACAGGAACTTGGCACACGAACGATCTTCAATATCCTCGGCCCGCTTACGAACCCCGCCGGAGTAAAACGGCAGCTGACCGGCGCGTTCAGCCGCGATCTGATCCGGCCCATGGCCGAAACCCTGGGCCTGTTGGGGGCGGAGCACGCCTGGCTGGTTCACGGCTCGGACGGAACCGACGAACTGACAATCACCGGCGTCAGTTGGGTTGCCTCTTTGGAAGACGGGACCGTTAAGGAGGTTGAACTGCACCCCGAAGATGCCGGACTGCCCGTGCATCCGTTCGAAGATATCCTTGGCGGCACACCGGAAGAAAACGCAGTTGCGTTCCGGGCACTACTGGATGGCGCACCATCGGCCTATCGTGACGCCGTTCTGCTGAATTCTGCTGCGGCGCTTGTCGTTGCGGATGCTGTTAGTGACTTGCGCGACGGCGTAGAAATGGCCGTTGAGAGTATCGACAGCGGCAAAGCCCGGGAAAAAATCACAACTCTTGCCCGAATTACACAGGAAGCCGCATGACAGAGACCGTTCTGGACAAAATTAAAGCCTACAAACTGGAAGAGGTTGCGGCAGATAAGGCGAATAAGGCACTGGAAACGCTGGAAAGCGAGGCACGCGAAGCACCCGAAGTTCGTGCGTTCGCCGAAGCATTGCACACCGCCGCGCGTTCTGGGTATGGGCTGATCGCAGAGATCAAAAAAGCCAGTCCGTCGAAAGGGTTGATACGCCCGGATTTTGATCCTCCCGCACTGGCCAAAGCGTACGAGGATGGTGGTGCCGCCTGCCTTTCTGTTCTGACCGATACCCCCAGTTTTCAAGGCGCGAAGGAATATCTTGTTCAGGCGCGCGAGGCCGTTTCCTTGCCCGTTCTGCGCAAGGATTTCATGTACGACCCCTATCAGGTGATTGAGGCCCGTGCGCTTGGTGCCGATTGCATTCTGATCATCATGGCGTCCGTCGAGGACTCTCAGGCCGCCGAATTGGAACAGACCGCATTCGATTGGGGCATGGACGTCCTGATCGAAGTACATGACGAGGCAGAACTTGAACGCGCGGCAGCTTTGAAAAGCCCTTTGATCGGAATAAACAACCGTAATCTCAAAACGTTCGAGACCACTCTTGACACAACGCGGCGACTATCAAAGCTGGTTCCGGCCGATCGAACCATCGTCTGTGAAAGCGGTCTGGGATCGCCGGAAGATCTGGCTGATATCGCTCGGTACGGCGCGCGCTGTTTCCTGATCGGCGAAAGCCTGATGCGTCAGGATGATGTCGAGGCAGCGACCCGCGCCCTGTTAGCACGTCCTCTGGTTCCCGGAGGGATGTGATGCCATTGACTCATTTTGACGCTCAGGGTCAGGCGCACATGGTGGATGTGTCTGACAAGGCCGTGACGGACCGTATCGCCGTTGCAGCCGGCCACATCAGGATGGCACAGGAAACCTTTGAAATTATTTCCGAAGGTCGGGCCAAAAAGGGTGATGTCCTGGGTATTGCGCGCCTTGCGGGCATCATGGGTGCAAAAAAGACGCCAGACCTGATCCCTCTGTGCCACCCCCTGCCTGTGACGAAAGTATCGGTGGAACTGATGCTTGATCCCGATCTGCCGGGTGTACGGATTGAGGCGACGGTTAAGACGTCCGGCCAAACCGGCGTCGAGATGGAGGCGCTGACCGCCGTGTCTACCGCTGCATTGACGGTGTATGACATGGCCAAGGCCGTGGACAAGGCAATGGAGATCGGGGGCATCCGCGTTCTTCTGAAAGACGGCGGAAAATCAAGGCGTTATGAGGCGGAATGATCACCGTTGATGAAGCCCGGGAACTGCTGTTTGACCTGGTTGAACCATTGCCAGTCGAACATGTCCCGCTTGCCCAATCCGCAGGCCGCGTTCTGAATCAAGATGTAGCAGCCACACGAGATCAGCCTCCATTCGCGGCATCATCAATGGACGGATACGCCGTCAAATCGGCCGAAGTTGAACTTCATGCGATGTTCAAACTGGTGGGTGAATCCGCAGCAGGCCAACGTTTCGAAGGAACTGTCGGCCCGGGACAGGCCGTTCGGATCTTCACCGGCGCCCCGGTACCGGATGGTGCCGATTTCGTGGTCATTCAGGAAGATGTCGAGCGCCGGGGGGATCTGATCACCATAACGGATACACCTGGTCAGAAAACGAACATACGTCCTGCCGGAGTGGATTTCAGAGCCGGTGCCAAAATCACCGCGCCGCGCCAGATTCGTGCCGAAGACGTGGCTCTGATGGCTGCCATGAACATCCCGGTCGTACCGGTGACACGCAAACCGGTGGTCGCGTTGATCTCGACGGGCGATGAACTTGTAATGCCCGGCGAAATACCCGGCCCGGATCAGATCATTGCCTCCAACACCTTTGGCTTGCATGCATTGCTGCAGGGGTTGGGCGCCGAGGTGCGAATGCTGCCGATCGCACAGGACACGGTCTCATCACTTGAAACCGCGTTCGCTCTGGCGAAAGGAGCGGATCTGGTGGTTACGATTGGTGGTGCGTCAGTTGGCGACTACGACCTAGTGTCTGACGTTTCGCAAGGCCTTGGGATGCAGCGCGCCTTCTACAAAATCCGTATGCGCCCGGGAAAACCGTTGATGGCAGGACGTTTAGGGGATGCAGCTATGGTGGGTCTGCCGGGCAACCCGGTCAGTGCCATGGTATGTGGCTACCTGTTCCTCGCTCCCATGGTTCGACGCATGCTGGGGTTGGAGCAGACGCTGCAACCGCTCAGATCCGCGAAACTGACTGAACCAGTAGGGGACAACGGCCCGCGCGAACACTATATGCGCGCCGTTCGGGACGAAAACGGTATCCGGGCCTGTGCGGATCAGGACAGTTCCCTGCTTAGTGTACTTGCACAGGCAAATGCGCTGATCGTTCGCCCTCCGCACGATCCCGCACGCGATACAGGTGACGAGGTTCAGTACCTGCCGATCTGAAAACGGCAAATCCGTTGACACAAAACGTGAACATGCGTAGAACAAAAGAAAACGCATGACCATCGAGGTGTGAGCAATGCTGACCAAGAAGCAATTGGATTTGCTGGAATTCATCCACAAACGCGTGCAGTCGGACGGTGTTCCGCCAAGTTTCGATGAAATGAAGGCGGCGCTGGACCTCAGATCGAAGTCCGGCATTCATCGCCTAATCACTGCATTGGAAGAACGCGGGTTTATTCGACGCCTCGCCCACCGCGCGCGCGCGATCGAGATCGTGAAGCTGCCTGAAAGTCTCGGCGGCGAACCCACGGCCGCATTCTCGCCCCGCGTGATTGAAGGTGACAAACCAGCGGGCCCGCGCCCTGCGAATTTCGAACCTGTTTCAGTCGACGCACTGGAATTGCCGGTCATGGGGCGGATCGCTGCTGGTGTCCCGATCGAAGCGATCAGCCATGTATCGCATCGCGTGGCGGTTCCCGGCACGATGGTGTCCGGCAAGGGCGAACACTATGCGCTTGAGGTTCGCGGTGACTCGATGATCGATGCCGGGATCAACGACGGTGACGTGGTTGTAATCCGGGAAACATCGACCGCAGACAACGGCGATATCGTGGTGGCCCTTGTTGAAGAGCAGGAAGCGACATTGAAACGGTTCTTCCGCCGTGGCCAAGCCATTGCGCTGGAAGCCGCAAACCCGGCCTATGAAACCCGTGTTCTGCCCGAGGACAAAGTCAGGGTTCAGGGGCGACTCGTCGGCCTGATCCGAACTTACTGACCGCTCAGGAGTTCCCGGGCCTGCCCGGGGACCATAGCCTTTGGCCCGACAGTTCCGAGCTTGTTCGCACAGTCTGACCCGAGATGGAAAGGCTGCCGGTCTGTCGCAGAATCCCAGCATCGATGATTTGGCATCCCCCGCTCAACGACAGTTCAAAAGCAGACACGATGATCTGGTTGGATTTGCATTCATCAAACAGTTGAACCGCCTTTTTGCCGGACAGATGTACCAGTTCAGTGCCTTTCAGGTCATATCGGGCGATTTTTTTATCCGTCTGCGGCCACCTTCCGGCTGCAAGCACCTGATCAACACCGTCACCGTCATTCTCAAGCCAGACCGACGCGACAAAGCCGCTTCCTTTCGCCTTGCTCAGCGCCCGACCGTTCTCGGTCATCACACCAACCAACGCGCCGGAATCGGCGATAAGAACCTCGGGGCGATGCCCCTGCCCCCACAACAGAAAAGCCGTGGCAACGGGCACCACACCGGCCCATCTCGCCTTGCCATGCCACAGAGATAACCACAAAGCACCCAGCGCAAACACCGGCAGCACAAAGTCTGGTGGGCTGGCGACAAAGCCCTGCGCGCCTTCCAGCCCTGACACCCATTCGGAAACGCCCAAAATCCAGCGCAGGCCGATTCCCATGACGCTTAACGCTAGTGCTTCCAGCCCAAAGGGTGACAGCAAGGCCGCAACCACGGCCGATGGGACCACGATTGTTCCCATCACAGGTACCGACAAAACGTTCGCCAGCAACCCGTAGTGCGACATCGTGTTGAAATGCGCCGCGCCGATCGGGGCAGTTGCCAGGCCTGCAATTGCAGATGACAGGAGGACTCCTGCAACCGGTCTAAGCCATTTGGGACCGGGAAGCGGGCCAAAATCTCGCAATGCACCAAACACAACAACCAGGGCTGTAGTGGCAGCAAATGACATCTGAAAGCCCGGGCTCAGCAAAGATTCCGGGCGCAGAACCAAAACGGCCAGCGCGGCAAACGCCACCGCGCGCAGCGAGATCGCTCGCCGGTCGATCAGCACAGCCCCAAACATGACACTAACCATGATAAAGGCTCTTTCCGTTGCGACATTTCCACCGGAAAGCAGCAGATAGATCACGGCGGCGAACAGAGCGCACAGCGCTGCCAGCTTTCGAACTGGTGCGCGCAATGCCAATGGAGGAACCGCAGAAAGCCCGATACGGCAAATCACATAAACGAACCCGGTCAGCAGCCCCATATGCAGGCCGGATATCGCAAGTAGATGTGCCAGATTCGAGGCCCGCAGGCTTTCAAGCGTGGATTGCCCCATGCCGCTGCGGTCCCCTGTTGTAACGGCAGCGGCAAATCCTCCGACCTCACCGGGCAGGACTGAACGAACCTTGCTCGAAATCGTGGCCCGCCAGGACGCGATCCAAATTTGGCCATCACCTACTGTCGCCGCTTCGGTGGTAAGTACTGGAACGCGCGTGTATCCAACGGCCCCCAGGCGCTGGAACCATGCATGTCGGCGGAAATCGAACCCGCCAGGTTCCACCGGACCATGGGGTGGCGAAAGATGAGCCGTTGTCATAATCCGTTGCCCCGGAACCAGAGGCCCCACACTACCGTGCAAAGAAAGCCGGATGCGCCGGGGCCTGCTGTTCACGGGTAGATCCCCTAGTCGTACCCGGTCCAGCGTGACCCGCAGCGCATCCGACGCAGAGCGATCCAGGGCCACGACCCGCCCCTCGACCGGGCCGTAGTAACGCCACGACAGGACCGGCTCTGCCACCATGTGGGAACGCGCGCCAGCAAGAATGAACCCGCCAGCGATCAGCGCACCCCCCAATGCCAACGCCGCCCAGCCGGACCGCAACCGAACCCCGAGGATCCCGATTGCCAAGCCAATTCCAGCCACCCAAACATACAGCTCCCGGTCCGGCTCGAACCGCAAACTGAAGTACAGGCCAATACCCGCGGCCAGACAAACCGGAGACCAGTGGAACAAAGACCCACTCTGGTTCCGCAGCGCGACCTCAATCCGTGCAAGAACGCGCATGGTTGCCCCCGTCCTTCGGGCTCGTTAGACAGGCGCCAAACTAAACCCGACACGGTTACCAAAAGGTTAATCAACACAATGTCCGATCAGGTCGTCACCCGTTTTGCCCCTTCCCCCACCGGCTTTCTGCATATCGGTGGCGCGCGGACCGCGCTGTTCAACTGGCTGTATGCGCGGGGACGTGACGGTAAGTTCCTGCTGCGGATCGAGGATACCGACCGTGAACGTTCGACCCCGGAAGCAACAGAAGCCATCCTGCAGGGCATGGCCTGGCTGGGTCTGGATCATGACGGGGATGTGATCAGCCAGTTCGAGGGCGCGGACCGCCACGCCGAAGTTGCGCTGGAGTTGCTGGCCGAAGGCAAGGCTTACAAGTGTTTCTCGACTCAGGACGAGATCGCCGCCTTCCGCGAACAGGCGCGCGCCGAGGGAAAATCGACCCTTTTCCGCAGCCCCTGGCGCGACGCCGACCCGGCCTCGCACCCCGACGCGCCGTATGTGATCCGCATCAAGGCCCCGAAGGAAGGCAGCACCGTTATCCGCGATCAGGTTCAGGGCGACGTAACCATTCGCAACGACCAGTTGGACGACATGGTTCTGCTGCGGTCGGACGGCACCCCCGTCTATATGTTGGCCGTCGTGGTCGATGATCACGATATGGGCGTGACCCACGTCATTCGTGGCGACGACCATCTTAATAACGCTGCCCGCCAGATGATGATCTATCAGGCGATGGGCTGGGATGTCCCGGTCTGGGCCCACATCCCGCTGATTCACGGGCCTGACGGCAAGAAACTCAGCAAACGCCATGGCGCATTGGGGGCACAGGAATACCAGGCAATGGGTTATCCTGCTGCTGGAATGCGCAATTATCTGGCGCGCCTGGGCTGGAGCCACGGGGATGATGAGTTCTTCACCGATGCACAGGCCAAAGAATGGTTCGACCTGGACGGTATCGGCAAAAGCCCGGCCCGTTTCGATCTGAAAAAGCTGGAAAACCTGTGCGGCCAGCACGTCGCGATTTCGGACGATGCTGCGCTGCGGCAGGAAATCGGAGCCTACTTGGCCGCCGCTGGCGAACCTGCTCTCAGCGCGACACAAAGTAGTGATCTCGAGCGTGCGATGTATTGCCTCAAGGATCGGGCACGGACTTTCCCCGAACTGCTTGAAAAAGCACATTTTGTGCTGACGTCGCGCCCCATCGAACCCGATGAGAAAGCGGCAAAAGCTCTTTCATCTGTATCCGATGGTATACTGGGAGAATTGACGCCGCACGTGCAAAATGTTAGCTGGACGCGAAGCGAGCTGGAGGACGCCCTGAATTCGTTTGCTGAATCTCAGGGGCTCAAGTTCGGCAAGCTGGCTGGTCCCTTGCGGGCAGTGCTGGCGGGTCGGGCTGTAACGCCTTCGGTTTTTGACATGATGCTTGTGCTGGGACGGGATGAAACCCTGGCACGGCTTTCTGATGCAGCGAAATAAACCCAATCTTCATATTCGGGTAACGCTGCTCGGCTAACACCCGGTCTGTACGCCTGCGTACAGCCGTCGCCGCAAGGTCGGACTGTGATCCGGCCAGCGCATGATTGAGGAAGGGATAAAGATGACCGACAGCAAAAAAACAGCCACTCTGAATGTCCATGGCAAGGATTATGAGTTGCCGGTTCATTCGCCGACCGCCGGGCCCGACGTCATCGATATCCGCAAACTGTACAGCGAGGCGGGTGTCTTTACCTATGATCCCGGCTTCACTTCGACCGCAAGCTGCGACAGCACGATCACTTACATCGACGGCGAAAAGGGTGAGTTGCTGCATCGGGGCTATCCAATCGACCAACTGGCCGAGAAGTCGCATTTCCTCGAAGTCTGCTATCTGCTGCTTTACGGGGAACTGCCGGTCGCAAAGGATCTGGAGAAGTTCGAAACCACAATCACGCGCCACACCATGCTGCATGAGCAGATGCAATACTTCTACCGTGGCTTCCGCCGGGACGCACATCCGATGGCGATCATGGTGGGCGTTGTTGGCGCAATGTCGGCGTTTTATCACGACTCGACCGACATTTCCGACCCACACCAGCGTGAAGTCGCGTCGCACCGTCTGATCGCCAAGATGCCGACAATTGCCGCCTGGGCGTTCAAGTACCACATCGGCCAACCCTTCGTTTATCCGCGCAATGATCTTGATTATGCGTCCAACTTCCTGAGCATGTGCTTTGCAGTGCCGGCAGAGGAATATGAAGTAAACCCGATCCTGAGCCGAGCAATGGACCGGATTTTGACGCTGCACGCAGATCACGAGCAGAACGCCTCGACCTCGACCGTGCGCCTGGCTTCGTCTTCGGGCGCGAACCCGTTTGCCTGTATCGCAGCGGGTGTTGCATGCCTTTGGGGTCCTGCGCATGGCGGCGCCAACCAGGCCTGTCTTGAGATGCTGGAAGAGATCGGCAGCGTGGATCGTATTCCGGAGTACATCGCCCGCGCCAAGGACAAGAACGACCCGTTCCGCCTGATGGGCTTTGGCCACCGCGTCTACAAGAACTTTGACCCCCGCGCCAAGGTGATGAAGCAATCGGCGGACGAGGTTCTGGACCTGCTGGGTATCGAAGACAACCCAAAACTGCAGGTTGCAAAGGCGCTGGAAAAGCAGGCGCTGGATGACCCGTATTTCGCCGAGAAGAAACTGTTCCCGAATGTCGACTTTTACTCGGGCATCATTCTTGAGGCGATGGGTTTCCCGACTTCGATGTTCACCCCGATCTTTGCGCTGTCCCGCACCGTTGGCTGGGTCAGCCAGTGGAAAGAGATGATCGCCGATCCTCAGAACAAGATCGGGCGTCCGCGCCAGCTGTATCTGGGCGAAACAATGCGCGACTATGTGGATATCGAAAACCGCTGATCGCCGCTGACTATTATGCAGAACGCCCCGGCCTGCCCGGGGCGTTTTTCGTTAGAAGAGGCTAAGTTGGTCCCCAGCCTGAGGCGGCCGTTCAAACAGGTCACACCGCAAAGGCGTTGTCCGGGTACTCAGTTGCAATCGTTTGGTCGCCAGCCTGAAGCGTTTGGCGATGATCTGCGCATATTCACCTTCGCCGCGCATTCTGTGACCCCAACGCGGGTCGTATTCACGTCCTCCATGCATGTCCCGCAACAATGACATGATCTTGTTCGCCCGTGCCGGCTCATGCTCCAACAGCCATTCGCGCCAAAGCTCCGAGACTTCCCGTGGCAGGCGCAGCATGATCCAGCTAGCGGACTTGGCCCCGGCCTCCTTCCCGGCCTCAAGCAGGTTTTCGAGCTCGTGGTCCGTCAGCCCGGGCACGACCGGTGAGGTCATGACACGAACCGGGACCCCTGCCCCAGCCAACTGCCGGATCATCCGCAGGCGGCGCTGTGGCGATGGTGCACGAGGCTCAAGCCTGCGGGACAGTTGCGCATCCAGCGTCGTCAAAGAAACCCCGACGCACGCCAATCCGCGTTCAGCCATGGGCGCCAGAATATCCAGATCTCGTTCGATCAGCGCACCCTTGGTGACAACCGCGACCGGATGCTGGAAGTCCTTGAGAATGGACAGGCACGACCTTGTAATCAAACGGGTTTTCTCGACCGGCTGATAGGGATCGGTATTCGTACCGATTGCTATTGGCGCAACCCGGTAGCTTTTGGATGACATCTCGCGCCGCAGGATTTCGGCGGCGTTGGGGCGCGCAATCAGACGGGTTTCAAAATCCAAGCCCGGCGACAATCCCAGATAGGCATGAGTCGGGCGAGCAAAACAATACACGCACCCATGTTCGCACCCGCGATAAGGGTTAATCGATCTGTCGAACGAAAGATCCGGCGACCGGTTATAGGTGATCAGGCTGCGGGCGGATTCATCTCGCAGTTCCGTCCGTAAGGGCGGAAGATCTTCTTCAATGTCCCAGCCGTCATCGCAGGCAATGGTTTGCAACCGTTCAAACCGCCCCGTTGCGTTTGTCGCGACACCTCTGCCACGAATGTTAGGTTGCTGCATCCCGTTGTTCTTTTTTTGTTCTATAGCAATTTAGATGCAGCTTTTCCCCGACACAAGCATCGATTTCCGCCAAATTATCGCCGCGCTACAGCGATGGAATCCAGAGCCAGGCCATAGGTCCGTGGCTTTGCCATAATCTGAATGAGTTGCAGGATCATTCTGCAAATTATTCATTCGGGCGGGTCAATAATTTGACCTATAAGTCGGTCCCGGAACGGCCGACGTCGCAATCGTCACAGTCGAACTGCGGCAAAATGGTCAAAACGGGAAAAACGCCACCACGGGCCAAGGGTCCGCACAGCTCAGGGAAATGCCCCATGTCCGATGAGGAAGACATCGTCCTGTCCGAACTGAATGACGACGAACTTGTCGAACAGATGTTCGACGATCTTTATGACGGCCTGAAAGAAGAAATCGAAGAAGGTGTGAACATCCTGCTGGAACGCGGATGGACCCCCTACGACATTCTGACCAAAGCGCTGGTCGGCGGCATGACCATCGTTGGCCATGACTTCCGTGACGGCATCCTGTTCGTTCCCGAAGTACTCCTGGCTGCAAACGCGATGAAGGGTGGCATGGCGATCCTGAAGCCGCTGCTGGCCGAAACCGGTGCCCCACGCGTGGGCAAGATGGTGATCGGAACCGTCAAAGGCGACATCCACGACATCGGCAAAAACCTCGTGTCGATGATGATGGAAGGTGCCGGTTTTGACGTGGTCGACATCGGCATCAACAACCCGGTCGAAAACTACCTGGAAGCGCTGGAATCGGAAGAGCCGGACATTCTGGGCATGTCGGCCCTTCTGACCACCACAATGCCTTACATGAAGGTGGTGATCGACACCCTGGTCGAACAGGGCGTTCGCGATGACTACATTGTTCTGGTAGGCGGCGCGCCCCTGAACGAAGAGTTCGGCAAAGCGATTGGCGCAGACGCCTATTGCCGCGATGCGGCCGTGGCTGTGGAAACCGCCAAGGACTTTGTGTCGCGCAAGCACAATCAAATGGCGGGCTGAAAAGCTCAGGACTGAGTTCGTTAAGCCGCCCGCCACTGGGCGGCTTTTTTGTTCGCCCGGTCGCAATTCTTGCCGTGTTGCCAATCGATTTCGCGACAGGGCTTGCCACATGGATGGATCGCGCCTTTTCTGATCAAAGGACTGCCGGGGAGGCAACGCAATGCAACAGGACCGCATACCTAACGATGCCAGCCTTACAAACGAAGGCTATTCCAGCGATGAAAAGCAGGGGCGCATCCTTTTGCTGGCTTGCGGCGCGCTGGCACGTGAAATACTGGATCTGAAAAAGCGTAACGGTTGGGATCACTTGGCGCTGACCTGCCTGCCTGCCATCCTGCACATCCACCCCGATCGCATCACTCAGGCCGTTGAGGACGCCGTCGCCAAACACCGCGACAATTATGACCAGATCTTTGTTGTGTACGCCGATTGCGGTACTGGAGGGCTGTTGCAAAAGGCGTGCGCCGAACTGGGTGTCGAAATGGTTCAGGGACCGCATTGCTATTCCTTCTTCGAAGGTAACACCCGGTTCGAGGCGCGCGGCGAGGATGAAACCACGGCTTTCTATCTGACCGACTTTCTGGCCCGCCAGTTCGATGCGTTCATTTGGAAACCTCTGGGCCTCGACCGGCACCCTGAGCTGCGCGACATGTATTTTGGCAACTACACCAAGCTGGTTTACCAGGCACAAACCGACGACCCCGATCTGACCGCTCGCGCGCGCGAATGCGCCGACCGCATGGGCCTGGAATTCGAGCGGCGGTTTACCGGGTACGGAGATCTCGAAACCAC
Source organism: Ruegeria sp. AB8 (assembly GCF_056542605.1). NCBI lineage: Bacteria > Pseudomonadati > Pseudomonadota > Alphaproteobacteria > Rhodobacterales > Roseobacteraceae > Ruegeria > Ruegeria sp. AB8. The sequence goes on from NZ_JBQGAB010000001.1 coordinate 74,009, forward strand.
GCTGGCAGACTGGGCAGCCCGGTCTTCTTCTGTCTGAAAATACCTCGGGGTGCGCGCGACTGGCCGCTCGCCCGTCCCGATCAAGCGTTTTCCCGCGCTACGTCGCGAATCCGTTCGATCATCGAACGCAGGCCGTTGGACCGTTGCGCTGACAAATGATCATTCAGACCCAATCTCGCCAGTTCCCCGCCGGCGTCCACCATCGGCACGTCACGCACTGGCAACCCATTGTACAACGACCGCAACACCGCAATCAGGCCGCGCACGATCAGTGCATCGCTGTCGCCATCAAAACGAAACACACCGTTGTCGATCATCGGATGCAGCCAGACCTGGCTGGCGCATCCATGAACCTTTGTGGCCGGAACCTTCAGCGCCTCGTCCAGAGGTTTCATCGCCTTGCCCTGATCGATGACATGACGATACCGGTCTTCCCAGTCCTCAAGGAATTCGAAATCCTCGACGATCTCTTCAAAGGCAGGCGTTGCCATGTTGCCGCGGTCCTTTTGTTACCTTCACTTTTTTGACCTATGCCGAGCATGCGCGTCTGTCCAGTCCCAGTCCGGCTTTTCAAAGCATGGAAATTGCGCTAACCCATTGTCGGAACTACTGCTCAGGGCTTTGAGACCATGAAAAAAACACTCACCTTTCTAATGGTCGCATCGTTGACCCTGTCTGCCTGCAATAGTTGGCGCGATTCTCGGGCGAACCCTTCGAACTGGTTTGGTCCGGGCACGCCCCCAACGGAGGAAGTTCCGGTCGACGAAGCCAATGCGCTTATCCCGAAGCAACGCACCGGAACCGGCCTGTTTTCCCGCCCCGAAGAAGCGGATACGAGCGTCCTGCTGGCAAGGATCGATGAACTGAGGATCGATCCAACACCTTCGGGCGCAATTGTCTATGCATCCGGCACGGCAATACGCCAGGGCGCCTTCAATGCGCGTCTGGTTCCTGTTGTTAGTGAAGAGAACTCGAAAAACGGCGTTCTGGAATTTGGCTTTCGGGTAAATTACCCAAAAGCCCAGACGCGTCAGGGCTCCGAGCGGTCCCGGATGGTTTCGGACGCGATCAATGTCAGCCTGCAGGATCTGCAATCCATCCGTCTGGTGCGGGTGGTCGGCCAGCAGAACACGTTGGAATCGCGGCGGCGCTGATCGGCGTCAGAGGGAAACGACCTTCACGACCTGCCCTTTGGCGGCCAGGGCGATCTTGCCCTCACACAGTTTCAGGGCGTCTTCACCGAACACCTCAAACCGCCAACCCGACATGGCTGGCAGTTCACGTTCGCCCGCTGCGATCTGATCCAGCTCGGAACTGGTTGCAATCAGTTTGGCCGCCACACCCGAACTCTCGGTTTTTGACTTCAGCAGAACGCGCAGCAAGTCAGATAGCGCCGGGTTGACCTTGAGGTTGTCGCGCGCCTTGTCGACCAGCGGCAGATCCGACGAAGGGCAATTCACACCTGTTTCAACCGCTGCCAGAATCCCGTTGGCAATTGCGCCTTTGCGCGCCTCGCGCAGCAACAAACGTGAACCGCCCAGATCTGACGCCGTTTTCGGTTTGGTCGATGCCAGCTCGATCAATGCGTCATCCTTGAACACGCGGCTGCGTGGCACATTGTTTTCCTGCGCGTATGCCTCGCGAAACTTGGCAAGCTCACGCACGACAGCCAGAAATCTTGCCGAATTCGTGCGCGTTTTGACACGCTTCCAAGCTTCCTCAGGCCGCATTTCATAAGTCCCGGCCTCGGTCAGAGTGCGCAGTTCTTCAGCCACCCAATGGCTGCGGCGTGTTTTTTCCAGCTCAGCCGCCAGATGTTCGTAAATCTGACGCAGGTGGGTCACGTCCGCCAGCGCATAGGTCTTTTGCGCATCGGTCAGCGGGCGCCGTGACCAATCCGTAAAGCGAGAAGTCTTGTCGACGCCCTGTCGGCAAATCTTGCGCACAAGCGTCTCATAGCCGACCTGTTCGCCAAATCCGCAGACCATTGCGGCCACCTGTGTGTCAAACAAGGGTTTTGGGAAGACACCCGCCTCGACCCAGAAAATCTCCAGATCCTGACGCGCAGCGTGGAACACCTTGACGACGTCCTCATTCCGAAACAGGTCGAAAAGCGGTTCAAGCGACAGCCCATCCGACAGTGGGTCCACCAGAACGGCGCTGTCTTCGTCGTTGGAAGGGACGGCAAGCTGAACCAGGCAGAGTTTCGAATAATAAGTACGCTCGCGCAGAAACTCGGTGTCCACGGTGACATAATGGAAGTCCGCCGCGGCCTTGCAGAATGCGGCCAGTTCTTGCGTCGTTGTCAGGGTTTTCATTCGCCGTACTGTTCTTGCTCTTGTTCTTTTAACCGCCCGTTTTTGACCTCGTCCCGAGCCTTTGAGCAAACCATAGGCAGAATAACAGCCGCGTGTAAATCACTCACAGCGGATCACGGCAGCAGAACTGGCGACCTGTTGCCTTCTGCATACCTTCTCAGCACGGCAGGATAAAGTTTGTGTTCCCAGGCCAGCACGCGCTCCGCCAAAGATTCCGGCGTATCGCCATCTTCGACCCTGACTCGCGCCTGTCCCAGTATCGGTCCGTCATCCAGCGCGGCGGTGACTTCGTGCACCGAGCATCCATGCTCTGCGTCGCCCGCCGCGATAGCCCGGGCATGCGTGTCCAGACCTTTGTACTTCGGCAACAGTGAGGGGTGGATATTCAGCATTCTGCCCTGAAACTGTGAAACGAAATCGCCGGTCAGCACCCGCATGAATCCGGCGAGGCACACAATATCCGGCTGTGCTTCCTGCAAGGGTTTCAGCAGTTCGGCTTCGAAAGCGGCGCGATCGCCCTTGAATGGGCGGTGATCCACCACAGCGGTCGGAATGCCCCGATCCGTCGCCTTTTTCAACCCGTCGGCCTGCGCGTTATTGGCCAAAACCAGACAGGGCCGCGCCGGATGGTCGTCAGTCATACTGTCAACCAAAGACACCATGTTCGATCCGCCACCGGAAATCAGGATGGCGACGCGCTTATGGCTCACAGCAATTTCCCGGAATAGGACACACCGGACTGATCGGTAACGGTGCCAATGTGGGAAACGGCTTCTCCGGTCTCTGTCAGAAGGTTTGCCAAATCATCAGCACGGTCAGCGGCGCAGACAACGATCATGCCGATACCGCAGTTGAAAGTCTTGAGCATCTCGGCCTCGGCAATGCCGCCGACCTGAGCCATCCAGCCAAAGACCGGAGGTAGTGTCCACGAACTCAAATCGATTTCGGCACCCAGATCGTCGGGCAGAACCCGAGGCAGGTTTTCGTTCAGACCGCCGCCGGTAATATGGGCCAGCGCATGTACGCCCCCGGCCCGGATCGCCTGCAGTGCTTGTTTCACATAAAGCCGTGTCGGGGTCAGCAATGCCTCGCCCAACGACCCGTCACCAAACGGAGAATCTGCATCCCAGCCCAGGCCCGACATCTCGACCAGTTTGCGCACCAGCGAATACCCGTTGGAGTGCACCCCATTGGACGCCAGTCCCAGCAGAACATCGCCTTGCTGCACACCTGCCGGCAGATGCGCACCGCGTTCCATGGCACCGACCGAGAATCCGGCCAGATCGAAATCTCCTTCCGGATACATGCCTGGCATTTCCGCCGTCTCACCGCCGATCAGGGCACAGCCGGACTGAACGCAACCTTCAGCAATACCTTCGATGATCCGGGCGGCCGTATCGGTATCCAGCTTGCCGGTCGCAAAGTAGTCCAGGAAAAACAGCGGCTCGGCCCCCTGACAGATCAGGTCGTTGACGCACATGGCGACAAGATCGATGCCCACGCCGTCGACAACGCCAGTATCAATGGCAATCCGCAGTTTCGTTCCTACTCCGTCCGTGGCACCCACCAGGATCGGATCGGTGTATCCAGCGTCTTTCAGATCGAACAAGGCGCCAAACCCGCCCAGGCCGCTCATCACTCCAGAACGGTTGGTCCGCTTGGCCGCAGGTTTAATGCGGTCCACCAATGCGTTTCCCGCATCAATATCGACACCTGCGTCAGCATAGGTGATTCCGTTCTTGCCCGCTGTCATGGCCAACCCTTCCTGAATGCTATTCGCGCGGGTTATTCGATTGCGCCGCGCGTTGCAACGGTCAGGCGCAACAGGTGTGTCACTGAACGCCGCCGGATGTCGTGAACGCCAAGAATTTCAGATTGAGCACTGAACACTCTTGGCGTGCCGATAACATTGCTGTACGTAGCGCCTGTTCCTGGGGGATTAGCTCAATTGGTTAGAGCAGAGCGCTCATAACGCTTTGGTTGGGGGTTCAAGTCCCTCATCCCCTAGGAGAGTGGATTTCCCCATATTACGTTCAGGCACTGTTCGGGTGTTAGTTGGACAAGGAACAATAGATCCGATTCGCGGACCAGAATCATAACCTTAGCCAGTTGTGGCAAACCTTGTGCAGCGAGAGGGTGGATACCGGAAAAGTGGTGAGCCGTGCAGGACTCGAACCTGCTGCCTCCAAATTAGGAATTTGGCGCTCTATCCAGATGAGCTAACGGCCCTTGCCTCCCAAAGTAATTCGGGGAATGCCCGGACAATGTCAACGGTGTAACGCTTTTGCATTCACGACGACCGGCCAAGGCACTCAATTTGCTTTTAGCCGAAATATGAAACGAAGACCGAAAAGACAAAAATTTCTGGGTGTTCTTCCGGCGGAGCGCAGTTTGAACAAGCCGCACCGAAAACCCTCTGGAACAGTTGCCACGATTCGCGCCGGAACTGCCTTTACCGTCCAATAATGATATCCGCACACAGTCCGCCCAGTCGGCTGCTTTCGGCCAGCCGCAAAACGCCGCCATGCGCGCGGGCTATGTCGGCCACAATCGCCAGCCCCAATCCCACGCCGCTGCCCTTGTTTTGATTCCGGGACGGATCAAGCCGGGTGAAGGGCTTGACCGCCTCGGTGCGCTGTTCCGCAGGGATGCCGGGTCCGTCATCTTCGACCCTGACCCGCAACGACTTCTGCGTCAGGGTCAGACTGACCTCTGCCCTGTCGCCATAGCGAACCGCATTACCGATCAGATTTTCAACGGCGCGCCGAAATGCCGTCGGGCGCAACATCACGGTTCCTCCGCCTTCGACTGAAACCAATTCAACCGCAAGACCGGCGCGTTGTGCGTCGTCCACAATCTGCCGTAAAAGGATTTCCGGGTTCACTTCTTCCGGTGCGCCCTCGGCAGCGCCCCGCGAAAACTCCAAAAATGCATCCAGCAGCGATTGCATCTCGTCTACATCCTGCAATAGGGGCGCTGCTTCATCCTCGGGCAACATCGACAGACCCAGTTTCAGACGCGTCAACGGCGTTCTCAGGTCGTGGCTGACCCCCGACAACATCAGGGTACGTTGTTCCATCTGACGTTCGATCCGCGCGCGCATGTCCAGAAAGGCGCTTCCTGCCGCGCGGACTTCGGTGGCGCCTCCGGGTGAATACGGCACGACCCTGCCCCGCCCGAAGGCCTGGGCCGCGTTTGCCAGCCGGGTGATCGGTCGCAGCTGATTGCGCATGTACAGAAACGATATCGTTGTCATCACTATGGCGAAGAACACCATCGTCACAATCAACTGATGCGGTGTTGTAGGTGACAGACGGCGACGATCGAATGTCAGTTGTAGCAGTCCCAGGTCCGTATCCAGGTACAGCCGGGCTTCGTGACCGCTGGGAAGGGCCACAGCCGTCAGATTCGGAATCAACGCTCGCAATTCTGCTTCCACCTGAGGCGCGATGAAATCGTACCAGCGCCGCCTGCCGACATCGGGCTGTTCGTTCAGGTCAAGAAACCGAAGCTGCATTTCAAGCGTGGCCAGTTCGGGCCGTAACGCAGCCAACACCTGCTGCTGCGTTTCCGCGTGTTCAACGGCCTCGGTCACCAGCATCACTTCGCGCGACGTCGCGCGCGTCATCTGCGCGGTGACATCCTCCAGGTGTTTTTGCAGAAACGCGATTCCCACCACCAGCAGCAGGACAGCCACCGGCAGAACGATGATCAGGGCAGCCCGGGCGTACAGGCTGCGCGGCATATATGGTTTGAGCCAATGCGTTGACATGCGCTAAACCTAGCGAGCCGCACCGGCAAGAGAAAGAGCACATCGCCCATGCAAGCCCCTGACGATTTCGACCCGCCGACAGGACAGGCCGAGCAATTGCAACCCGGCCTCCGACGTATTGTGGCTCCAAACCCGTCACCGATGACGTATCGCGGGACCAATACCTATCTGCTGGGCTCATCAGGCGACGTCGCGGTTATCGACCCCGGCCCCCTCAGCGAACCGCATCTCGACGCCATTCTGGGCGCGCTGAACCCTGGGCAGAAGATCAGCCACATCTTTGTCACCCACAGCCATCTGGACCATTCTCCCCTCGCCGCTCCGTTGTCGGCCCGTACCGGTGCGCCGGTTCTGGCTTTTGGCGGCCCCGAGGCCGGGCGCAGCAACGTAATGCGCGAACTTGCGCAAAACGGCCTTGTTGGCGGTGGTGAAGGAATAGACGGGGATTTTCGCCCGCATGTCGAACTGGCAGACGGCGAAACCGTTGACGGCGACGGCTGGCAGGTCGAGGTTATTCATACGCCGGGCCATCTGGGAAACCACATCGCGCTCGCCTGGGGTGATGTGTGCTTTACAGCGGATCACGTGATGGGCTGGGCCAGTTCTCTGGTGTCTCCGCCGGACGGGGATCTGACCGATTTCATGGTCGCCTGTGAACGTCTTCGTGCCCGTGACTGGTCTGTCTTTCATGCGGGACATGGTGCACCCATTGCCGATCCCGCCGTCCGGCTGGACTGGCTGATCAGCCACCGAAGAAGCCGTGAAGCCCAGATACTGCAGACGCTCAGCCACAACCCCGGCACCGCCCGTGAGCTTGCCGCACGAATTTACACCGACACGCCAGAAGCACTTCTGCCGGCAGCCGAGCGGAATGTTTTTGCGCATCTTGTTGATCTTTGGGGAAAATCGCGCGTCCGTCCGACAGGAAAATTGTCGACCGACGCTTGTTTTCACAGGGTGGAATAAGTCGAAAAGAATTTTCGTTCTTCCGGTCGTTCTGCTCTGGACGGCGAAATCCGAGGTTGCTATACGGCCCTCAGTTCCGGCGTAGCTCAGCGGTAGAGCAGTTGACTGTTAATCAATTGGTCGTAGGTTCGATCCCTACCGCCGGAGCCAAATCTCCTCAAAGTTTCTGCCTCCTGTTTAAAGAACTTGCACTTCTTAAGAAGAATGTACGTCCTTGATGCCCATTCATTTCATTGCCAAGACTCCGGCGGCAACGAACAGGCAACGCCGCCATTCAGACAACAATCACCTGCTATCATTTTTTTGATAGCGCAAAACGGTAGTCAATGGATTCGAGACCAATCGATCATGGACGGCCTCAGAGCTGAAGATTGCAGCACCTTTCTGGAATAATCGGAATTAAGGATACCGATCGTTTACTGCGGCCTGTGAGGAGGGCTGCCTTGCGGACAAAACCACCTTTTGCCGCATCGTAGAGCTGAATTTGCAATCAAAGATCTGATGCCCGCATCAAGCGGAAGCTCATCGGGGCTAGAAACAGACCGATTCCTAGGGTCACGAGCCTTCAATCGAGAGGGGCTCCCAACCGCCATGAGTGTTTCACTACCGCCTGGTCGGCTGATCCTGACGTACTTTGGCATATATATCTCATTTTGTGACTCCCACAAAATGTGTAGCATTGACGTTATGGTTTGGTGCAATCCGGGATATTCTAATGTTCAAGTCACTTGTCTGTTCGGCAGTGTTCCTCGTGGGACTAGTTTCGACCGCATCCGCCCAAGACAGGCTCAATATCGTCTATTTTCTTGTCGACAACCTCGGCTATGGCGAGCTTGGTGCATATGGCGGCGGTATACTTCGCGGCGCCCATACTGAGCACCTGGATGCGCTTGCCGAAGAAGGCATGCAACTTATGAACTTTGCGCCAGAAACGCAGTGCACGCCGTCGCGTTCCGCCCTTATGACCGGGCGGTACTCAATACGATCAGGCAATCAGACTGTGGCTCTGGCCGGAAGCGAAGGCGGGCTTGTCACTTGGGAACGTACGCTTGCCGAACTCCTATCAGACATTGGGTACGCAACCTCGATCGTTGGCAAATGGCACATTGGCGCCTCGGAGGGGCGCTGGCCAACCGATCAGGGTTTCGATGAATGGATTGGGATTGCGCACAGCTACGACGAAGCCTTTTGGGCCGATGATCCATGGCATGACCCTGAAAGAGACCCCGTGGCCTATGTCATGGAGTCCATACGAGGAGAGGCACCACAGAACATTGAGGAACTCACCGTTCCTGTAAAACTCAGCCTCGACCGTGAATATCTTGATCGCTCGAAAGACTTTATTGATCGCAGCCTTGCCGCGGAAAACCCGTTCTTTCTTTATTTCAACCATACTCTGATGCACATGCCGGTTGCTCCGCGACCGGAATTCAAAGGCAAAACCGGTCATGGTGACTGGGCGGACAGCCTGGCCCAGCTTGATGCGGATTTTGCCGAGCTGATGGCATTTCTCGATGACAGGGGGCTGCGGGACAATACCATAGTTGTCTTCTCCGGAGACAATGGCCCGGAGGAACTGGAGCCTGATCGCGGCCATCCCGGATTCTGGAACGGCACATACTTCACTGGCATGGAAGGATCGCTCAGGACGCCGGCAATGATCCGGTATCCCGGCGTCGTTCCCGAGGGGCTGAAATCGAACGAGATAGTTCACATCACCGATATGTTTACAACCCTGGCGCTATGGGCCGGCGCAGAAGTGCCTCAGGATCGTATCATAGACGGGGTGGATCAACGCGCATTCTTCGAAGGGTCCTCTGAATTCTCGGCCCGCGACGGCTTCCCCTACTGGATGGGTGACCGGATGTACGGCGTAAAATGGCGCAACTTCAAAGTCGTCCTTGTTCTACAGCGAACTTTCACGGATCCGGCGCTTGAGCTGGCCACGCCGCACATCATCAACCTCGACGTCGACCCGCAGGAGCGCGAACCCTTCAATTATCCATACCTGCATACATGGGTCATTGCACATGCCGCCCGCATTGCCACCGAATTCAAGAAAAGCCTGGATCGGGAAGAGCCGGTACCGGTCGAAGCGCCGTTGGATTTTGTTCCGTCGTCAAGGAGAGAATAGTCCAGAAGAACCGTCGCCAGATTGCGCTCTGGCGGCCAACTCGTTTTGGCCGGTTGTGTTACACGTACCGTTCAGCTGGCACCTAAACCACTGTAGAAAAGTATGTTTTCATGATTTGACCAGCCTATTTCCCGGGGCAGCTTTGCGGAACGCACAAGGCGCAAGGATTGTTCAGTAGGATATGTGATCGTTGGGCATTTTGACCCTCTGGGCGGGCTGGCCAAAAAGACTGCAGAATACTCAGAGCAACCTGATATCTGAAGGGCGGTAGAATACAAAATTTGAATGCCGTCTTTGGGCTTAACGAGGCCGTTGGCCGCGCCGTCAAGGAAAGTCCGCCTTGAGTCGCCGCCGTATCAGATCAGAGGATCTTGTACTTCACTCCTCAAAAAAACGTATTTGCATCTGGACCTCCGCTTTGCCTGTTGATACACGCAGCTCAGTTCCGGCGTAGCTCAGCGGTAGAGCAGTTGACTGTTAATCAATTGGTCGTAGGTTCGATCCCTACCGCCGGAGCCAAATTTCCAGAAAACCAAGAGCTTAACCGGTCAGCGCATTCGCGTGATCTGAACGCAAAATGCGTTTCATCACCTTGCCGGTTGCACTCAGTGGAAGGACGTCGACAAAGACGACCTTGTCCGGGATTTGCCACGAGGCGATTTTCCCATCAAAGAACGACAATATCTCGTCCGGCGCCGGATCCTGCCCTTCGGCGCGGACCGCCACAAGCAGCGGGCGCTCGCCCCATTTGGGGTGCGGTACGCCGACAACGGCGGCCGTGGCCAGTTGTGGATGTGCAACGGCGATGTTCTCCAGTTCGACCGAACTGATCCATTCGCCACCCGACTTGATGATGTCCTTGGACCGGTCGCGGATCGTCATGTATCCGTCCGCGTCCAGCGTGGCGACGTCTCCGGTCGCAAACCAGCCATCCTGCAATAGATCCTCGTCCTGCATCCGGAAATAGCTGTCCAGCACCCAATGCCCGCGCACCAACAGATCGCCCTGCGTCTTTCCGTCGTGCGGCAGATCGTTGCCTGCGTCATCCACGATTTTCAGCTCGACCCCAAACGGCGGGCGACCTTGATTTTCGCGCAACCTGTGCTGTTCTTCAACCGGTAGGTCACGGTGTTTTGCCAAAGCAACATTCGCGGTGCCCAGGGGGCTCATCTCGCTCATGCCCCAGGCGTGCACCGTGTCGACACCATAGGATTCCCTGAACGTTTCGATCATTGATGGCGGGCATGCGGCACCACCGATCACCGTACGGTTCAGACTGGCCAGTTTGCTGCCGGACTGTTCGGCATATGCCAGCAAACCCTGCCAGATCGTCGGCACACCCATGGCCAGCGTAACGCCATATTTGTCGATCAGCTTGACCAGCGCTTCCCCGTGCAGATCAGGGCCAGGCAGAACCATGCGTGATCCGGACATGGCACAGGCATAGGGCGACCCCCAGGCATTGACGTGAAACATCGGAACAACCGGCAGGACCACATCAACCGCCGAAAACCCGATGACATCCGTAGCGTTCGACGCAAAGCTGTGCAGCACCGTCGAACGATGGGAATACAGAACCCCCTTTGGGTTCCCGGTTGTTCCGGACGTGTAGCACAGGCCCGCAGCGGTATTTTCATCAAAGCTGGGCCAATCAAAGTCCGCCTTGCCGGTTTCCAGTAGCTCGTCATAGAACTGCAATCCTGGGATCTGCGACAGGGCATCCTGATTTCTCGGTCCCATCAGTACGTAGTGCTGTACTTCGGTCAGTTTGTCGCGCAGCGCCGCGACCAAGGGGATGAAGGTCGCGTCAAAGAACAGGACCCGATCCTTTGCGTGGTTGATGATGTATGTAAGCTGTTCGGGAAACAGGCGCGGGTTCACAGTATGGCAGACATACCCGGCCCCCGAAGTTGCATAGTAGATTTCCAGATGGCGGCGGTTGTTCCATGCAAGGGTACCAATCCGGTCCTGCGGCTGCAGGCCCAGTTGCGCAAGTGCGGACGCAAGCCGACGCGCATTTCGTGAAATCTCGTACCAGTTGGTCTGTGTGATGGTTCCATCGGTTTCTACCGAATGAATCTCGGTCTGTCCGTGATAGCGTTCCGCATGATCAATCAGCGACGAAATCAGCAATGGCTGCGTCATCATCTGTCCCAGCATGGGCATCCTCCCTTTGGCTGCGCCGCAGGAGGCCTGCAGCGCTGATCCCTGATCATCAATCTGCACCGGACCAAGTCTCGGCGGTCTGATCAGAGCGTCTCCCCCGAAAAATCCTGCCAATCATTTAATTGTCTGACAATAAAAGATTGTACAAAACCGCGCTAAGGGCGCCGGTGTTATTAGGGAATTCAGGCTCTGTGACGCAGGGCGTAGTCTACCAAGGCAGCGGTCGAAACGTCCTTTTCCGAAGCCTTTTCGTCGCCGTCGACGATTGGTCCCAGAGATGTGGCAAGCTCTTTGCCCAGCTCAACGCCCCATTGGTCGAACGAGTTGATGCCCAGCAAAATGCCCTCCACGAACACCCGATGTTCATAGAGTGCAATGATCTGGCCCAGCACAAACGGGGTCAGCTTTGGATAGATCAGCGTCGAGGATGGACGGTTTCCCGGAAACACGCGGTGACGCGCCTGCCGCTCCAGCTCATCGCCCTTCAACCCCTTGTCTGCCATCCGCGACCGCGCTTCGTCCAGCGAACGCCCGCGCATAAGCGCTTCGGATTGGGCAAGGCAATTGGCCAGCAAAAGGCGGTGGTGATGCGCCAGTTCAGGTTCGTGTCCTTCTGCGGCCACCATGAACTCGCACGGGATTATGTCGGTGCCCTGGTGGATCAGCTGATAAAAGGCGTGCTGTCCGTTTGTTCCCGGCTCTCCCCAGACAACCGGGCCAGACGGCACGGTCAACGGGCTGCCATCCATGGCGACCGACTTGCCGTTCGATTCCATTTCAAGCTGTTGGAAATAGGCCGGAAGACGCAGCAAACGCTGATCATAGGGCAAAACGGCGCGGCTGGGATAGCCCAGTACCTGACGGTGCCATACACCAACAAGCGCCAGCATCACCGGCATATTCTCGGACCACTCAGCCGACCGGAAATGCAGGTCCATTGCCTGACCGCCACGCAGGAACGCGTCAAAGGCGTTGGACCCGACGGCGATCATCACCGGCAGGCCAACTGGCCCCCAGACGGAATAGCGCCCGCCGACCCAGTCGGCGAAACCAAATACGCGGTCTTCGGGGATGCCAAAGGCCTGCGTCTTGTCAAGCGCGCTTGACACGGCGGCAAATTGACGGGTCGGGTCGCCGCCGCCGTCCAGCATCCAGGCGCGCGCTGTCCGGGCGTTGGTCATTGTTTCGATGGTCGTGAACGTCTTGGAGGCGACTATGACCAGCGTTCGCGTGGGATCCAGCTGGCGCAAAGTATCCGCAATATGCGCACCATCCACGTTCGAGACATAGTGCAGCCTTGGACCGTCATGGTATGGCGAAAGCGCATGGGTGGCCATGACGGGCCCCAGGTCGGATCCGCCGATCCCGATATTCACTACATCCGTAAAGCTGCCCCCTGCCCCAACGATCGAGCCACCGCGCACTTCTTCCGCAAAAACGCGCATCCGCTGCAATGTGTCCAGAACCTCTGGCATCACATCCTGACCATCGACCTCAACCGGCCCGCCATCCAGATTTCGCAGCGCGGTGTGAAGGACCGCGCGCCCTTCGGTCTGATTTATTTTTTCTCCGCCGAACATGGCGGTACGCTTGTCGGCCAGACCCGCAGAATCGCAAAGCTCGGTCAAGGCATCACGGATTTCGGAGTTGATCAGGGTTTTGGAGTAGTCGAACAGCAGATCCCCGGAAGATGCCGAAAACTGGTGCGCCCGGTCAGCGTCGCTGTCGAACAGGTCCAGAATGCTGTGATCCTTCACAGATGTTGCCAGTGATTTGAGGGTGTCCAACTGCATTGTCATCACTCCGCCCAGTGAACCGTCAAACCGCTCAGAACCGCGGCGATCGGCGCTTCTTCCGGCGGCAGTGACATTGCGCGTTCCAGCGCCTCGCGCTTGGATGCGCCATAGATGACCAGATGTTTGGACAGCGCCCCATCCAGTACCGGCGCGGTCAGGGTGATGCGCGCTTCGGGCTGAACTTCGGTGCGAGCCACCGCCAGCGTAGGTGCGTGGCTGCTCAGGGCTGCTTCAAGCCCGTCCATCCCGGGAAACAACGATGCCGTGTGCATGTCTTCGCCCATGCCCAGCACCAGAACCGACAGAGGCAGAACCGGGGCAAGCAGGCTTTCAATCTCGGGTAAAATCTCTTCGGGCGCCTTGCCGGGAACATAAAGCGGAAGATATTGCGCGACCGAGGCCCGGCTGGTCAGCAAACGCTCGCGAATGAGACGTTCGTTCGAGCGGTCGTGATCCCCCGGAACGCAGCGTTCATCCGTCGGCAGGACACATACCCGGTCCCACTCAAGATCGGCGGCGCAAAGCCCATCGAAGATCGGCCCCGGTGTCGTGCCCCCCGGAACAGCCAAAGACACCACGTCATGGTGCAGCAAGGCCGCCTCAAGATCCCCGGCCAACGCGTTTGCCACATCGATGGCCAGCATGTCGCGGTCTGCATATTCCTGAATATTCATGGCTTTATCCCTTGCCAGTGGCGACCATCTCTTTTCATCAGCTGCTCGGCGTCGCCCGGACCGGTGCTGCCTGTATCATAGGGTTTCGGCACGTCACCCCGCGCCTGCCACCCGGCAATGATCGGGTCGGTCCAGGCCCACGCGGCCTCGACCTCGTCCCCGCGCATGAACAGGGTCTGGTTGCCCCGGATCACGTCCATGACAAGCCGTTCATAAGCGTCCGGCGGGTCCTGATTTTCGGGGCCCAGAGCAACGGCAAAGCTCATGTCCAGCGGCACGTCGATCAGGCGCATCCCCCCCTGTCCCGGTTCCTTGATCGTAACCTTCAGCGTGATGCCCTCATTTGGCTGCAGCCGGATGGACAGTGCGTTGGCATGCCGCCCGGATTCCTCACCAAAGATCGAGTGCGGCGCATCCTTGAACTGCACATTGATCACCGAGGACCGCGCCACCAACCGCTTGCCTGTACGCATGTAGAACGGCGTCCCCGCCCAACGCCAATTGCTGATATGGGCCCGCAAGGCTACGTAGCTTTCCGTGGTCGAACGCGGGTTGCCCACAACGTCACGATAGCCAGGCATGCCGCCGCCTGCCGCAAATTGACCGCGCACGATGTGGTGCGGCTCAACCGGGTCCAGTGCACGAATGACTTTCAGTTTTTCATCCCGCACCGCGTCCGGGTCGAACTTGGCCGGCGGTTCCATCGCGATCAGGCACAGAAGCTGCATCAGATGGTTCTGCATCATATCACGCATTGCACCTGCGCGGTCATAATACTCCTCGCGGCCGTCTATGCCGACGGTCTCGGCAACGGTGATCTGGATGTGATCGACATACTGGCTGTTCCACAACGGTTCGAACAGCATGTTCCCAAAGCGGACAGCCATCAGGTTCTGAACCGTTTCCTTGCCCAGGTAGTGATCAATCCGATAGATTTGCCCTTCTTCGAAATGCGCCGCCAAAGTCGCATTCAGGGCCCGCGCACTGTCCAGATCATGCCCAAAGGGTTTTTCAACCACGATCCGCGTTTGCGATGTCGCCAGATCGTTGGATTTGATCCTCTCCGCCAACGGTCCAAACAATCTTGGCCCAACCGAAAAGTAAAAGGCGCGGATGCGGTCGGTTGTCAGTTTTTCCGCCAGCCGATCCCATCCCACTGTCGACACGGCATCCAGAGCGACATAATCGACACGTTGAAGGAAGCTTTCCAGCGCCGCTTCGTCCTGACAATGCCGGGACGCGTGCTGACGTAAAGATTCGGCCACGATATCGCGGAACCCCTGACGGTCATGATCCCCTCGTGCCGCGCCAATGATCTGAACATCGTCGGGCCATTGCCTTGCGCAGAACCTCCGGAACAACGCAGGAAGAATCTTGCGCTTTGCCAGATCGCCGGTTGCGCCGAAAATGACCAGATCGAACGGGTCCACAGGTATGACACGAGAAACCATGGGTTTTCCTTACCTTGCCCCTGACGGCATGTCCAATGTTAGCGCAATCAATCTTCAATTCTCGCAGGTCATCAAAACTCTGTCAGGACCGCCGCGTCATACTTAACTCTGCTGTCCTGAAAGGTTAAGTCATTCTGACGACTGCAAGGAACCGGATACGGGAATGAAAGACAACGCTGCCCAAATCGCCAATGCTGGAAAATTTCAGGACAAACTGATGACAGCAGATGGTCAGATTCGCGCCTCGGTAAAGCTGAGCAATCCCGAAACGCTTTGGTTCAACACCGGAACCCTATGCAATATCGAATGCGTGAACTGTTATATTGCCAGCAGTCCTACCAACGACGCTCTGGTCTATATCACCGCGGCGGAAGTGACCGATTTTCTGAAACAAATCAAATCCAGAAACTGGCCGGTCCGCGAAATTGGGTTCACTGGCGGCGAGCCGTTCATGAACCCTGAGATGATCGACATGACCCGTGCCGCCTTGGACCACGGGTTTGAGGTCCTGATCCTGACCAACGCCATGAAACCGATGATGCGCCGCAAGATGCGCGAGGGCCTGTTAGGTCTGCAACGTGACTTTGGCGACAAGCTGACATTGCGGGTCTCGGTCGATCACTTCCTGCCCGAACTGCACGACAAGGAACGCGGCACAGGAAGCTTTGGAAAAACCCAGACCGGGATGGAATGGCTGCGCGACAACGGGATCAAAATGGCGGTTGCCGGTCGTACGGTCTGGGGGGATACCGACACAGAAAGCCGCGCCGGCTATGCGGCGTTTTTTGCAGAGCATGGCTTTGACATCGACGCGCACGACCCTGGTCAAACTGTCCTGTTTCCCGAGATGGACGAAACCGCCGAAGTACCTGAAATCACGACCGCTTGTTGGGGCATACTGGACAAATCTCCCGACAGCGTCATGTGCGCCTCGTCCCGCATGGTGGTCAAACGCAAAGGCGCGGATCGTCCGGCGGTTCTGGCCTGCACCTTGCTACCCTATGAGGCTGAGTTCGAGATGGGGCCGACACTTGCAGACGCTGAGGCGGACGTGCACCTGAACCACCCCCATTGCGCCAAATTCTGCGTCCTGGGCGGCGCAAGCTGTTCCGCCTGAACCTCAGTTCAGTTCCGGGGATTTCCAGTATTTGGTTCCGGACGCCCCGGCAGACACGCGCCAGCCCTTTTTGCTGAGCACAAAGAACGAACGCCCCTCGGTGAACCGGACCGTCTCGCTTTTGCTGTCATCGCCGTACATGGCACCGGATTCAGCCGTCGCGTCGTATCCGTAGGCGATAAAGTGCTCCAGATCTGCGGGGGTCTCGAACAGGATGACGAACTTGGTTTCAAAACCGCCGATGCCGATGGCCGCACCTACCCCACCTGTTCCCATATTCATGTAAGTGTGCTGACCTGTTTCTTTTGATACTGCCACTCCTCGGCCATATCCTGCGGAAACCGGAAAAACCGTGACTTTACGGGAATCAAACACCGCATAGCCTGCACTGATTTCATAAAGAAACGCCGCATCCGGGTTTTCCGCCAGTAACTGGGTCAGTACCGTTTCCGCCATAGCATCCAGCTTGGCGCGTGTTTCTTCCGGGGTGGCTTCGTTAGTCACCAGATCGGCGGTTGAATTGAGCGTCTCATCAACCGCGCCTGCGCCCTTCTTGAGTGTCCCGCCGACGGCTTCGGCCCCCTGACCGATGGCGTCCGCCGTGCTTTCAGCACCCTTTTTTATCTTGTCCAAAACTCCTTCGGACGATGCCGGCCCGCAAAACGTCAAACAGGCGGCAACCGCAATCATTACTCTCTGCATCAGGCTAATCCGTGTGTGATCCGAAGTCTGAAGCGCACCTTAACCGATACAACAGAAAATGACACAGGCAACATCAACAGCTGCCTTTCTGGTCCGTTTTCAGTTCACCCGAAATTCACCTACCATGTTACGCCATTCACCCGGTGCGATCATCTTGCGATGCGTGAACCGGACGGAATGAAGCGGCCCTTCGATTTCGCGTTGCCAAAAGTCAATGAAATCAAACAGCTTCGGGTGATCCGGCGCAAGATCGTAATCCTGCCAGATGAACGTATTCAGGACATGAATGTAGTCGGGCATGTGATAGAAGAATTCCGCTGTTGTCAGCCCGTACCCCTTTAACATCAGCTCCGTTTCACTTCGCTCCATGCAGACCTCCGATTTCTGTCAAGGTCTCTTCAGCATAGCATGCAAACCACCTAATCCTTACTTAACAATATGTTACTCTGATGTTACCGAGGTTATTCTTGCGCGATTACGCAGGTTGCTTGCACCTTATGTGCCGGGTCTGATAAGGTGCATCCACAAGATATAGACTCCGCACAAAGAACGGGCAGTTTACGTGAGCGATACGCCAGAAACCCCTGAAAACATGGACGAAACCCCACCGGCACGCCCCGCTTATGACGGCCCGACGGTGTCCATCGAATCCGAGATGCGCACGTCGTACCTCGATTATGCGATGTCCGTCATCGTCAGCCGTGCAATCCCCGATCTGCGCGACGGGCTGAAACCGGTCCACCGGCGTATCCTCTATGCGATGCACGAGACGGGGAACACGCACGACAAGGCATACCGCAAGTCCGCGCGTCCTGTTGGCGATGTGATGGGTAAGTACCACCCGCACGGTGACAGCGCGATCTATGACGCGCTGGTGCGGATGGCGCAGGATTTTTCGATGTCGCTGCCGCTTCTGGATGGTCAGGGCAACTTTGGATCGATGGACGGCGACAACCCGGCGGCCATGCGGTACACCGAAGTCCGAATGGACAAACCTGCTGCGTCGCTGCTGGCCGATATCGAAAAAGAGACGGTCGATTTTCAGGACAACTACGACGGCAAGGACAAGGAACCGACTGTCCTGCCCGCGCGCTTCCCGAACATGCTGGTCAACGGTGCCGGCGGTATTGCCGTTGGTATGGCGACCAACATCCCGCCACATAATCTGGGCGAAGTGGTCGATGCCACGCTGGCGCTGATCGACGATCCGGACCTGACCTCCGAGCAACTTATCGAATACGTCCCCGGTCCCGATTTCCCGACCGGCGGCGTGATGCTGGGCCGCTCCGGTGCGCGCAAAGCCTATCTGGAAGGCCGCGGCAGCGTCATCATACGCGCCAAGACCCGCGTCGAGGAGATCCGCAAAGACCGTTACGCCATTGTCGTGGACGAGATTCCCTATCAGGTGAACAAAGCTGCGATGATCGAAAAGATCGCCGAAGCCGTGCGTGAGAAACGCATAGAAGGCGTTGCTCATGTACAGGACGAGTCCGACCGCAACGGTGTACGCGTGGTGGTCGAGCTGAAGCGCGATGCAACGCCCGAAGTGGTTCTGAACCAGCTTTACCGGTTCTCGCCGATGCAAACCTCGTTCGGCTGCAACATGCTGGCGCTGAACGGTGGCCGCCCCGAGCAGTTGACCCTGCGCCGCTTCCTGACCTCGTTCATCGACTTCCGCGAAGATGTTGTCGCCCGCCGCACGGCATACGACCTGCGCAAGGCCCGCGAACGCAGCCATATCCTGTGTGGTCTGGCAGTGGCCGTTTCGAACGTGGACGAGGTGGTCGCCACGATCCGCTCATCCGCCGACGCCGCCGAGGCGCGCGAGAAGCTGATGACCCGCCGCTGGCCCGCTGCCGAAATCGAGGGCTACCTGCGCCTGATCGACGACCCTCTGTCAAGAATGAACGACGACGGCACCTATAACCTGACCGAAGTTCAGGCCCGTGCCATCCTCGAACTGCGCTTGCAGCGTCTGACTCAACTGGGCGTCAAAGAGGTCACGGACGAGCTGGAGCAACTGGCCGCCAAGATCAAGGAATACCTGGATATTCTGTCCTCGCGCGAGCGCATCATGGGCATCATCGGCGATGAGTTGCGCGAAGTGCGTGACCAGTTCGCCGTTCCACGCCGTACCGAGATCGTCGACTGGTCCGGCGACATGGAAGACGAAGACCTGATCGAGCGTGAAGACATGGTCGTGACCGTCACTTCGGGCGGGTACATCAAACGCACGCCGCTGGCCGATTTCCGCGCCCAGAAACGCGGCGGCAAGGGTCTTTCGGGTATGCAGACCAAGGAAGAGGACGTGGTTACCACCCTCTTCGTGGCGAATACCCACACGCAGCTGCTGTTCTTCACCACCGACGGGATGGTCTACAAGCTCAAGACCTGGCGTTTGCCGCAGTCCGGGCGCACCGGCAAGGGCAAGGCTATCGTCAACATCCTGCCGATCCCGACCGGCATCTCCATCGCGGCTATCATGCCGGTGGATGTCCCAGATGAAGAATGGGAAAACCTGCAGATCGTATTCGCCACCAGCGCCGGGGATGTACGCCGCAATGCGCTGAGCGATTTCACCAACGTCAAGCGCAACGGTAAAATTGCGATGGACCTGCCGGAAGGCGTGGAACTGGTGAATGCGCGCATCTGTTCGGAAGATGACGACGTGATGCTTGTCACCAATTCCGGCCGCGCGATCCGGTTCCAGACCACGGCTGTCCGGGTTTTCAAGGGCCGCAAGTCGACGGGTGTACGCGGCATCAAGCTGACCAACGGCGACCGGGTCGTTTCAATGTCGGTCATCCGCCATTTCGAGGCGACCTCGGACGAGCGTGCCGCTTACCTCAAAATGCGTCGCCTGATGGCCGGTGTGACCGATGAGGCCGAGGCCGACGAGGATGAAGGCAACGCCGACAGCGTTCTGCCTCAGGAGCGGTATGCCGAGATGTCGGCGGCCGAAAACCTGATCCTGACCATCACGACAGGCGGTTCGGGCAAGCTGAGCTCCAGCCATGATTATCCGGTTCGCGGGCGCGGTGGCATGGGCGTTGCGGCCATGGACAAAGCCATGCGCGGTGGCGAACTGGTGGCTTCGTTCCCGGTTGAAATCGACGATCAGATCATGCTGGCCACCTCCAAGGGTCAATCAATCCGGGTGCCCGTCGATGGCATATCGTTCCGCTCTCGTTCAGCGGGCGGCGTGAAAGTGTTCAACACCGGGAAAGGCGAAGAAGTCGTCAGCGTTGCCTGGATTGCCGATCAGGGCGACGAAGAGACTGAAGAGTAAATTCTGCCGGGCCGCGCGATCATTCTCTGCGCGGCCCGACAGCAAAAAGCGTTTCTGTCTCGGTATCTTCCGACTAGAGTGACGCCATGTTCATCCTGATCGCCTGCCTGCTGCTTGTCTCTGGTTTCTTCGGCTATCGCTACTGGTCCAAACGGCAAACGCGGAACTCTCTGCTGGCGTCTCCTTTGTCCGATCACGAGCGTGCCGTGATCGCCGATCAGGTTCCCATGATCAGACGGCTCCCGGCACGGTTTCGGACCAAGCTGGAGGGCAAGGTCAACCTGTTTCTCGATCAGGTCGAGTTTTATGGCTGTGACGGCCTGGACGTGACCGAGGAGATGCAGCTTTCGATCGCGACGCAGGCCTGTCTGCTCGTGGTGAACAGTGATCTTTGGTATAACAATCTGACCACGATCCTGATTTATCCCAGCGCTTTCAAATCCCGTCAGAGCCGACGCAGCGGTTACGTCGTGACCGAAAAAGAAATTGTCCGCACCGGTGAAAGCTGGGACCGCGGGCCGGTTATCCTGTCTTGGGCGCATAGCCGTCAGGGTGCGATGGATGATCGTGACGGGCAGAATGTCGTATTGCACGAATTCGCCCACCAGATCGACGACCTGTCAGGCGGCACAAACGGCGTACCAGTCCTGAGCGAAGGTCAGAGCTTTGCCGAGTGGGAAAGCGTCTTCCTTACCGCTTTTGACGCCCATGTTCACGCGGTCGAGGCCGGGCGTCGCACCCTTATCGACCCTTATGGCGCCACAGGGCACGAAGAATTCTTCGCGGTTTCTGTCGAGGTGTTTTTCGAACGGCCCCAAGCTCTGAAACACGAGGTGCCGGATGTATACGAACAGTTGTCCAAACTGTTCCGTCTGGACCCGGTGACGTGGGGTTGAACTGCGGCCAGTCTGCGAAACCCCGGGCGCAGTTCTTTTTTTCACAATCCGTAAATCGATCCGAACTTTTCTTCCAGATAGGTCAACAGCGGCTCTGGACCCGGCTCCAAACCACTGGCGCGGGCGATGATTTCCCGCGGCGCATACAACCCGCCATGACGCTGCACATTTTCGCGCAGCCATCCGGTTGCACTCGATGTATCGCCCTTGGCAAGCTGCGCATTCAACCCCGGAACTGCGGCGCGTAAGGCCTGATGCAGACACCCTGCATACACATTGCCCAGCGAATAGGTCGGGAAGTACCCAAACAGTCCGATCGACCAGTGCACGTCCTGCAAACATCCGTTCGAGGGCTTGTCGACTGCGTAACCGAAATCGGCCTTGAACCGGTCGTTCCAGGCAGCCTCCAAGTCACTCACCTGCAGATCACCTGCCATCAGCGCACGTTCCAGATCAAAGCGCAGCATGATGTGCAGATTGTACTGCACCTCATCCGCTTCGGTCCGGATGTACCCGTTGTGGACGCGGTTGACGGTTGCATAAAACGCTTCCGCATCGGCGGGAATTCCAAAATCGCCGAAAACCTCGACCATCTGACCGAACAGCCAGCCCGTGAAGGCGCGCGAGCGGCCCAGCTGGTTCTCGTATATCCGGCTTTGGCTTTCATGCACGCCCATGGACACACCGCTGCCCAGCGGGGTCAGCAGATAGGCACTGTCAATGCCCTGTTCATACGCGGCGTGGCCAACCTCGTGAATCGTTGAGTAGAAACAATTGAACGGGTCGGTCTCGCTGGTCCGCGTGGTAATCCGCACATCCAGACCAGAGCCCGAGCTGAACGGATGCACCGCCTTGTCCACGCGGCCGTTGTTCAGGTCATAGCCGAAGGCTACAGCCAGCTGTTGCGACAGTTTCATCTGCGACGCTTCATCAAATCTTCCGCTCAGCGCAGCCGGTTCCGTCCGGTCCAGAACCGCAGCACGCAGGGCAACCAGCCGCGGGCGCATCTCATCAAAGATCGCGGCGATCTGGGCACCCGTCGTATAGGGCTCATAATCCTCGACCATCGCGTCATAGATGGCGCCGCCCTGCGCCAGGGCCTCACCTTCCTGACGTTTCAGCGAGACGACCTCAGCCAGAACCGGAAGAAAGGCCGATACATCTTCATCCGCACGAGCCTGCGCCCATTTCCCCTGCGCCGCGGATGTCACGCGGGCAATTGCCGTCGCCAGATCAGCCGGCACCTTGACCGCACGTTCATAAGCACGGCGAATTTCGCGCAGCTGGGCCTTGCCGATCTCGTCCTGAGGCGCGGCCTGATCCAGCCAATCGGCCACCCGCGGGTCGGACCGGCGGGCATGCAGAACCGCCTCGATCGCCGCCATTTCCTCGGCCCGTTGAGGGGCAGCCCCACGCGGCATGACTGTTTCCTGATCCCAACCCAAACGCCCGGCAATCTGTCCCAGGGCCGAGGTTTCGCGCTGAAAAGCCATCAGGTCATTGAATGCAGTCATGTAAGTCACGCTCCGCGTAGTGAAGTTGCGATGGGATAGGCCGTCAGGAAACGCGCACGCAGGATCAGCGTCCAAACCACAACGGCCATGAACTGATGGAATATGGCGATCTGCCATGGCGCCCCGTAGACCACCGTCAGGATTCCCACGACCACTTGCAGCGACAAGGCCGCAAAGGCCGCATTGAATGCAAATCGGGTCTGGAGATGCGCGCTGGTTCCGCCACGACGCCAAACGACAACCGCAAACGCAAACAGAAGATAACCGGCGCAGCGATGGATGAACTGTACCAGCCCCGGGCTTTCGAAGAAGTTCCGCCAGATCGGTTCCAACATTGTTGCGTCAGGCGGCAAAAGCTGCCCGCCGATCAACGGCCAGTCAGTATAGGATCGACCGGCGTCGATCCCCGCAACCAGGGCGCCAATGAGTATTTGCAAAAAGGCGAAATGCATCAGACCGGTTGAGAGAGAAAACAGCTTTGCCTCTTTCGCGCGGCGGGCCTGCATCAGGTCGCGCTCCTCCCGGCCCAGCAGAAGGATGTACCAGGCGAGGAACCCTAAAATCACGAAGGCCAGCCCCAGGTGTACTGCCAGCCGATAGCTGGCGACGGCCGTCATCCCTTCGCCCTGGGTCACGCCCGAGGCGACCATCCACCAGCCAACTGCACCCTGAACGCCACCCAATGCGCCGGGGATCAGCAATCGTCCGGTCCAGCCGGTCGGTATCTTGCGCGTCACCAAGAAGCCCAGCAACCCGAGCGCCCAGACCAGACCGATCACGCGGCCCAGCTGCCGATGACCCCATTCCCACCAGTAGATCGACTTGAAATCATCGAGTTCCATCCACTGGTTCTGAATGCGCCATTGATCGATCTGCTTGTATTTGTCGAACTCGGCCTGCCAGTCGGCCTCGGACATCGGCGGGATGGCTCCGGTAACAGGGCGCCATTCGGTGATCGACAATCCGCTGTCGGTCAGCCGCGTCAGCCCGCCTACGGCGATCATGATCACGACCAGGGCAAACAGGCTCATCAGCCAGACACGAATGGCCCCGCGCGCGCCGCCCCGGCCCCGGTCGATCATCCCCGGCTGCACCGCCTTTTGTTGTTCGGTGTCCGAGACTTCTTCGAAGATGCTGCGCTTGCCGCTCATGCCGTCCTCATGCCTTTGATTTTCACGCAAGCTAGGGCTACCGGAGTGTAAGGTCCAGCCTCAGCCCTTTTCCTTCCAGCGGACCATCTGCCGCATGACACCGTGCAACATCTGCACATCTGCCCGTGTCATGTTCATCCGCGACCAAAGATTGCGCAGGTTCACCTTCATCCCATCGGCCTTCTCAGGCGGATAAAAGAAACCCGCGGCCTCAAGCCGGTCTTCGAAATGTTCGGCCAGTTTCTCAACCTCGATCCCTGTCGCCCAGTCGCCCTTGCCCAGATCGGTGGTCTCATGCACCACGTCTCCGGTCTGGCGCATCCACTCGTAAGCGGTCAGCAGCACGCACTGCCCGAGGTTCAGCGAGGCGTATTCGGGGTTCACAGGAACCGAAATGATGGCGTTTGCCTTCGCAATATCCTCATTCTCAAGCCCTGCGCGTTCCGGTCCGAACAGAACCGCAACCTTTTGACCGGCCGCGACTTTTTCGGCGGCCAGTTGCATGGCGCGCTCGGGGCTGTAAACCGGTTTGGTCAACCCGCGCTGACGGGCCGTGGTGGCAAAGACAAAGGTGCTGTCCTCAAGCGCTCCGGCCAGGTCGTCGAACAGCTGCGCCTCATCCAGCAGCCGCCCCGCTCCACTGGACATGGCCACTGCCTTGGGGTTGGGCCAGCCGTCCCGGGGGGCCACGATACGCATCCGATCCAGACCGAAATTCCACATCGCGCGAGCGGCTGCGCCGATGTTTTCACCCATCTGCGGGCGGACAAGCACGAATGAGGGCTGGGATTTGTCGCTGGGCATGGCTTACTCCGAAAGTTCCGCCCGCTCTAATACCCTGTCACCGACGAGGCAAGCCAATCACCTTGTTCTGCTCTCAAATACCCGCTTGGCAGGCATAAAAGTTTGCTTCCCCCGCTCAATCCGCTAAACCCCGCCAAAGACAGAAATCCGAAGGACGCGCCAATGGACACCACCGAGCAGCCGCAGATCTACCTGATCACACCGCCGGCCATCGAACTGAGCCGATTCCCTGAAAGACTGGCGCGCGTTCTGGACAGCACAGAAATCGCGTGCATCCGCTTGGCGCTGGCGGGCAATGACGAAGATGCAATCGCACGCGCGGCCGATGCCTGCCGTGAAGTCGCCCATGCGCGGGACGTGGCGCTGGTGATTTCAAACCACGTTCTGTTGGCGCAACGTCTTGGTCTGGACGGGGTGCATCTGGATGACGCCGCCCGTTCCGTGCGGTCCGCCCGTAAGGAACTGGGGGCAGATGCGATCGTCGGAAGCTTTTGCGGAGCTTCCAGCCATGACGGCATGACCGCCGGTGAAGCCGGGGCGGACTATGTCGCCTTCGGGCCGGTTGGAACAGACAAGCTTGGCGACGGCACGCGCGCCGAAGAAGATCTGTTTCAGTGGTGGTCCGAGATGATCGAAGTTCCGGTTGTGGCCGAAGGCGGTCTGACGGCTGAACTGATTGGCAGTCTGGCCACCTGCACCGACTTTTTTGGGATCGGCGACGAAATCTGGGCGGGTGATGATCCTGTCGCAGCGCTGACCGCTTTATTGGCGCCACTTTCCTAGAAAGGCAGGAAGGGCCGAACAAAGGTATAGGCTCCGAAGCCGGCAATCACGAGGGATAGCAGAACCGAAATCCGAAGCCTGAGCCGGATCGATCTGCGGGAAACCGCCAGTGCCAATGCAAATACCACGGCAGCGGCCGAGACCGGCACGGTCAACGCGCCCAGACCAAAGCCCAGAACCGCCGGTGCCAGCCGATCCGGCGGTACTCCGACCGCCGTCAAAGCGAAGGCCTGGCTTAAACCGATCAGACCACCCACCAGAGCAACAGTCAGCAAACGCAGAAAGCCCGGTCGCCGGACTGTAACGTTCCACACACCTAGCACCACGGTTGCTGCGGGCATGAGATACGGCACCCAGGCAATGGGGATCGCGACAAGCTGTAACGTGCCCAATATCAGACCAACCGCCGTGGCCAGCGCGAAAGCAGAAAGCTGCCATAAGGCCGCCGACACCCAAAGGGCGTGCAGCACCAGCAGCAACGCAATCAGGATAACCGGCAGCCCGTCTGTCGTGGCATACACGATTCCGTTGGAGAAATAGGCCTTCAGGGTTTGACCCGGGTCCAGACCGGCCCCACCGCGCAGCGGAATCAGAGGGCTTGCCTCGCCCGCCACAAGATACCCGGTATAAGGCGCATCCACCCCCTGCTGCCTGAGGACCATCGGCCCGTGACCTTCCGGCCAGGTCAGCTGCAGGCTGGACGCGCCGGGTGGAAAAGCCCCGGCCAGCAGAACCCGTGAAATCCTTGGCACCTCAGGGTCTCCGGCCACAGGAACGCGGGAACCTTCGTAGGACAGCGTGACGGGTCCACCTGCCAACACGTTCATGGACGGCGACCAGCCTTTAATGAACTGCTTTATGTGCGGCTCAAGTTCCGAAGACGCCAAGCGGCGAAGTCTTCTGTACTCACCTGAAACGGGCGACGGATCCGCCGAAGGGTTAATCCCGGCGACGAATGCCTCGGCATTCATGCTGATTTCCAGAAACAATGTGCCCTGATTGATCCGAAAATCTACTACTGTCGGTTTCGCCGTCTGAGCTGATGCGTTGCCGACTGCGATCCAGAAAACCAAAGGAGCAACAAGAAGAAGAAGTACAGGGCGGGTTTTGAATAACGCTCTGACAATGCGGCTCATTTGCTTCAATCCAACATGAACATGAATACCGACAACATATCCTTCGATTGTTCTGCCGATAACACGCGATGGCAAGCCAAAACGGCAGGCCGCGCCAGGAATTCCCATTGGCGTTAACGTTCTGACTTGCACGGATCACGGGGCTGCGGCATGACAACGGCATGACTCAGACCAGTGAAATTTTATGTATCGGGTCCGTCCTGTGGGACGTGATCGGACGATCCGCCAGCGTCATGCGTCAGGGCTCGGATGTTCCGGGGCGGATTACCCGACTGCCTGGTGGCGTGGCGATGAACATCGCAATGACGCTGGTCCGCTTTGGTATGACCCCAACCTTGTTGACCGCCATTGGCCGTGATCCCGAAGGTGACGAGCTTGTGCACGCCTGTGCACGCCTTGGGATGGTGACAGACCATATCTACCGCTCGCAGGATTTGCCGACAGACCGGTACATGGCGGTCGAAGGTGCAAACGGTCTGATTGCCGCAATCGCGGATGCCCACTCTCTCGAAGCCGCCGGAGCCAAGATCCTGCGCCCCCTGATGCATGGGCCATTGGGGCGCGAGAATACGCCATTCGAAGGTCCGGTTGCGCTGGACGGGAACCTGACGCAAGACCTGCTGGAGGAGATCGCGCAAAGTCCGGCGTTCTCTCGCGCTGACCTGCGCGTTGCCCCTGCATCACCCGGCAAGGCCGAGCGCCTTCTGCCTTTCCTCAAACACGCCCGCGCGACGCTTTACGTCAACCTCGAAGAAGCCGGACTGCTGTGTCAGCGCGAGTTCGAGGATTCCGAAAGCGCTGCCCAGGGCCTGCTGGATCGGGGCGCGCTACGGGTTTTGGTAACGGATGGCGGCAACTCGGCCACTGTCGGATCGGCCGATGGCATCCAGACCCAGAAACCCCCGTCCGTATTGGTTACGCGCGTGACCGGCGCGGGTGATACTTTCATGGCGGCCCATATTGCCGCTGAAGCAAATGGCGCAGATAGCGACGCGGCCCTGACCCGCGCTTTGCACGCCGCCGCAACTTATGTTTCCGGAGAAACCCCACTGTGATCGACATCCAATACTCAGCCGAGGTCCGCGCCGCCAAAGACGCAGGCCAGCCCATCGTCGCGCTTGAAAGCACAATCATCACCCACGGAATGCCCTACCCGCAGAACATCGAGGTCGCCTCACAGGTCGAACAAGATATTCGCGACGCAGGGGCGGTTCCCGCCACCATGGCTGTGATCAGGGGCAAACTACATGTTGGGCTGGAACCTGACCAGTTGCAGGATCTGGGCAAGGCGCAGGGTGTCGCCAAAATATCGCGTGCCGACATGGCCGCCTGCATCTCGACCGGCGGCACCGGTGCGACAACCGTTGCTGCGACGATGATCGCCGCTCATTACGCGGGGATCGAGGTTTTTGCCACCGGTGGCATCGGTGGCGTGCATCAGGGGGCCGAAACCTCGTTCGATATTTCCGCCGACCTGCATGAGCTTGCCCAGACGCCGGTGACAGTCGTGGCCGCGGGCGCCAAGGCCATTCTGGATCTGGCCAAAACGCTCGAGGTTCTGGAAACACTGGGCGTACCGGTGATTGCCCATGGTCAGGATGAATTCCCGGCCTTCTGGTCAGCCAAATCACCCTATGCCGCGCCTTTGCGCATGGACAGCCCGGAAGAGATCGCAAAGGCCCACTCAACCCGCCGCGCCCTTGGCCTGCCCGGGGGACAACTTGTTGCAAACCCGATCCCCGAGACCGACCAGATCCCGGCCGATGAACTGGCACCGATTATCGCATCAGCCCAATCCGACGCCGAGACACACCGGATCACAGGAAAAGGCGTCACTCCTTATCTTCTGCAGCGTATATTCGAGCAGACCATGGGCCGATCCCTGACGGCCAATATCGCGCTTGTTCGCAACAACGCCCGCCTTGCCGCCGGCATCGCAACGGCTTTGACCCGCAACGCCGCCTGACACCGTCCCTATTGCACCATCACGCCAGACTGCTTAATTGCAGTCTGCAAACCGCTCGGAACTAAGATGAATACACCGTTTGACGAAGAACCGCATCGCCGCCCCGGCCTGTTTGCAGGCCTGCGGGCGTCGTTTCTGACGGGGATTGTCGTCATTGCGCCGGTCTGGCTTACAATCTGGTTGATCTGGTCCGTGGTGGGCTGGATCGACAGTGCGGTCCTGCCGCTGGTGCCGCAAAGGTTTCAGCCGCAGGAATATGTCGGCATCAACCTGCGCGGCGTCGGGGTCATCATCTTCCTGATCTTCACGGTGATCGTGGGCTGGGTGGCCAAGGGTATACTGGGACGTTCGCTGATCCTTTTTGCAGAACGCGTTGTTGATCGGATGCCTGTCGTCCGCTCGGTCTATTCCGGGATCAAGCAAATTTCCGAAACGGTTTTTGCCCAAACAGACCGCTCGTTCGAAAAGGCTTGCCTTATCCAGTATCCGCGCCGTGGAATCTGGGCGATCGGGTTCGTGTCCACCACCGCCAAAGGCGAGGTCAGCCGCCTTGCGGAGACCGGCGGCGAACTGCTCAGCGTGTTTGTTCCGACGACCCCGAACCCCACATCCGGGTTTCTGCTGTTTTTTCCAGCCGAAGACGTCATCCTGCTGGACATGACGATCGAGGATGCCGCGAAACTGGTGATCTCGGCAGGTCTTGTTTATCCAAACGAAAAAGACCCGACCCGCCCGCCAGAGTGATCAGCCAAACATCGCACGCAGATCTACTGTGCTACGCGCACCCAGATCGGTTTTGTGGGCTGACAGAAAGCCGTCCGCGGCTGCCCGGCCCGCCTTTTTCAGCTTGTGCAGGATCACCGGGTTGGGAACGGTCTTCGTGGCAACCGACAGACTGTTCATCAACTCATTGTCTGCGATCATGTGAACCAGAACCCGGCTCATCTCACCCGCCTTCAGTTTGCCCTCACGCAACAAGCGCTGCACAAAGTCAATCGCCCTGAGTTCGCGAAACAGGGACGAATTGAAGCTGATCTCGTTGATCCGGTTCTGAATCTGCTGTGGTGTCTTCGGAACCTCGTCCCGCTCAAGCGGGTTGATGTTCACGATGACCACATCATCCGGCAACTCGTCATTGAACAAAGGAAACAGCGCAGGATTTCCCGTAAAACCTCCGTCCCAATAGGCCTCGGTTCGCCCCGTCTTCGGATCGAATATCTCTACGGCCTTGAACAGCGTAGGCAGGCAGGCCGAGGCGAGTATGGCATCCGTCGATACATCTTCGCCCGTGAACACCCGGATCTTGCCGCTGCGCACGCAGGTCGCACAGACAAACAGCTGCGGGCCTTCGTTCGCGCAAATCTCGCCAAAGTCAAAACGGTCAACGACGGACTTCAACGGGTTCTGGTAAAACGGACCGTAGGCATAAGGCGAAACCATGCGCGACCACGCGTCGCCAATCGAATAGGGAAGCGAATACTCCACGGCCTGCGCGATCTGGGCAGGCTCAAGCGCCTGCATCCAGTTGGCAATCCGCATGTCGCCAACCGCCCCCATGCGCGTCCATAATCCGTTCAGACATTCCCGCGCCCCATCGCGCCCGGCCCGCACCATCCCGGACTTGAAAGCCGCCCCGTTTAGCGCCCCTGCGGATGTGCCGGTAATTGCGGCAACCTCAATATCCTCTTCATCCAGCAACCGGTCCAGTACACCCCAGGTAAAGGCGCCATGTGCGCCGCCGCCCTGCAAAGCCAGATTGATCCGTTTCAATAGCCCGCCCCTTCATCTTTTCCAAAATACTCCGGGGGTATGGGGGCCGCGCCCCCATGAAATCTTACAGGGCAGTCCAGCCGCCATCGACGGAAATCGTCGTTCCGGTAATCTGCGCCGCCGCATCCGAGCACAAAAACAATGCCGTCCCGCCAAGTTGCTCGACCGTTGCAAACTCTTTCGAGGGCTGGCGTTCCAGCATCACGTTCTTGATCACGTCCTCGCGGCTCATGTTGTATTCTTTCATCGTGTCGGGGATTTGCGCCTCGACCAGAGGTGTCAGAACATAGCCCGGGCAAATGGCGTTGCAGGTGATCGGCTCCTGCGCCGTTTCCAGCGCAACTGTCTTGGTCATGCCGACCACACCATGTTTGGCCGACACATAGGCCGCCTTGTAGAGTGACGCCGTCAGACCATGGGCCGACGCGATATTGACGATGCGCCCCCACCCGGCCTTTCGCATCATTGGCAAAGCTGCCGCCATCGTGTGAAAGGCCGAGTTCATGTTGATCGCGATGATCGCATCCCATTTGTCGACCGGGAACTGGTCGATCGGCGCGACGTGCTGAATGCCCGCATTATTGACAAGAATGTCGCAAGCCCCGGCCTTTTCGATCAGGGCCCGGCAATCATCCCCCTTGGACATGTCGGCCTGGATATATCGCGCGTTGGTTCCGGTCTCGTTCGAGATTTCAGCAGCCAGTGCATGGTCCTCATCCCGATCGGTGAACGAATTCAAAACCACATTGGCGCCCGCCCTGGCCAGTTCGCGCGCAACGCCCAGCCCGATCCCCGAATTCGATCCCGTGATAATTGCCGTCTTTCCCGAAACGCTCATCGCCGCTCTCCTGCTGAGTCAGAATTTCCGACACAGTGCCATGCTGCACGTGCAAAGAAAACGGGGAAAGCTGGGGCCAATGCAACTCCTCGCGCACTGGCATCCTCATCACAAAAAAACGCCCGCACGAAGCGGGCGTTAAGTTATTGAGGCAGGTTTCATACAGGCAAGAAACCTATCGAGCAGTGCATCCTTTATAAGCAATTCTGCGCCTTCGTCCAAGCTAAAAGTTTGATAATAAGAAAAATCATGGCTACGGTGAATCCCAACAAAATAAGGCCAGAGCAGGATTGTTTCCAAAATGAGCCCCGATTTTTCACCCTCCCTTCGTTCAATACTGGTGGGAATCACCGGCATTTTTGCGACCACATTTGCCCATGCAGATTCGTCTCATGGCATAGCTATGTATGGCGATCCCGCCCTACCACCGGATTTTGTGTCTCTGCCTTACGTGAACCCGGATGCACCAAAAGGAGGAAAGGTCGTTTTCGGGAATACCGGCGGCTATAACAGTTTGAACCCGTTTGTGCAAAAAGGCACGTCACCCTGGCAACTGAGATTCTGGACCCATGAGAGCCTGATGGGCCGATCCTGGGACGAACCTTTCACTCTTTACGGGTTGTTAGCCGAATCAGTTGAGACGGCCGAGGACCGATCCTGGGTGGAATTCACGCTGCGCGAGAACGCCCAATTCTCGGACGGCAGCCCAGTCACCGTGGACGACGTGATGTGGTCCTATGAAACTCTGGGGACCGAAGGGCATCTCCGGTATCGCGGGTTGTGGTCCAAGATCGGCAGCATCGAACAGACTGGTCCACGCTCGGTCAGGATCACATTCAACGAACCTGACCGCGAACTGGCGCTGATTGCGGGCCTGCGCCCGATCCTTCAAAAGGCCCAATGGGACGGCAAGGATTTTGCCGACGCGCAGTTGCACGATGTTCCAATCGGCTCGGGGCCTTATGTCGTCGAGGACTATGAGGCCGGGCGCTTCGTAAACCTGCGCCGCAATCCTGACTACTGGGGCAGCGATGTTCCCTTCCGCCGTGGCACCATGAACCTCGATGAAATGAGGATCGAGTTCTACGGCGATCAGACCGTGTTGTTCGAAGCGTTCAAGGCTGGGGAACTCTCCGCCATTCGGGAATTCAACGCCGACAAGTGGGACACGCAATACAGTTTCCCCGCCGCGCAGCGCGGAGACGTAGTCAAAACGGAAATCCCGCATGGCAAACCGTCGGGCATGACCGGCTTTGTGATGAACACGCGCAAGGCGCCATTCGATGACTGGCGCGTGCGCGAGGCGCTGACGCTGGCGTTCAACTTCGAATTCATCAACGACACCATCACCGGCGGTGCCCAGCCCCGGATCACCTCGTATTTCTCGGGCTCGGACCTGGCGATGCAACCCGGGCCGGCGACAGGCCGGGTCGCCGAGTTGCTGCAACCGTTTGCCGATGACCTTCTACCCGGAACGATTGAAGGCTACAGCCCACCACAAGGCGATGGCTCGGCGCGCAATCGCGCCAATATCCGAAAGGCCGCGAACCTGCTGTCCGAAGCGGGGTGGACCATTCAGGACGGTGTGCTGCGCAACCAGAATGGCGATGCTTTCGCCATGACCGTCTTGCTGCAGCAGGGCGACAGCGATATGGCCACCGCAGTCGAAATCTATTCCCGTGCATTGGAACGCCTTGGCATTCAGGTGACAACCGAAACGGTCGACAACGCGCAATACACCGGTCGCATCTCGGAACACGATTTCGATATGACGCCATTCCGAAGAGCCATGTCCCTGTCCCCCGGAAACGAGCAGCGCCTCTATTGGGGCAGCGATGGCGCGAACACGCCCGGAACCCGGAACCTGATGGGTGTCGCATCACCCGCGGTCGACGCGATGATCGATGCGATGCTGGCTTCGGAAACGCGGGAAGACTTTGTCGCGGCCACCCGCGCGCTTGACCGCACCCTGACCGCTGGCCGGTATGTCATTCCGATCTGGAACTTCGATGTCGGCCGTATCGCGCATGTGAAAGAGCTTAAGTACGCGCCAAACCTGCCCATTTACGGCGATGGCCCGCAATACATGCCCGAGGTCTGGTGGTATCAGGAATAAACTGCAGCGGGCGAACGCCTCCTCGCCCGCGTTTGTGCGGCGAAACCCGCTTTACCAACGCCCCACAACGCTCGTCTAACGTGTGCTGCCCGGTCTTCTCGGATGGCGGTTGTCAGGAATACTTCGGCGGAAAGTGGCACATGTCAAAATACCGCAGCATATGACTGCTTACGCGACGTCCGTCGCAATATGTTGTTGGACCTTCTAATTTCAGCGAAAATTGCTCCAATGGACACAAGAACCTTTACGGATTGGGTGCCGAGCATGTAACGTGTCATCAAATCGAACCTCAGTGAACCGTGCAAAAGTTGTTGAGTTTCGGTGATATAGTTGCGGGCGGTTCGCCCTGCCCTGGTGGTTCACGGACCGGCCGCCACTCACTCCGAAACGCAGGTCCGTGGCCCGTTGCGGACGTTCCGCAGCGGGCATTTTCCGTTCCGGTCATCACATCCCCGGGTGCGACATTTTGTCATGCATGTATATACCCCGCCCCTACGTAACCTGATATCTGGGGGCCGGGCAGTCCTGTAGCACAAGAAACGGAAAGCTCGCTGATGATTATGAAATGGACAGAACTGACGCAGGACTGGAACGGATCCTTGGCGCGCGCTAAGCGGCGCTTTCCGAACCTGCGTGATCAGGACGTCGCGCATTTCCGGCAAGACAGAAAACAGTTCGAGGCTTACTTGGCGGAACGGCACCACCTGACTGTGAACGAAGCCCGGGAAGAACTGGAAGATTTCCTGTTCACCGAAAGCCTGAATCGCGAATTCGATCAGACGTTACGCAAGTGACGTAACCCACAGGATCAACGCGTCTTCGTCACTGACCGAGACGACGTTGTGACCCATGCTTCCGTCGTAATAGGCGCTGTCGCCGCGGCGCATTTCGACAGGTTCATAATACTCGGTATAAAGCCGCACGACGCCTGTCAGAACGTACAGGAATTCCTCACCATCATGACGAACCCAGCCGTCGAACTCGTCCATCGAGCGGGCGCGTACGCGGGCCCGGTAGGGCAGCATTTGTTTTTTCGTCAGCGTTTCGGCCAGCAACTCATGCTCGTATGTCGTCGTGGCATGGGCCGCACCTTCCCCCATCCGTGTGACGGACATGCGTCCAATGACCTGATCGCGCTGGGGTGGCGTGAACAGTTGAGGCACCGAAATCCCCAGCCCCGTCGCGAGTTTCTTCAGCGCATCATAGGTTGGCGACATCTGGCCGTTTTCGATTTTGCTGAGCGTTGAGCGCGCCAGACCGGCCTGGGTCGCCGCCTGTTCCAGCGTCCATTTGCGGGCCTTGCGCAATTCGCGCACGCGCGCGCCCAGATCCAATGGCTCGGGTTCGACATTTTCACCGGCATCGCGGGCGATACGGATCAGGGATTTCGGGTCCTGCGTTCTCATGGCACTTCTATAGGGCCGGGCCGCGCCGCTTGCAACGCGCCTTGCCCCGCGTTAGCCAGACGACATGCTGTCCATATTTGATCAGGGTCTGCCTGCCCCTTGCCCCACCCCGTTTAATCTCGCAGCGCACGTTCTGCGCCACGCAGAGCGGCTTCCGGAAAAAACCGCGCTCTCCGTTCTGAATGAAACGGCGACCGAGGACTGGAGCTATCGGCAATTGCTGTCTGCCGTTCTGGGCACCGGCACAGGGTTGTTGCAGGCCGGTTTGAAACCCGGCGACATCGTTCTGATGCGCCTTGGGAATACTGTCGACTTCCCGATTGCCTACTTGGGGGCGATTGCCGTCGGTGTCGTTCCTGTTCCGACGTCATCGCAACTGACGGCGCCTGAAACGGCCCGCATGATTGACGACCTGTCCCCAGCCGCCATCCTGAAGGCACCGGATGTTGCCTGTGCCCCGCACCCCCGCCAGATCGATCTGGCAACGTTGCGTGCCATGCGTGATCTGCCGCCCGCCACCTTTGATCTCGGTGATCCGGATCGGCTGGCTTATGTGGTCTATACCTCTGGGACATCGGGCAAGCCGCGTGCGGTTGCGCATGCGCATCGCGCGATCTGGGCACGGCAAATGATGGTGGACGGGTGGTATGGGCTGCGCCCCGAGGATCGGCTGTGTCATGCCGGTGCGTTCAACTGGACCTACACTCTGGGCACTGGCCTGATGGATCCGTGGACCATCGGGGCGACAGCGCTGATCCCCGAACCGGGAACCGATCCGGCAGCATTGCCCGACTTGTTGCGGCGTCACGGAGCCACAATCTTTGCCGCAGCACCCGGCGTGTACCGAAAGATGGTTCAGCGGACAGACCGGCTCAGACTGCCCGACCTGCGCCACGGACTGTGCGCAGGCGAAAAACTGTCGCGCCACCTGCACGAACGCTGGACCGAGGTTACGGGAACCGAACTTTACGAAGCCTACGGCATGTCCGAATGCTCGACCTTCATTTCCTCCAGCCCTGAAAACCCGGCCCGGGGCGAGGCATTGGGCCAGCCGCAACCCGGTCGCAAGATCGCCATTCTGGGACCCGATGGCCCTGTTCCGCAGGGACAGGAAGGCACAATCGCGATCCACCGGTCCGACCCCGGCCTGATGCTGACCTATCTGAACGCCCCGGATGAGGCTCAGGCCCGCATGCAGGGTGACTGGTTTCTGACCGGAGATCAGGGCGCCATGGCGGTCGACGGGCAAATCACCTATCTGGGTCGCGACGATGATATGATGAATGCGGGCGGCTATCGGGTTTCGCCGGTCGAGGTCGAAGCCGTCTTGTCAAAATACCCCGGGATCACACAGGTCGGTGCCGCGGCGGTCGAGGTCAAGCAGGACACATTTGTGATAGCTGCCTTTTACACCGGCCCCGAAACTCTGGACGAGACGGCCTTGCGTGCCTATGTCCAGGACAACCTTGCGCGATACAAACAGCCCCGCGCTTTCATACATCTGCCGGCGCTTCCCGCAGGTGGCAATGGCAAACTCCTGCGCCGCGCATTGCCGGCCTATTTCAAGGCACCGAACTCATGACCCAATCCGTCAAGCTTGATATTCTGTCCGATCCGATCTGCCCGTGGTGCTATATTGGCAAAACCCATCTGGACAAAGCGCTGGCCGCCATACCGGACCATCCTTTCGTGATCGAATGGCACCCGTTTCAACTGAACCCCGACATGCCGGACGCGGGCATGGACCGCCGAGAATACCTTGAGCGCAAGTTTGGCGGCAAGGATGGTGCCGTGCAGGCCTATGCGCCCGTGGTCGAACACGCCGAAAATGCTGGCCTGAAAATCGATTTCGAAGGCATGAAACGTACGCCCAACACACTTGATGCGCACCGGCTGATCCATTGGGCCGGGATTGAAGGCAAGCAGGACGCGGTGGTCGACGCCTTGTTCGATGCTTATTTTGTGCAGGCACGCGACATCGGCGACCATGAGGTGCTTGCCGACATCGCCGACAGTCAGGGAATGGACGCGGCTGTCGTCATGAAGCTGCTGAAATCCGACGCGGACCGGGACGATATCCGCAACCGCGATACGCATTCACGGGAAATGGGTGTTGGGTCCGTACCGACCTTCATCGTGGCCAACAAACACGCAGTTCCTGGCGCCCAGCAGCCGGAAATGTGGGAAAAAGTCATCCGCGAAATCATGTCTCAACTTGAGGCTTCCCCTGCAAACTAGCACATAGTCCTGTGCGTTTGCGCTATAGCGCCGCCTGATTTGCCGTGATAGCGCAAGCAGGTAAGGAGTTCCCCATGACCAATCGCATGTCGCGGGGCGAGTTCATTGCGTTGATAGCAATGATGTTCGCCACGATCGCGTTCTCTATCGACTCGATGCTGCCTGCCCTGCCCGAAATCGGCGCAGAGCTCAGCCCTGATGATGTGAACCGGGCGCAACTGATCCTGACATCCTTCGTTCTGGGCATGGGGCTTGGCACATTTTTCACCGGCCCGATCTCGGACGCGCTGGGGCGCAAGCCCGTCATCTTTGGCGGTGCAGTGCTATATATCGTGGCGTCCGCTGTTGCCTGGGCAAGTTCCTCGCTTGAACTGGTTCTAGCTGCGCGTGTTCTTCAGGGACTTGGTGCCGCCGGTCCCCGCGTGGTGGCCATGGCCATTATCCGCGACCTCTATTCCGGGCGCGAAATGGCCCGGATCATTTCGATCGCGATGATGATATTTACGCTTGTTCCCGCAATTGCGCCGATGCTGGGCGCAGGCGTGATTGCCCTGTTCGGCTGGCGCGGGATTTTCGTATCCTTCATCCTGTTCGCCCTGATTGTCGTGACGTGGATGGGAAAACGGTTGCCGGAATCGCTGGCCCGCGAAGACCGTCGCCCATTTCGCCTGCCGCTGCTGGTAGCGGCCACGCACGAGATGATGTCACACCCCACGGTGCGCCTTTCGATATTGGTTCAGACCCTGTGCATGGGCATTCTGTTCACCATGCTGACCATGGTGCAGCCGGTCTATGACGTGATCCATGACAGTGCGGACAGTTTCCCGTT
The DNA here is from genome assembly GCF_056542605.1 of Ruegeria sp. AB8. Classification (NCBI taxonomy): domain Bacteria; kingdom Pseudomonadati; phylum Pseudomonadota; class Alphaproteobacteria; order Rhodobacterales; family Roseobacteraceae; genus Ruegeria; species Ruegeria sp. AB8. The sequence continues at coordinate 111,841 of NZ_JBQGAB010000001.1, forward strand.
CTGGTTCGGGTTTGTCGCGCTGATGTCTGGTTCGGCCAGCCTGCTGAACGCCGCGATTGTCGTCCGCGTGGGTATGCGGCGCGTGGTGACATGGGCGCTTGGGGCGCAGATTCTGATCACGTCCTGCGTCATTTTTCTGAATATGGCGAACCTGACGCCCGCCGCCTCATTCGCGGTGTTTGTATTCTGGCAGACCACCATCTTCTTCATGGCTGGCGTCACTCTGGGCAATTTGAATGCCATCGCGATGGAACCGATGGGCCACATCGCAGGCATGGCGGCATCTGTGATCGGGTCGATTTCGACCGTTCTGGCCGCAGCCATCGCTTCACCTGTGGGCCTTTTGTTCGATGGCTCAGTGACACCGCTGACAACGGGCATTCTTGCCATGTGCGTCATGGCTTTCGGCGTGATGGTTCACATGGGTCGCGTCGAAAACAGACTGCTGGTCTGAGCCTGTGCAAATGCACTGAATCACGTTAAGCTTTCCGCGATTTTCGGGGGAGTTTTCTATGAGTGATTATTATGATCTGGGCACATACTCCTGCCCCGTCACCACATCATCGGAAAAGGCGCAGCTGTGGTTCGACCGAGGTCTGAACTGGACCTACGGCTACAACCACACCGAGGCCCTGGCCTGTTTCCAGCGCGCGGCGGAACATGATCCGGACTGCGCCATGGCGCATTGGGGCGTGGCTTACGCAGCCGGACCAAACTACAACCTGCCGTGGGAATTGCTGGACAATCAGGGACAAGAGAAGGCATTGGCCGAGGCTTATGACGCCACCCAAAAAGCACTGGCGCTTGTAGAATGGTGCACTCCGGTTGAACAGGCGCTCATCCGCGCCCTGCCCGCCCGCTATCCTCAGCGCGAGCCGATCGCGGATATGCACGACTGGGACCACGATTTTGCGGACGCTATGCGCGCGGTTTTTGCAGCTTTTCCCGATCACCTGGATCTGCGCACCATATTTGTCGAGGCGTTGCTGAACCTGACCCCCTGGAAAATGTGGGATCTGGAAACCGGTCAACCCGCCGACGGCGCCGCCACCCTCGAAGCGCAGGATACCCTGGAATGGGCCATGGGGAACGACCCGGCCGCCATGTCGCATCCGGGGATTTTGCACTTGTATGTGCACCTGATGGAGATGTCGCCCACTCCTGAAAAGGCGCTGAAAGCCGGGGACGTGTTGCGCACGCTGGTGCCGGACGCAGGTCATCTGGTGCACATGCCCACCCATATCGACGTCCAGTGCGGCCACTACCAGAACGTCACCCATTGGAACGAAAAAGCCACCGAAGCAGATTTGAAGTATTACGAACGCGAAGGTCCGTTCAACATCTACACCGGTTACCGTCAGCACAACTATCACTTCACCATCTACGGCGCGCTGTTTATGGGCCAGATGGAACCGGCCCTGCGTGCCAATCAGGGCATCTGGGACACCACGCCCGAGGAAATGCTGCGCATCGAAAGCCCGCCGATGGCGGACTATTTCGAAAGCTACATGTCCATGGGGCCGCATATCCTTATCCGTTTTGGCCGTTGGGACGAAGCCAAGGCTCTGGAACTGCCCGAAGACCCGGATCTCTACTGCACATTGACCGCGACCACGCACTACGCCCGTGCCATCGCATTTGCAGCGACGGATCAGGTGGCCGAGGCCGAAGCGGAAGAACAAAGATTTCTTGCCGCCCGGGGCCGCGTCCCCGAAACCCGGCGACTGCACAATAATCGTGTCGTCGACCTGCTGGATATCGCAGCTGAAATGCTGCGGGGCGAAATCGAATACCGCAAGGGAAACTACGACACGGCCTATGCACACCTGCGCCGCTCGGTCGAATTGGATGACACTTTGCCTTATGACGAACCTTGGGGCTGGATGCAGCCAACCCGCCACGCACTCGGGGCCTTGCTGTTTGAACAGGGCCACGTTGCCGAGGCCGAAGCTGTCTACCGCGAGGATCTAGGACTGGGCGGCACGCTCAGCCGTGCGTCGATCCATCCCGACAATGTCTGGAGCCTAAGGGGGCTATACGATTGCCTGAAATCTCGAGGTGACTCCATTGAAATCAGGCAGATCAAACAAAGACTGGATCTGGCTCTGGCCCGTGCAGACCGCGCGGTCGCCGCTTCGTGCTTCTGCGCCCAGTCCGCAATGAAGGCCGCCGAATGAGACTGCTCCCTGCCCTGATGCTTTTGACCGCCGGTCTTCCCGTTCAGGCCGAACGCATGACGTTTACCCCGGTCGACCAGGCCGAACGTGACCCGACGCTGGTGACGTTCCGCGCCAACCTGCTAGCTGATATCGCGGCCCGCGACACCGAAGCGGTTGTGGCGGTGGCCTGCCCGGACATCTATCTCAGCCACGGCGGCAATGGCGGCCCCCGGGAACTCAGGGAAAACCTGACACTTCCTGCCGACACCCTGGCCGAGGAATACCGAGATCAGGCCGACGAGATGCGCGAAGCCTACTGGTCCGCCCTCGAGGAAACCCTCGCCGCGCCCGGTTATTTTGACGATCTGGGCGAATTTTGGATGCCGTATCAGTGGAAGATCGGCCTGCCCGCATCCGTCGACCCGTTCAACGCTTATTTTGTGAATGGCTCCGGGGTGTCACTGCGGGTGGGCGCAGACCGGACCGCTGACATTGTCGATCTGATAAGCCATGAGGTCGTCCTGATTAGCGAATACGATCCTGACGCCGAATACCAGAAGGTCATGCTGACCGACGGCGCGCGAGGCTTCATGCACCGCGACTACCTCTGGCCTATGACCGGTCATCGCGCGGCGCTGGTAAAATCCGACCAGGGGGAATGGCAGTTGTGCACCTTCGTGGGCGGTGACTGAGCGCGACGCTCAGACCTTGGCCTTGTTCTTCACGGCAACCACCTTCTCGGCCAGATCGCGGGCAATGGCAAACGCGCCCTTGATCTTGTCGCTGTCTTTCTTCCAATCCCTGCGCACAACAATCTTGTTGTCCTTGACCTTCGCCAGTCCGCGCTGGTTCTGAATGAAATCGACCAATCCCTGAGGTGAGGCGAACTTGTCGTTGTGGAACTGGATCGTCGCGCCCTTCGGTCCGCCATCCAGTTTGGCGATACCCGCCCGCTTGCACATCGCCTTGATGCGCACGACCAGCATCAGGGTGTTCACCTCTTTCGGAAGCGTGCCAAAGCGGTCGATCAGTTCGGCTGCAAACCCTTCCAACTCGACCTTGGTCGAGAGCGACGAGAGGCGGCGATACAAGCCCAGTCGCACATCCAGATCCGGCACGTAATCCTCGGGGATCAGGACCGGCACGCCCAGATTGATCTGCGGAGCCCATTGATCATCAGCATCCGACAGTCCTTCAATCTCGCCCGCCTTGATCTTGGCAATCGCCTCTTCCAGCATCGACTGATACAGTTCATAGCCCACATCGCGCATCTGGCCGGACTGCTCCTCGCCCAGCAGGTTGCCTGCACCACGAATGTCCAGATCCTGGCTGGCAAGGGTGAAACCTGCGCCAAGCGTATCCAGCGAACCCAGAACGCGCAGGCGTTTTTCGGCCGTGGCGGTCAGCTTCTGGCGCGGCTTGGTGGTCAGATAAGCATAGGCGCGGGCCTTCGAACGCCCGACCCGGCCCCGTATCTGATACAACTGCGAAAGGCCGAACATATCCGCGCGGTGCACGACCATGGTATTTGCGGTCGGGATATCCAGACCGCTTTCCACAATCGTCGTGGCCAGCAGTACATCGTATTTGCCGTCGTAGAACGCATTCATCCGGTCATCAAGCTCGCCAGCCGCCATTTGCCCATGAGCGATGACATAAGTCAGTTCCGGCAGCTGTTCTTTCAGGAATTCCTCGATCTCGCGAAGATCGGATATTCGCGGCACCACGTAGAAGCTCTGCCCACCCCGATAATGTTCGCGCAGCAGCGCCTCGCGGACAGTGACCGCATCGAATTCGCTGACGTAGGTACGGATGGCCAGACGGTCGATAGGCGGGGTGCCGATGATCGAAAGATCACGCACGCCCGTCAGCGAAAGTTGCAAAGTACGCGGGATCGGCGTGGCCGTCAGGGTCAGCACGTGAATGTCCGAGCGCAACTGTTTCAGACGCTCTTTATGCACCACTCCGAAATGCTGTTCCTCGTCGATAATCAGAAGGCCCAGATTGTTGAACCGAATACCCTTGGCCAGCAACGCATGGGTACCGACCACGATATCAACCGTTCCCCGCGCCAGTCCGTCCCGGGTTTGCTGCGCCTCTTTGGCCGAAACAAAGCGTGAGAGCTGCCGGACCTCCAGGGGGAACCCTCTGAAACGGTCCCTGAAGCTGGCCGCGTGCTGGCGGGCCAGCAGCGTCGTCGGCGCAACAACCGCCACCTGAACACCGGACATGGCAGCGACAAAGGCCGCGCGCATTGCGACCTCGGTCTTGCCAAAGCCCACATCGCCGCAGATCAGGCGGTCCATCGGCGCGCCTGAATGCATGTCCTCCATCACCTCGGCAATGGCGCGCAACTGGTCGTCGGTTTCCTGATAGGGGAAACGGGCGCTGAACTCCTCCCACGCATGCGGCGGCGGGTCCATGACCGGAGCCTTGCGCAGGGCGCGTTCGGCGGCGATACGGATCAACTTGTCCGCCATTTCGCGGATGCGTTCTTTCAGCTTCGCTTTCTTAGCCTGCCAGGCGCCACCGCCCAAACGGTCCAGCAGACCTTCTTCGTGACCGTATTTTGACAGCAACTCAATGTTTTCAACCGGCAGATATAGTTTGGACTGTTCCGCGTATTCCAGCAGAAGGCATTCGTGCGCGGCCCCCGCTGCCGTCACCACTTCCATCCCCATGTAGCGACCGATGCCGTGGTCGACATGAACAACAAGATCACCGGGGCTGAGCGATTGGGTCTCGGTCAGGAAATTCTCGGCCTTGCGGCGTTTTCTTGGCTGCCGGATCAAGCGGTCGCCCAGAACATCCTGTTCTCCAATCACCGTCAGACCGGGGGTTTCGAACCCGTGCTCCAGCGCCCAGACAGCAAGGTACAACCCGCGCTTGCCGATGCGAGTGCCGTCCTTCACCGGGATCGCCTCGGCCAGGCCTTCATCCTCGATCAGACCGGTCAGGCGTTCGCGGGCACCTTCGGAATAGGACGCAATCAGAACCGGCCCCTTGGCCAGTTTGTCGGTGATGTGACTGGCCAGTGCGCCAAACAGGCTGATGTTTTCCTGCTGTCGTTCGGGGGCGAAATTGCGCCCGATCCGGCCACCCGCGTCGATCACGCCCGGTCCGCTTGCCTGCGGCAACGGGCTGAACTGCATCACGCGCCGGTCTGCAGCAGCCTGTTCCCAGGCCCCGTCATCCATGTACAGCAAGGCTGGCGGAGTTGGCTTGTAGACCGTGTCCAAGCGCGACCGGTTTTCCAGCGCCAGCCTGCGGGTTTCATACTGATCCGCGATACTGTCCCACCGGGCCAGCCGCGCGGGCGTTACCTGATCATCCAGTAGGATCGTCGCACCGGACAGATAGTCGAACAGTGTCTCCAGCCGGTCATGGAAAAAAGGCAGCCAGTGCTCCATCCCCTGATGCTTGCGCCCGGCACTGACCGCTTCGTAAAGCGGGTCATCTGTACCTGCGGCGCCGAATTCGATGCGATAGTTCTGACGGAACCGGGTGATCGCGGCTTCGTCCAGAATGACTTCCGATACCGGGGCCAGTTCGACAATTTGCAGTTTCTCGGTGGTTCGTTGCGATACCGGGTCGAACCGGCGGGCACCGTCCAGCACATCGCCAAACAGGTCCAGACGAACGGGGCCGGATTCACCGGGCGGGAATATGTCGATGATCCCGCCCCGGATGGCATAGTCGCCGGGCTCCATTACAGTGGGGCTTTGGGTGAACCCCATGCGAACCAGAAAATTGCGCAATGCGTCTTCGTCAATGCGATGCCCGACCCGCGCGGTAAAGGCCGCTTCGCGCAGGACCTCACGGGCCGGCACGCGCTGGGTTGCGGCATTCAGGGTCGTCAACAGCACGAATTGCTGCGGCATCTGATGCACCAGCGCCGCCAGGGTCGCCACCCTTGTGGCCGAAATATCGGCGTTGGGCGAAACCCGATCGTAAGGTAAGCAATCCCAGCCGGGAAAAACAAAGACTGGTATCTCCGGCGCAAAAAAGGCCAGCGCGGCCCGCATCGCCTCCATCCGCTTGTCATCACGTGCGACATGGGCCACCGGACCGCCGGTCCGCGAAATCTCTTTCAGAACAAGCTGCGCATCAAACCCTTCGGGGGCTCCGCCAACTGTTACGTGGTCCGCAGCCTTCATCGCCTCGCCTTTCCGACTTGTCTATCCCAGTGGTCCCAGAGAAAAGTTCTGATACATGCCCCAGAAGGCCGTGACCAGTATCGAAAACATGCCGATCAACTGGGTGTACAGCCTGCATCGCATCAGGGTCCGGATGACCAAGTCAGGTTTGGGGATCTGCTGCAGCCGACGCGCGGTCGCCACATACAGCATGACCACGATCGACATCGGAAACATCAGCAGGAAAACAGCCTGCGCGAACTCCACCCCATAATAAAAGCCCGATATCGCAAGCCCGGTCAGCACAAAGCACGAAATCGCAAACAAAATGGCACCGGACATGTCCATGATGTACAGCATGCGGTTCGTGTTGATCCGGACGATATCCATCAGATCCGTTTCGGCCTGCCCGCCCGAGCGTCGCGCGCGCACGATCAGATCATAGGGCACGCCAAGGACCCAATGGCTCACCGATGACCACATGACAGCCAGTGCGATCCAGAACCACAGGTTCGAGAAGCTTCGCAAATCAATGACTTCGGTAATCGAAGAGTATAAGTCCAAGCCATAACCCCTTAAACATTGTCTTACGGGGTTTTGTCACAATGCCGCGTCGATTGTTACCCTTGAGACCTACGCGTTTTCATGCCACCCAAAGCACGATTGTTCAAGGAGAACGCGCCATGAAACCGACCATCGCCCCCTATCCGCTCGCCCGTTTCCGCCGGGCCCGCCAGTCTGCGGCGATCCGGGGGCTGGTCCGCGAGAATACGCTGACGCCGGATGACCTGATCTGGCCGGTGTTCGTGCGCGACGGTGAAGGGGTCGAGGAACCTGTGCCGTCAATGCCGGGCGTCGTTCGCCGATCGGTCGATCTGATCGCCCAGGCCGCGGTCGAGGCGCAGGCGCTTGGCATCCCTGCAATCTGCATTTTCCCCTATACCGACAGCGCCCTGAAAACCGAAGACTGCGCCGAAGCGTGGAATCCTGACAACCTGTCGAACCGGGCCATTCGTGCCATCAAGGATGCTGCCCCCGATATCGCCGTCATGACCGATGTGGCGCTGGATCCGTACAACATCAACGGCCATGACGGGTATGTCGTCGATGGCGAGATCGTAAATGACCGCACGGTCGAAGCACTGGTGAAAATGACGCTGGCGCAGGCGGATGCCGGTGCGGATATCATCGGCCCGTCGGACATGATGGATGGACGTATCGGTGCGATGCGCCACGCGCTCGAGGCTGCGGGGCATCACAACGTCATGATTCTCAGCTACGCCGCCAAGTATGCCAGCGCGTTTTACGGTCCATTCCGCGATGCGGTTGGCGCATCGGGCGCACTGACCGGCGACAAGAAGACCTATCAGATGGACCCGGCCAATTCGAACGAGGCGCTTCGTCTGATCGAACGCGACCTGACCGAAGGTGCCGATATGGTGATGATCAAGCCGGGCATGCCTTATCTTGATATCTGCCGTCAGGTTAAAGACACGTTTGGCGCGCCGACCTATGCCTACCAGGTGTCGGGCGAGTTTGCGATGATCCGGGCGGCCGCCCAGAACGGATGGATCGATGGCGAGAAGGTGATGCTGGAAAGTCTGATGGCGTTCAAACGCGCGGGCTGTGACGGAGTTCTGACCTATTTCGCGCCCGAAGTAGCGCGCCTTCTGCAAGGCTAAAACCCCGCCCTGTCGCAATTTTTCGCCGATTGAAGGCCCCTGACCCGCAGCTTTCCCGTGACAGCCGGGCGCAATCGGCGTATTCTTGCACACAAGATCGGGAATACCCGACATATCAGGCACTTATTACAGAGACAGGAAACATGAGCAGTTCCAATTCCCCCCGACTGGGTCGTCGCGGCTTTGCACTTGGCATGGCCGGGCTGACGCTTACCGCCGCCTGCGGCAACGGCGTCGGCAACACCAACGCAGCGACCATCGACGCCCGTGTCGATGCGACGCTGAACGAAATGTACAGCAAGTACCCCAACACGATCGAGATCGCGAGCAAGGCGAACGGTATGCTTGTAATGCCTCTGATCACCGAAGCCGGGTTCATCTTCGGCGGCGGTTTTGGCCAGGGCGCATTGCGAGTTCAGGGCGCGACAGTCGACTATTATTCCGCTGTCAAAGGCTCAGCCGGGCTGCAGATCGGCGCGCAGCAATACGCGCATGTTCTGTTCTTCATGACCGAAGACGCGCTGAACGACTTCCGCCGCTCCAACGGTTGGACCGCAGGCGCGGACATCGGCTATGTGGTCGATGCAACAGGCAGCAGCGTCGGGGCCAGTACCACGACATTGCGCACGCCTGTGATCGCCGCGGTCTTTGGTCAGGCGGGCCTGCTGTTCGGGGCGACCGTCGAAGGCGTCAAATACACGCGTATCATTCCATAACACCGGATTGCCACTCCCCCTCCTGCGGAGCCCCGCCACGTGCCGTTCAGCAGTGGCGGGGCTTACGTTTTTTGCGTTGACGAAACGGAAATTGTTGTTCGGCTCCTCTTTCGGTTGGAACCGCCTTCCACTACTCTCGCCGCAAACGAATACCAATAAACTGTGGGGCAAGGATGGGTCTTGTATTTCGCTGGCTGGTGCGCATCACGTCGGGTCTTGTCCTGCTGGCCGTGGCGGCGGTTGCACTGGTCTATTTTCTCGCCAGCCGGTCTTTGCCCGAATACAATCAGACCCTTAAGGTCAGTGGCCTGACCAGCCCGGTTGAAATCGTGCGCGACACATCAAACGTGCCGCATATTCTGGCCGAAAATGATCCGGATGTGTTCTTCGGCCTCGGATATGTGCATGCGCAGGATCGTCTTTGGCAGATGACCGTTATGCGCCGCACCGCGCAGGGGCGTCTGTCGGAAATTTTCGGTGCCCGAACTGTCAATATCGACAAGCTGCTGCGCCGTCTCGACCTTTATGGACTGGCCCATCGTTCTGTCGAGGTTCAGGACGACTACACCAAAGCCGCGCTGAAAGCCTACACCGCTGGCGTGAACGCCCGGCTGAATGAAATCAACGACAAGGCCCTTGGGCGCGGCGCACCCGAGATGTTCCTGTTCAACGCCCCGGTCTCCCCCTGGCAACCGGGGGACAGCATCGCCGTAGTCAAACTGATGGGCCTGCAATTGTCGGGCCATTTGCAGGACGAGGTGCTGCGCGCACGTACTTCACTGATGCTGAATAACCCGGACCGACTGGCGGACATACTGCCCGACGTTCCCGGCCCGGGGATCGCCGCATTGCCCGAATATGCCAGCCTGTTCCCCGGCATGCCCCGATACGCGCGCGGAACGCCGATGCCTGACACCCCGCTTTCGCCCTTTCCAAAACGCGGCCTTGCCGGTGCGTCGAATGCCTGGAGCGCCGCGCCATCACGGTCTGCCAGTGGCGGAACCCTGCTTGCGAACGACCCACATCTTGGCTTTACCGCACCCGGCGTGTGGTATCTGGCACGGCTGGGGCTGGCCAAAGGCGGCGTGATCGGCGCGAGTATTCCCGGCATTCCCGCCATCATGACCGGGCGCAGCGACCGGTTGGGCTGGGGCCTGACCTCATCTTATCTGGACGATCAGGATGTCCATATCGAACAACTGAACCCGGAAAACCCCGAAGAATACCTGACACCGGACGGATACAAAACATTCCAGACCCGCCCGTCGATCATCGAGATCAAAGACCAGCCGCCCATCACTCTGACCCTGCGCTGGACGGAAAACGGCCCGGTGCTGCCCGGCACTCACTACGATCTGGAAGCCATCACACCCACGGGCCATGTGGCCTCGCTTGCATGGACGGCGCTTAGCCCGCGTGACACGTCGATGACCGCTTCGATGGCGCTGATGAATGCGGATACGGTGCAGCAGGCCATCACGGCCGCCGAAGATTTCATCTCGCCGTCGCAAAACCTGTCACTGGTGGACAAGGACACGATCGCCATGAAGCTGATTGGTGCCATGCCACAACGCGACCTGCGCAACCAAAGCAGGGGCCGCATTCCGACCCCTGGCTGGCTGGCCGAGAACCGCTGGCAAGGCCGCATGCCTTATGCCGACAACCCAGAGTTCGTGGCCCCAAGGGGTGGCGTTCTGGGTAACACCAACAACAAGATCATAGGCCGCCCCTTCCCTCAGCACGTGTCGTATGAATGGGGCGACACTCAGCGTGTCCATCGCTGGGAACGCCTGATGCAGTCACGCGAGGTGCACACCCGCGACAGCTTTATCGAGGCGCAGCTCGACACCGTCAGTTTCACCGCCCGGTCTCTGTTACCCCTGATTGGAGCGGACCTGTGGTTCACCGGCGAATCCGCCCCCGTCGGCACAGCGGAACGTCAGCGCCAGATCGCTCTAGCCCTACTGGCCGAGTGGAACGGCGAGATGAACGAGCATCTGCCGGAACCGCTGATCTATGCGGCATGGCTGCGCGCGCTGCAAAACCGGCTGATCGCGGATGAACTGGGCCCGCTGGCCAGCGAGTTCAAACATGTCGAACCGCTGTTCATCGAAAGGGTCTACCGCGACATCGACGGGGCCTCGGTCTGGTGTGACGTCCGTCAAAGTGCGCCGGTTGAGACCTGCACCGACATGGCAAGACTAGCGCTGGACGATGCTCTGATCTGGATTGCCGAGAATTACGGCAGCGCCCTGGAATCCCAGCGCTGGGGCGACGCGCATCAGGCCACCCATGACCACCCGGTTCTGGGTTCGGTTCCGGTGCTGCGCTATTTCGTGAACATTCGTCAATCGACCAGCGGCGGAGACAACACTCTGCTGCGCGGCCGAACCTCGGGCGAAGGGCCCGACCCGTTCCAGAACGTACATGGCGCAGGCTATCGCGGCGTCTATGACTTCGCCGACCCGGACAGTTCGGTCTTTATTACCGCCACGGGTCAGTCAGGCCATTTTCTGTCACGCTATTACGACGATCAGGCGCAGCTGTGGCGGCGCGGAGAGTATCTGCCAATGTCCCTGGACATCGATCTTGCCCGAGCTGCGGCCGTCGGTGTCACCCACCTGATCCCGCGTTAATACCCCGCGTCGGCAAGACCTTGCCCCTTTTTTGCGCGGACGTGGACGCAAACGGGTGTTTTCGCCTACGATCTGCGGGCGGACTATTTGGGACCGGGGGCACAGATGGCCAGTATTCAGGACAGGCTGAACAATCTCGCGCGCGACTATGCGATTGCATGGAGTTCGGGCGACGCAGATGTCGTAGCCAGTTTTTTTGCATCAGACGGCCAGATTTCAATCAACCGGGGAGAACCGATCGTAGGTCGCGCGGCGATTGCTGAAATGGCGCTTGGCCTTTTCGCAGAATTTCCCGATCTGGAAGTCAGGTGCGATATGCTGCGTTGGGCCGGAAATCACGCGATTTTTGTCTGGACGCTGGAAGGGCACCATGCGCAAACCGGAAACCATGTCGTCACCCGCGGCTGGGAAGAATGGGAACTGACGGCCGATCATGAAGTCCAGTCTTCACTGGATTGGTTCGACGCCGATGACTATCAGCGTCAAATCGACGGGCGATAGGCACAAGTCCAGACCGGGTTATTCCGAGATAATCGAATATTTGCGTGGAATGCCTTCTGTAACCATGAACCAGCGCGAGGCTTTCATGCGTTCCTGATGTGCGTCGAACGCAGCCCGGTTCTCAAAAACCTCATGAACGTTGAACTGACCGGGGATGTCCGGATCCTCAACGACCTCGAAGGTGACACAACCGGGTTCGGCGCGCGTCAGCGCTATATGTTCTGAAAGCGCGGCACGGACCTGTTCAAGCCGGTCGGCAGGCACAGCGATGTGCCCACTCAAATAGACCTTCTTGCTGTCTTCCTTCGTCAAAACCAGACCCCGGATCAAAGAGCAGCAAATTGCGCCGCTTGTTTCGCGGTCCAAAGTACCGTGATCTCGAACCCGTTCTCGGTCTGTTGCTCTGACCGGACCACATCCTGCCGAAACAGCCACGCGCGCTTGCCGCCATCGGCAAACCCCAGCGTCAAAGTTTCCTTGTGCCGCACGCCCTGCAATTTGGTTGCAATCTCGGCCAGTAGCGCCTCGACGCCTTCGCCGGTCACCGCCGAGATGGCAAAGATCGAAGCATCACGTTCCGCACGCGCCAAAGCGGCCTCACGTTCGTCGTCAGTCATCAGGTCGATCTTGTTCCAGACCTCCAGCCGGGGCCGTTCATCATCGACCCCCAGCGAGGTCAGAATGGCCTCGACATCCTGTGCCTGTGCATCAGTGTCCTCGTGGCTGATATCGCGGACATGCACGACCAGATCGGCACCCAGCACCTCCTCCAGCGTGGCGCGAAATGCGGCGACCAGTTCGGTGGGCAGGTTCGAGATAAAACCAACGGTATCCGACAGGATCACCTCGGGGCCGTCGGGCAACTCGACCCGCCGCATGGTCGGGTCCAGCGTAGCGAACAACATGTCCTTGGCCATGACTTCCGCACCCGTCAGGCGGTTGAACAGGGTCGATTTTCCGGCGTTGGTATACCCAACCAGCGCGACAATCGGATACGGAACCTTGGCCCGCGCGGCGCGGTGCAGCGTGCGGGTCTTGACCACCTTCTGCAACCGGCGGCGCAGGCGCACAAGCTGTTCGTCAATCGCACGCCGGTCGGCCTCGATCTGGGTTTCGCCGGGTCCACCGACAAACCCCAGGCCGCCCCGCTGGCGTTCCAGGTGGGTCCAGGCCCGAACAAGCCGCGTCCGCTGGTAGCTGAGCGCGGCCATCTCGACCTGCAACACACCTTCGCGGGTACGTGCCCGATCGCTGAAGATCTCCAGGATCAATCCGGTCCGGTCAAGGATCTTGACCTTCCACGCTTTCTCAAGATTGCGTTGCTGAACCGGCGTCACCAGACCATCGATCAGAACCAGTTCGACATCGTGCTCGTGCAGTCGCTCGCCTAGTTCTTCGATCTTGCCGCTGCCGAACAAAAGCCCCGGCTGGGCCCGTGGCAGGCGAACGATTTCCGACCCGACCACATCCAGATCGGGCAAAGCAGCGGCTAGTGCCACCGCTTCTTCCAGCGCCGGTCCCGGGACACGGCGCTGTTCATCTGATTTGATTTCAGGATGCAGCACCCAGGCCCGGGTGCGCGCCCTCTCATGTTCCATCAAGAGGCGTCTTCGCCCTCATACAGGCTGATCGGCTGCGACGGCATGATCGTCGAAATCGCGTGCTTGTAGACAAGCTGCGACTGTCCGTCGCGGCGCAACAATACGCAGAAATTGTCGAACCAGGTGATCACACCCTGCAATTTCACACCGTTGATCAGGAAAATCGTGACCGGAACCTTTGCTTTCCGTACATTATTCAGGAACGCGTCCTGAAGATTCTGTCTGTCCGAAGCCATATTTTTATAATCTCGCCATTGTTCTTGCTACGCGCTGCGGACCAACGCGCTCCCTCCGGGTGAGTATGGAGCGGAGTTCACAGATATTCCAGATTAAAAATCAGGCACTAATTCCTTTTGCTGACCCCACGTCAGTCCCGCCAAAGGGCCGGGGTGATCAAGGCAATGATCGCCAGTGTTTCAAGCCGGCCGATTACCATTGCTGCGCACATCGTCAGTTTTGCACCTGCAGTCATATCGATCAGCCGGATCGGAACGTCAGTTGCCAGTTCAATCAAGGGGCCGGTCGTACTCAGCGCGGCAACAGTCAGAACCATTGCCTGTTCGAACCCGGCCCCCATTGCGGCGAGCAACAGATTGAACACCGCCGCCGTAAGCGCGAACATCATCAAGAAGATCCAGGCGATGAAGGCGCCATTGGTCTGAATGCGCCGGTTCCCGCCGCCAACGCCGCTGACCGATGACGGATAGATCAGCCGGTCGATCTCGCGCGCGCCATTGAGGTATAGCGCAAACACACGCAACAGCTTGACCCCGCCGGCCGTGGTGGCGACCCCTCCCCCGATCAGGGCCAGCCCCATCAGGATCAGACCCGGTGTTCCCAGCCCCGAAAGCTGTTGCGCATCGTCCCAGTTGCTGCTTTCGAATCCTGCCGTTGTCAGAAAAGACAAGGCTGTAAATGTCATGCCCCATATCACCTTAAGGCCCTGAAGCACCGACATCTGGCCGTCGATTTCGTTCACACCAGCCAGCACGCGAAAGAACAGCAGGGCTGCTACGGCAACCACGATCAACAATCCGATGCGGAATTCGGGGTCCTTATCCAGCCGGGAGTAGCCCGAGGTCGCCGTATCTGCCGAAAACGTCAGCCTTGACAATGCAAAGAACAGGAACAGGAACAGGATCGCCTCACCGGTCAAACCTGCCTGAGCCCCTTCCATCCCGCCCACCGGGGAAATGCCGGAGGTCGCCATGACCGACATCGCGTGGCTTACGGCGGTCAGGCCAACCTCACCGGCAATCAGCAGCAATATCCAGACCACCGCAGTCAGCCCTGCATAGACGGGTGTCAGGGTTCGCGCCACACGCAGCAGGCGTCCCCTTGGATCAACCTTTTCGCTTTGCGCAACACCGGAAACCGGTCGTCCCGGCTGACCCTGCGCGGTAATCTCAAACCCGCCCAAGGACAACGGCGCCAGAATCGCCGCTGCGGAAATCCACATCAGCAAACCACCCATCCAGCCCACAAACGCCCGCCACAGATGCAGCGGCGCAGTCAGGCGGTCGGGGTTCGGAAACAGGTCGGCGCCGGTTGTGGTCATCGCGCTGACCATATCAAAATACGCGTTCAGGAAGGTGGTGTTGCCAAGCGCATCGTGAAACGGGATCGCCAAAAACACGGGCAGAACGGTAAAACAGCCCAGCAGAACGGCCAACTGCCCCAATGTGCCGCGCCGAGGTATCCTGTTGGACGAGGCCAGCGCGATGCTCGCCACAAGAAACAGTCCAAGCAGGCCCGAGTAGAAGAACGATCGCGACGTGTCGTGGTCATCCAATACCAGCGCGTAGACTGCGGGCACCCACATCGAGAACGCGGTTATTCCCCAAATCAACAGAAACAGCGGCAAACGCCGCAAAAGCCCGATCCGTTGTGTCCGCGCGTGTGCCATCAGAAGAAATCGATCGAAACCTGCATCAAGCGCTCGACCTCGGGCACGTCCTTGGCCATGGCAAAGATGGCCACCACATCCTTTTCATCAATCCGCAGGCTGCCGGTCGGGCGCAGCAACTCGTCGCCCTTGCGCACCGCGCCAACCAGAACGCCTTCGGGGAAATCGATGTCGCGCAGTCTCTGCCCCGCCATGGGAGAGGTCGACAGAACTTCGGCCTCGATCACTTCGGCCTCGGCATCGCCGATGGAATAGACCTGCCGCACGCGACCGTGACGGACATGGCGCAAGATCGAACTGACGGTGGTTGCGCGCGGGTTGATATAGGCGTCGATCCCCAAAGGCCCCATCAGCGCCACCATGCTGGGGTCATTGATCAGCGCAATCGCCAGCGCGCATCCCTCGGCCTTGGCGCGTACTGCGGCCAACAGGTTGGCACGGTCGTCATCCGTGACGGCCAGCATCGCGTCGGCCCGTTCAATGCCTGCCTCGCGCAGCAATGCCGCATCCAGCCCGTCGCCGTTCAGAACAATCGTCCGCTCCAGCGCTTCTGCGGCCAGTTCGGCGCATCGGCGGTCGCGTTCGATGATCTTGGCGCGCACGCGGCTTTCGCGTTCCTCCAGTGTACGGGCCACTTCAAGGCCGACATTGCCGCCACCCACAATGACGACTCGGTCCTGTTTCTTTTGTGCTTTGCCAAAGACCTCCATCGTGCGTTCAACGTCATTGACGTTGGTAAAGACATAGCATTCGTCACCGACAAACAGCTGATCCTCGGATTCCGGTGCAAAAAGCGTGCCATCCCGGCGCACCCCGACGACGATCGAGCTGAGCGTCGAAAACAAGTCGGTCAGCTGCCTGAGCGGCGTGTTGATGATCGGACAGTCTTCATCCACCCGGATGCCCAGCAGCTGCGCCTTGCCATCCATGAAAATCTCGGTGTCAAAAGCCGCCGGGGCCGACAGGCGGCGCATGGCGGCAGCGGCGACCTCGCGTTCCGGGCTGATCACCACGTCGATGGGCAGATGGTCCCGGCGAAACAGGTCCGCATGAATCGCTGTCAGATAGGATTTGGACCGAAGACGAGCGATCTTTCGCGGAATCGAAAACACCGAATGCGCCATCTGGCAGGTGACCATGTTCACCTCATCCGAGTGGGTCGCGGCGATGATCATGTCTGCATCGCGGGCTCCGGCCCGTTCCAGCACATCCGGATAGCTGGCGAAGCCTGCGATACCCTGCACGTCCAGCGTTTCGGTCGCGCGGCGCACCAGATCAGGATTGTTGTCCACCACTGTCACGTCGTTCAGTTCGCCCGAAAGGTGCCGTGCAATTTGCCAGCCGACCTGACCCGCACCGCAAATGATGACCTTCATGTTCCTGGCCCTTCTGCCTGAAATCTTTGAATGACAGATGCCCCCAAAACGGTCAATTGAATTGTCATGGAACAGGGAGTGAGGCAAGATATGCGCATGAAAACAATGCTACGCGCCTTTATTCCTTTGTTCTTGCTCTCTTCCTGCGGGCCTCTGTCACTCTATTACCGCGAAGGTGCCAGCGTGGCGCGATTGCAGCAGGAGACCACGCAATGCCAGGTAAAGGCCCTGAATGAGGTGCCTGTCGCCAACCAGGTCCGGCAAAGCCCACCCGTCTATTGGCCAGGGCGCACCTATTGCGACGGCCGCGGCCACTGCTACCGTTCACCCGGATGGTGGGAACCCGGACGCGTCTACACAGTTGATGTGAATCAGGACCTGCGCAACACTGTCGAGGCGCAATGCATGGCCAAGAAAGGTTTTCGCCCGGTCAGCCTGCCGCCTTGCAAACAAGCGGTGAAATCCCGGGTATCGCTGACCCGTACAACAACCCTGCCGCCGCTAAGCACCGAGTCCTGTTTCGTGAAGTTCGACGACGGGTCGTTTCAGATCATAACGCCGGGCCACACCGGCTGAACCGGCGGGTTATTCCGCCGGCTCCGGTTCATCCAGTTGCGCGACACGCGCGCCGGATTTGTTCGATGTGACCACGCCAAGCGACTTGAGTTTGCGGTGCAGCGCACTGCGCTCCATACCTACGAAACTGGCAGTGCGGCTGATATTGCCACCGAACCGGTTGATCTGTGTCAGAAGATATTCGCGCTCGAACGCCTCGCGCGCTTCGCGTAACGGCAAAGTCGCCAGCGCGCCGGACAGAACCACGCGACCAGAATCTTCGGCCTTTTCCTCGTCGTTGGGCAGTTCCCGCGCCTCGATCGGGCCGGTTCCATCCCCCAGGATCAGCACACGTTCGATCAGGTTTTTGAGCTGACGCACATTGCCCGGCCATGTCATGGTCTGCAGCAGTGCAATTGCCTCATCCGACAATTCGCGAACGGGCAAGCCCTGCGCTTCGTTGCACATTTCGATAAAGTGCTGCGCCAATACCGGAATGTCCTCGCGCCGGTCTTCTAGAGACGGCACCGCAATCGGAACAACGTTCAGGCGGTGATACAACTCTTCCCTGAACCGTTCAGCGGTGATTTCTTCCTCCAGGTCCCGATTGGTCGAAGATATGACGCGTAGATCAACCCGGACCTTGTCGGTTCCGCCAACCCGCTGAAACTGCTGATCCACAAGAACCCGCAGAATCTTCGATTGCGTGCCCAGCGGCATATCGGCGACCTCATCAAAGAAGATCACGCCGCCATGGGCTTCCTCAAGCAGGCCTGATTCAACACCGCGTTCAGATGTCTCGCGGCCAAACAGCACCTCTTCCATCCGCTCGGGCTCGACCCCGGCGCAATTCACGGTCACGAAAGGCGCATTGGCACGGTTGGAATGTGCGTGGATATAGCGTGCCGCGATTTCCTTGCCCGACCCGGCAGGGCCGCTCAGCATCACGCGGCCGTTGGACTTCGTCACCTTGTCCAACTGGCCCTGCATCGCACGGAACGATGCCGATTTGCCGATCATGTCCGAGCAGCTGACTTCCTTCCGCTTGAGCGAAGCGTTTTCGCGACGCAGACGCGAGGTTTCCATCGCGCGCCGGATCACCACCATCAACTGGTCAATGTTGAATGGCTTTTCGATAAAGTCATAAGCGCCCTGCTTGATGGCTGCCACGGCAATCTCGATATTCCCGTGACCGGAAATAATCACAACGGGCACGTCCGGGTTGTCGCGCTTTACCGCTTTCAGGATGTCGATCCCGTCCATTCGGCTGTCCTTGAGCCAGATGTCGAGGATCAAAAGACCCGGAGGTTCAGCGTTGATCGACGCCATGCAATCGTCCGAATTGCCGGCAAGTCGGGTTGAATAGCCTTCGTCCTCCAGAATGTCTGACACCAGCTCGCGAATATCGCGTTCGTCATCTACGATCAGAATGTCGCTCATCTTTGGCCTGCTTTCAGTTTGTTGGTTTTAATAGCCTGCTTCTGTGGCGCGACTGACGGGGAAACACTGCCCCCGGGTAACCGGATCACGGCCATTGCGCCAAAATGGTCCTGTCCGTCAAATACGGGCGCGTCTTCCAAAGTCAGCGCTCCGCCATGTTCTTCGATGATCTTCTTCACGATGGGCAGGCCAAGGCCGGTGCCCTCGTCGCGGGTGGTCACATAGGGTTCAAACAGACGCGCCCGGTCTTCCGGCAGCCCGATTCCGTTGTCCGCGATGGTGATCTGTGTCCCGGCATCATCTGTCGATACCCTAACCTTGATCTGCGGCTTGAGGTTTTCAGGTGCACCTTTTTCCTTTAAGGTTCCAATGGCTTCGCCGGCGTTCTTGATAAGGTTGGTCAGGGCCTGCTTCAACATCGTCGCATCCACATCCGCCGGAATCGCGCGGTTGGGCAGATCTGCATCGATCTGCACATCCGGCTGCCCGGCCTGCTGGAGCAGAACAGCCTCGCGCACCAGATCAACGATGTTTTCCTCGCGCCGTTCCGGTTCAGGCATGCGAGCGAACTTCGAGAATTCGTCAACAATGCGCCGCAGGTCGTTCGTCTGCCGGACAATGACATCCGTCATCGATTCCAGGCTGCTGCTGTCCTCCTCGTCCAGCTTGCGCGAGAACTTTCGCTTGATTCTCTCGGCGCTCAACTGAATCGGGGTCAGAGGGTTTTTGATCTCATGCGCGATCCGGCGCGCCACGTCGCCCCAGGCTGCCATCCGCTGCGCGCTGACCAGGTCGGTCACGTCGTCAAAGGCAACCACGTAACCTTCCAGCCCGCCATCCTCACCGCGCCGAGTTGCCATGCGGACCAGAAGATTCTCCAACTGGCCCTTGCGGGTGACTTTTATCTCTTCCTGAACAGCCTCTTGCCCGCTTTCCTTAAGGTTCTCGAACAAAGGCAGGAACTCGGGTACCGCGATACCGATCGCCAAAAGTTCTTCGCCCCGCGACCAGTCCAGCAGACGCTGGGCGGATCGGTTCACAAATGTAACGCACCCGTCAGGATCAACTCCGACAACCCCCGAGGTGACCGAACTGAGCACTGAATCGAACAGTCGACGACGGCGTTCAATATGACGGGTGTTTTCCAGCAACGTGTCCCGCTGACCCTTCAACTGGCGGGTCATCTGGTTGAAATACCGACCCAGCATCGCGATCTCGTCATCGCTGGCCTCTTCAATAACCTGAACGCTCAGGTCACCCGCGCCAACACGCTGCGCTGCTGTGGTCAGGCGGCCCACCGGGCGAGACAAGCGTTCAGCAAACCACATGCCCAGCGACATCGCCGCCAGGATCAGGATCACCGCGAAACCCAGATACAACAGGCCAAACTCGAACAGCACCCTGCCCCTTTCGCTTTCAAGCTGCTGATAGAACTGCGCTGTTTCCTTGGTGTCATCCAGAAGCGTCAGCAATTGCCCGTCCACGTCACGGCTGACATAGAGGTAACGGTCCAGATACGCCCGCAGAGGGACCAGCGCCCTGAATTCGCTGTTTTGCCAGTCCGCGATGATCAGCAAGCCCCGGTGGGTCGCGTTCGCCAGTTGCTCAGCCGTGGGTTCTTCGTAGTTGAACAGGTACGACCTGTCGCCCCGGGCCCGGATTTCGCCGCTACCGTCAATGACATAAGCTTCACGCAGGCCACGCTGGATCTGCGACTGGCCCTGGGCCAGAACTTCGCGCAACTCAGCGTCAGAAATGTAGTAATCCAGAGACCGGGCATTATCCAAAAACCGGGCCAAGACAGTCGCGTCCTGAGTCAGGCCCTGACGGTGTTCCTGTTCATACGCTTCGGCCGCACTGAGCGACGACCCGACAACTTCGCGCACACGATCCGAAAACCAACCCTCCAGACCGATATTCACGGTCAGTCCGGCAAAAATCGCCACGGTCACAGTCGGCACCAGCGCCAGCAGCGTGAACGCGCCGATCAGGCGCAAATGCAAACGGGAACCTGCTGACTTGGCGCGTCGCGCCGCGATCAGACTGCCGACCTGACTTAGTACAAGTGCGGCCACGACCAGCACATAGACAAGGTCGGCCAATAGGATCAGGCGCAATGTCGGCGCGGCCGAACCCAGATCGAACGGACCAATGACAAGATAGGTGGCAAGCGCCAGTGCTGGCCCCAGAAGAACCAGCCCCAAGGTGCCGAAATTGCGCAGTTTTCGGGATTTTCGCCATCGATTAATCGATGGTATTGGCCCGCTCTGTGCCCGGGTTGCCACCGTCTGCCCTCATCCTGATGTGCCGCTTGCGCGGCTTACCGCCATATGTCGTGGTCCTTGTCAGGTAGAAACCCGAATGCCACGGTTTGTGTGGCGATATTACATCAGTTTGCGACGGCGTGTCACCTCAATATCGAGGTCGATGATCTTTTTTCGCAGCGTATTTCGGTTAATCCCTAGTAAATCCGAACATTTTGCCTGATTTCCGCCGGTTGCGTCCAATGCGATTTCGATCAGCGGTGCCTCAACTTCGCGCAGGATACGCTGATACAGGCCCGGAGGCGGCAACATGTTGCCGTGAAGGTCGAAATACCGCCGCAGATGCCGCGCGACCGAGGCCGACAGTTTCTCACGCTCTCCGCCCCCCAGAACCGGTTCCGCCTCGGGCTGGCTGCCCAGAACCATTTCGACTTCGGTTTTGGATATCTCGTCCGCCTGACTGGTCAATCCAAGGCGGCGCACCGCGTTTTCCAGTTGCCGCACATTCCCGGGCCACGAATAACGGCGCACCAGTTCAACCGCTTCGCCGCTGAGCCAGCGTTTCGTGCCGGTCTCACGCTCTTCCCGTGCCAGAAAGTGATCGGCCAGCAAAGTAATGTCGTCCATTCTTTCACGCAGGGCCGGAACGTGGATCGTCGCGCCACACAGACGATAATACAAATCCTGGCGCACGCGTCCGCTTTCCATTGCTTCGGTCAGGTCCGACTGGCTGGTTGCCATGAAGCGCGGCAGATGATCGCCCGGGCTGTCCATCATCCGCACGATCCGGGCCTGAATGTCGTCTTCGATATCTGCGATTTCGTCGATCAGCAGGGTGCCACCCCGAACCCGCGCCATGACGCGGGCAGGTCCTTCCAGATCCCGCAACTCAGACGCGGTGACGGAAACAAAAGGCAATGTCCGACGATCCGAGAAGTCATGTATTGCTTTCGCAATCAGAGACTTGCCGGTTCCACTTTCACCGGAAATCATAACCGGCAGATCGGTGTTCATGACCCGCGCCACCAGCCGGTACAGCGCCTGCATAACCGGCGTACGCCCCACCAGAGGCAATTCCTCCGGGCGATCCCGAACCAATTCCGAGGCACCAGACTGCGGGCGTTGCTTCTGATCCAGCGCCCGGGCCGTTCTTTTCATCAGATCCGGCAGATCAAAAGGCTTCGGTAGATAGTCATAAGCGTCGGCCTCAGCCGCCTGAATTGCCGTCATGATCGTGTTCTGGGCCGAGATCACGATAACCGGCAAACCCGGCCTGTCCTGCGCGATCTTCGGCAGCATCTCAAGCCCGTTCCCGTCCGGCATGACTACGTCCGAGATGACCACATCGCCTTTGCCCTCTCCGACCCAGCGCATCAGCGTGGTCAAAGAAGAAGTTGCGTGCACCTTGCATCCCGCCCGGGTCAGTGCCTGCGTCAGAACCGTGCGGATCGTGCGGTCGTCATCTGCGACCAGAACTGTGCCATCCATCTGCTGTTCTCCTTGCTATGCCATTTGCCGCCGGTTTCAATTTCATTGCGCGTCCCGTGGCGCCCGCCTGAGTGACAGGCGAAAAACCGTCCGGCCCGGAACCGACTCGGCCGAAACCCAGCCGTCGTGGTCGGAGACGATCTTGCTGACCAGCGCCAGACCAAGACCCGTGCCGTTTTCCCTGCCAGAGACAAAGGGATCGAAAATGTCGCTCAGGATGTCTTCGGGCAAGCCGGGGCCGTCATCGATGATTTCGATCTGCAGCGGCAGGGAATGGCCGGACCCATCGTTGCGCCGCAGACGAAATGAGTGTTCGAAATAGGTACGCAGGCGAATGGTCCCGCCTTCCGGCCCGGCTGCCTCGGATGCGTTTTTCAGAAGGTTCAGAATGACCTGCAGGATCTGGTCCTGATCGCCATAAGCCAGCGGCAGCGACGGATCATAATCCTCGACGATCTTCATATGCGCGCCGAACCCCAACAGCGCCGAACGCCGCGCACGGTCCAGCACGTCATGCAGGTTGACCGGCTGGAAGTCCGGCTGCGACAGGTTTCCGAACTGCTCCACCTGCTCCAACAGCTTTACGATCCGGCGGCTTTCTTCGACAATTAAGTCTGTTAACTCAATATCTTGCTGAGAGATATTCATGCTAAGCAACTGGGCAGCTCCAGTGATTCCAGCCAGCGGGTTTTTGATCTCATGCGCCAGCATTTCGGCCATTCCAATGGCTGATTGCGCGGCGGATTTCACCGTGTTCCCGCGAGTCATCCGTCCGGCCAGTTCGCGCGGAGAAAGGATCATGATCATTGATCCCGAATGACCCATCAACGGCGCGATCTGCAGCGCACATTGCAGAGGCGCACGACTGCCCGATCCAACATCCACATCATTGACGAACAAAGGCGAACCATTCTGCCGTGCTCTCAGAAACGCCTCCTCCAGGGGGGCGTCGACGGCTATCTGATCCCACACCGGATGCCCGACAACCGAACGGCGCGAGGCGTTCAGGAACCCCTCACCCGCCGAATTGACATCAGCGATCCGATCGTCACCGTCGATGATGAATGCGGGAACCGGCAATGAGGCCCAAATGCTCTGGTCCGAGGTCATGCCGCCGCTTCCCCCTGATGCGGGATTGCATCCGCGATCAAACGCAGAACTTCGGATGTATCACGCGATGTCAGTATCGCGCGGCGCAAGCCGACGGGTGTTCCTGCTTCGTCCATGTACCACCCAAGATGCTTGCGCGCGACGCGCAGACCAAGGTCGGGTCCATAGAAATACAGCATGGCCTGATAGTGCTCCTGCACCATCGCGCTCAGATCATGCCCTGTCGGAACGTCCGGCGCGTCGGCACCGAACAGGTCGTGACATAACTGCGCCAGCAACCAGGGCTTTCCTTGCGCCCCACGTCCGACCATCACGCCGTCGGCGCCCGAGTGATCCAAGGCGGTCCGTGCGGTTTGCGTGTCGACGATGTCGCCGTTTGCTATGACCGGAATGGTCACTGCCTCTTTCACCGCACGGATGGCCTGCCAGTTTGCGTGTCCCTTGTAGAACTGACACCGTGTTCGACCGTGGATCGTGACCATCCGAATACCGGCATCCTGCGCCCTGCGCGCCACATCCGGCGCGTTGAGCAGGCTGTCGTCCCAACCCAGCCGGGTCTTCAGCGTCACTGGGACATCCACCGCCTCCACCACCGCCTCGATCAGTGTCAGGGCATGGTCGGGCGTTTTCAGCAGGGCCGAACCCGAATACCCGTTGGTCACCTTCTTGGCTGGACAGCCCATGTTTATGTCGATCACCCGCGCGCCGCGATCAGCGACCTGCCGCGCGGCTTCCGCCATCCAGCGTGCTTCACGCCCGGCAAGCTGAACGGCGGTATTTTCGACATCCGCCGAAAGCTCGGCCCGTTCGCGCACGCCCGGTTTTGCCTGCACCATTTCCTGGCTGGCGACCATTTCGCTGACAACCATGCCCGCGCCAAAGCGCATCACCAGATCGCGATACGGGCGATCAGTGATTCCGGCCATCGGCGCCAGCAAAACCGGCGGGTACAAAGGCTTGTCAGCAAGATGCAGGGTCAAAGTGCTTATTCCTTGCGCAGTTGCGCATTTAATATCGAATTCTGCGCATATGACCAAGAAATCCGCATGTCACAAGCCTGCAAAATCATCACATGCCTAATTTTTAGGCAGATTGACGCGGGCGATTGCCTCTGCATTCACCGCATCCTAAACAATGACCCAACGCAGGAGAGCAGACCTCATGACCACCGCCGCCATTATTGTCGCCGCCGGACGCGGAATGCGCGCGGGTGGCGGAACGCCTAAACAATGGCGCACTCTGTCCGGACGTCGCGTGGCCGACTGGACAATCGACAGGTTCCGGGGACTGGTTGATCATATCGTTCTGGTCCTTTCCCCCGACGACCACGTCGCACGGGCCGAATTTGACGGTACCGATCTGATTTTGGCGACAGGAGGAGCAGACCGCGCCGGGTCTGTCCGCAATGGCCTGCAGGCGCTGGCGGACAAGACCGTGGCGCGCGTCCTCATCCACGATGTCGCCCGGCCTTGTGTCAGCCGCGCCACCATCCTCGACGTACTGGCGGCACTGAACGACAACAGCGCCGCGGCACCGGGGGTGGCGGTGACCGACGCGCTCTGGACGGGGGACGGTTCCGCTGTCACGGGCACACAAGATCGCACTGGATTGTATGCGGCCCAGACCCCTCAGGGGTTTCACTATGACGCCATCGTTGCAGCCCATGCCGCACACCCCGGCGGTGCCATGGACGACGTTGAAGTCGCCCGCGCGGCAGGGATAGGCGTGGCTATCGTGCCCGGCGACGCAGACAACATCAAAATCACCCGACCCGAGGATTTTGCCCGGGCGGAACGTATCATGGGAACGAACATGGAAGTAAGGCTGGGCAACGGGTACGACGTTCACCGATTTGGCGATGGAGATCATGTGATCCTGTGCGGTGTAAAAGTGCCGCATGATCGCGGGCTTCAGGGACATTCAGATGCCGATGTCGGGATGCACGCCGTAACCGACGCAATCTATGGCGCGCTGGCGCAGGGAGATATCGGTCAGCATTTCCCACCATCGGATCCGCAATGGAAAGGGGCCGCCAGCGCGATATTTCTGCGGCACGCGGTCGAACTGGCCGAACAGATGGGCTACCGCATCTCGAATGTCGATTGCACACTTGTTTGCGAATATCCCAAGATCGGTCCTCACGCGCCCGCAATGCGCGAAGAAATGTCGAAAATCATGGGATTGCGGGCCGACCAGGTCTCGGTCAAGGCGACCACGTCCGAACGTCTGGGCTTTACCGGCCGCAGTGAGGGCATCGCGTCACTGGCCACGGCCTGTCTGGTGAAGTCATGAACGCGGCGCGTCTGATTGGAACCGTTGGCGGCGTAGGCTACCTGCGCCCCGCCCCCGGCACCTGGGGGTCACTGGCCGCGCTGCCGATGGTCTGGGTATTGCACACGCTGGGTGGCTTCCCCTTGCTGGCCCTGGCTACTCTGATCGTCTTTGTTGCAGGGATCTGGGCCACAAAGGTCATGACCGCAGGTCAGGATGACCACGACCCGTCGGAAATCGTGATTGACGAGGTTGCAGGGCAGTTCATCGCCCTCTGGGCCATTTCCTACCCGGCCTGGGCGCACGGGCTGGAAATCACCGCGCTCTGGCCCGGTTGGGTGGCGGGTTTCGTGCTGTTTCGCCTGTTCGACATCACCAAGCCCGGCCCAGTCGGCTGGGCCGACCGGCGTGGCGACCCGATGGGCGTGATGCTGGATGACGTGATCGCCGGTGTGTTTTCAGCCATCTGCGTCGCGCTGCTGGCCGGCTTTTCGCATGGGGTACTGGGCCTGTGAGCGTCACCGACATCCTGAACCGGGCCAAGGCACAGGGGGTGATGATCGCCACAGCCGAAAGCTGCACTGGCGGCCTTGTTGCCGCCGCGCTGACAGATTTTCCCGGCAGCTCTGCCGTGGTGGAACGCGGCTTTGTCACCTACACCAATACCGCCAAACAGCAGATGCTGGGCGTGCAGGCTGACACGCTGGAAACCCACGGAGCAGTATCAGAGCAGGTCGCCCGGGAAATGGCCGAGGGCGCGCTGAAGCATTCGGGCGCTCAGCTGACTGTCTCTGTCACCGGAATTGCCGGTCCGGGTGGGTCTGAATTCAAGCCGGAAGGGCGTGTGTGCTTCGGTCTGGCGGCCGAAGATCAGGACACCATGACCGAAACCGTCGAGTTTGGTGCCCTGGGCCGGGACAAGGTGCGCATCGCCGCGCGGGACCACGCCCTTGATCTGTTGTATCGGCACCTCCTGAAAGGCGCCAAAGCTCAGGGCCTGTGACCTAAGACCA
Organism: Ruegeria sp. AB8; assembly: GCF_056542605.1. NCBI lineage: Bacteria > Pseudomonadati > Pseudomonadota > Alphaproteobacteria > Rhodobacterales > Roseobacteraceae > Ruegeria > Ruegeria sp. AB8. The sequence goes on from NZ_JBQGAB010000001.1 coordinate 138,695, forward strand.
CTCAACGCACAATCACGTGATGCCAAGTAACATCATCCAGGGTGAAGGCGGCCGGCGTTCCCCCTTTTCCTTCCGCCACACTGCTCACAAAGTGCTGAGCTGTAACGTGTTTCCTCAGGTCGGCACACCTGACTGCGGGCATACTGTTTCAGCTACCGCACTTGCATGACTGACTCTAAGCGGGCGGCAATTTGCCGGTTGCACAGCGAAGTCCCTTTCGCGTAAATGCCCTGATCCGGGCAGGCCTAGCCCACCTAGGCCCGTCCAGCAGCCCGCAAGGGCAAAAGCGGACCTTATTCAGGGTCCGCTTTTCTTTTGGGCCAACCCCTCTCGACAGCGCCCCTTTGGACGGGCTATCAGCCCGCAACGTCATTTCAGCCCCGAGGTTCCGCCATGATCCCCAGTTCATTTCCCGACAGCACTGAAATCGCCCGTTTGACCGCGCGGATGCTGCTGGAGATCAGGGCCGTGCATTTCAACGCACGCGAGCCATTCACTCTAGCCAGCGGCTTGCCCAGCCCGACCTATATCGATTGCCGCAAGCTTATCTCGTACCCTCGCATCCGTTCGACCTTGATGGATTTCCTGACCGTCACCGTGATGCGCGATGCGGGCTTTGAAGCATTCGACAACATTGCCGGCGGCGAAACCGCGGGTATTCCTTTTGCCGCAATGGTGGCCGAGCGTATGGCTCTGCCGATGACCTATGTGCGCAAGAAACCCAAAGGCTATGGCCGCAACGCCCGGATCGAAGGCGCCATGAGCGAAGGCGAACGCGTTCTGTTGGTCGAAGACCTGACCACCGATGGCGGCTCGAAACTGTCCTTCGTCGACGCGATCCGCGAAACCGGCGCGACCTGCGGCCATACTGCCGTTATCTTCTACTACGGCATCTTCCCCGAAACCGAAAAAACCCTGGGTGATCATGGGGTGCAACTGCACAGCCTGTGTACCTGGTGGGATGTTCTGGCCGAGGCCAAGGCGCAAAAAGCGTTTGATCAGGAAACACTTGATGGGGTCGAAGCATTCCTGAACGACCCGCGCGGCTGGCAGGAAGCGAATAAGGGCTGACGTGACGCAAACCGTTTCCCAATCGGAAACATTGCCGAATACGCCCGACACTCCATCCACAACATGTTGACGGACCCCCGCCCAATCCTGCAATATGATGGGGCGGGAAGATATGCACAGGCTATCCCCAGAAAACATACAATTTGCGCCGACTCAGGGCGCTACGTTATGGCCTCTGTCCAAGGGGCAAGAGAACAGCAATGAACGAGATCAGCAGTATCGAGCAGGCAGCGGCGCAAATTCAGAACGCCGAAACAATGCCGCACTCCATCGAGGCCGAGCAGCAGCTTCTGGGCGCGATCCTGACCAATAACGACCTTTATGACCGGGTAGCTTCGATCATCGGGGCCGAGCATTTCTATGATCCGGTCCACGCCCGCATCTACGAAGTCGCGGCCGCGCGCATCGCCAAGAATGCGCTGGCCTCGCCTGTGACGCTGAAATCTTTCATGGCCGAGGATGAAGGCCTGAAGGAACTTGGCGGGCCGGCCTATCTGGTCAAACTGGCCGGCGCCTCGATCAGCGCCTTCGCGGTGCATGACTACGCGCAAATGATCTATGACCTCGCCATCCGGCGCGAGCTAATCCGTCTGGGCCGGGACATCTCGGACAAGGCGGCGCGGGTTGACGTTTCCAGCGAACCAAAAGAACAGATCGTCGAGGCCGAGCAGCAGCTTTACCAGTTGTCCGAGCAGGGCCAGACCGAACAGGGTTTTCAATCCTTCCTCAAGGCGGTCACAGAAGCCGTCAATGTCACCAACGAGGCGTACCAGCGCGGTGGCGGCATGGCGGGGATTTCCACCGGTCTGGCCGATTTGGACAAGCAACTGGGGGGCCTGCACCCGTCGGACCTGATCATTTTGGCGGGCCGCCCGTCGATGGGAAAAACATCGCTGGCGACCAACGTGGCCTTCAACGTGGCCAAAGCGTACAAGCGTGGCTTGAAGTCGGACGGCAGCGAGGGCGCGGTTGACGGTGGAGTGGTCGGCTTCTTCTCGTTGGAGATGAGCGCCGAGCAGCTTGCGGGTCGGGTTCTGGCCGAAGCGTCCGAGATTTCCTCGCACAAGATCCGCCAAGGTGACATGACCGAAGCCGAGTTCCGCCGCTTCGTCGATGCCGCCAAGGAGCTTGAGGCGTGCCCCCTGTTCATCGACGACACGCCCGCCCTGCCGATTTCACAGCTGGCCGCCCGTGCGCGGCGGTTGAAACGGACACATGGGCTGGACCTGCTGGTGATCGACTATCTGCAACTTTGCCGCGGCATGTCCGACAACCGCGTCAACGAGATCGCCGAGATTTCGATGGGCATGAAAGCCATCGCTAAGGAACTGAACATCCCGGTGATCGCGCTGTCTCAGCTTTCCCGTCAGGTCGAGAACCGCGACGACAAGCGCCCGCAACTGTCCGACCTGCGGGAATCGGGATCGATCGAACAGGATGCGGACGTGGTGATGTTCGTGTTCCGCGAGGAATACTACAAAGAACGCGAAAAGCCCGGCGATCACGAGTTGGAAAAGATGGAAGAGTGGAAGCAGGCCATGGAACGCCTGCACGGCAAGGCCGAAGTTATCGTCGGCAAGCAGCGTCACGGCCCCATCGGCACGGTCGAGCTGTCCTTCGAGGCCCAGTTCACCCGTTTCGGAAATCTGGTCAAACCCTGGCAACAGGGCGGACAGATCGAAGGGTATTGATCCCTTGACCCTGGCAAACTGATATGCACGGATCGGGCCATGCTGTTTTGTCTTGCTCATAAACCCCGTCGCGTGGTGCTTGAACGCCACTTCGGGCACCGCCGCAAACGCTTTGCCGGATAGATCGGGGGCATTTTCTGCCCCTGCAATCTTCCTCAACAAAGCGAAAGAACAATGACAGAATTCACTGAAATCCCCGTCATCCGTCTGGGCGCGCGCGCCGAGGATGAAATCGCAGCCGATTTTCGGGCTGCTTATGGAACAACAGGCTTCGGCTATATCGAAGATCACGGCATAGACGCCGATCTGATCAGCGATGTCTTCGAGGTCTCAAGACAGTTTCACGCGCTTCCGCTTGACGAAAAACTTGCGATCGCCGTTGACCGAACCCACCGCGGCTATATCGCCATCGATACGTCAACGGATGTAAACTCGACCCTGGCCGATGTGACCAAACCCAATCAGTCGGCAAGCTTCATGATGATGCGCGAAGACACAAAGGCCGATCCCGGTATCTACCTGTCAGGCCCGAACCGGTGGCCGGATCTGCCGGGTTTTCGGACCACGCTGGAGGCCTATGCCCGCGCCATGTCCGACCTGGGGCGCAGGTTGATGAGAATTGCCCTGAAGGCCAGTGGCGCCACCGATTTCTCTGTTCTTTCGGCCTTCGACACTCCGACCATCTGGCTGCGGTTGCTGCACTATCCACCGCAATCCGAAGCCAGCCCTGGTGATCTGTTCGGCTCGGCACCCCATACCGATTTTGGTTGCCTGACCTTGCTGGCTCAGGATCAGGTGGGTGGATTGCAGGTCAGAACCCCTGCCGGAAATTGGGTCGATGTCCCCACACGCCCCGGGGCATTTGTCGTCAATGTCGGGGACATGCTGCATCGGATGTCGAATGGCCGCCTGTTGTCCACACCGCATCGCGTCATCAACCGTTCGGGTCGTGAACGATACAGCGTGCCGTTCTTCTTTGACCCGCATGTGAGCACAATTGTCGAACCTCTGCCCGGCACCGGCGCCCCCGGGTTCAAGCCTTTGTTGTTTGCCGATTTCCTGCGATCTGAGCTTGAAGCTGCTTATGAGGCCCATAAACCCGAGGGGAATTGAAGCATTCCCTCTTGACCTGCCGCGATCCAATGTCATGAACAGTTCCATGAGTACTGCACGTTTGACGATCAATCTTCAGGCGCTCGCCAGCAATTGGCGGGCGCTCGACGCAAAAACGGATGTCGAAACCGGCGCCGTGGTCAAGGCGGATGCCTATGGCCTGGGTGCTGGGCCTGTCTCGGCGACGCTGGCCGAAGAAGGCGTCCGGAAGTTCTTTGTCGCCGTCGCCGAAGAAGGCGCCGTTGTCCGGCAGGCGGTCGGCCCCGGTCCGATGATTGGCGTGTTCTCCGGCCACATGGAAGGCGACGCCGATCTGCTGCGGGATCACGACCTGACACCGCTGATCAACTCGCCCCAGCAGTTTCAGCGCCATCGCGAGGCACTGCCGGATCACGGCTTTGGTATTCAGCTCGACAGCGGCATGAACCGCCTGGGATTGGAACCTTCCGACTGGGCCGCACTGCGCCCGCAGGCCGAGGCCCTGAACCCGGTCGTGGTGATGTCACATCTGGCTTGTTCGGACGAGCCCGATCACCCTATGAACCAACAACAGTTGCGCACCTTCCGCGAGATGACAGACGGGGTTGCCGCCCCAAGATCGCTGGCGGCCACCGGCGGCATCTTGCTGGGACCCGAATTCCATTTCGACTTCTGTCGCCCGGGCGTCGGACTATATGGCGGTCTGCCGTTCGCCGCCGCAAAACCCGTCGTGACAGCCGATCTGCCTGTTGTGCAGATCAGGGATCTGGCCGTGGGTGAAACCGTTGGCTATGGCAACAGCTGGACCGCGCGCCGACCGTCACGGATTGCAACCGTCGCGGCTGGCTATGCCGACGGGCTGCACCGCGCCATCGGTGGCGGCATAGACATGTTCTCTGGCAATCAGCCATGCCCCGTGGTCGGCCGCATCTCGATGGATCTCATCACCGTCGATGTCACCGACCTGCCGCATGCGCCCGAGCGTCTGCGCATTCTGAACGGACATCAAACCGTGGATGATCTGGCCGAGGCCGCGGGTACTATTGGCTATGAAATCCTGACCTCACTGGGCAACCGCTATTCCAAGGGCTACGTGGAATGAACCCCATTTCCCTTCTGGGTGGTCTTGGACGCGTCGTCCTGACCATGTTGGCGGCATTCGGCCGCGTCGGACTGTTCGCGTTGGATGCGGTCTCTCATATCTTTCGCCCGCCGTTTTACCCGCGCGAATTCGGCATCGCGCTGCTGAATATCGGCTGGCTGTCGCTGCCCGTCGTCGGCCTGACCGCGATTTTCACCGGCGGCGCGCTGGCGTTGCAGATCTACGCGGGCGGCGCGCGTTTCAATGCCGAAGCCGTCGTACCCCAGATCGTTGCGATCGGCATGGTACGCGAGCTTGGTCCGGTGCTGGTTGGCCTGATGATCGCCGCGCGCGTAACTTCGTCCATCGCCGCCGAAATCGCGACAATGAAAGTGACCGAGCAGATCGACGCGCTGGTCACGCTGTCCACGCACCCGATGAAATACCTCACCGCACCGCGTGTGTTGGCGGCGCTGATCACCGTGCCTGCTCTGGTCGCGGTTGGCGACGTAATCGGCATCATGGGCGGCTATACGGTCGCCACGCAAAACCTGGGCTTCAACCCGGCGGCCTATCTGAAAAACACCGTGGATTTCCTGGAAACCCGCGACATCGTCTCGTCGCTGGTCAAAGGTGCAGCCTTCGGCATGATCGCAGCCATCATGGGATGTTACTACGGCATGAATTCGGGCCGTGGCGCGCAGGGCGTGGGCCGCGCCACCAAGGGCTCGGTCGAGGCCGCCGCTGTCCTGATCCTCGCCGCAAATTTCGTTCTGACAGGGGTGTTCTTCTCGCTATGATCCGGATGGAGAACGTACAGAAAGCCTTTGGCGACAACCACGTGCTGCAGGGCATGAACCTTGAGATCCCCAAAGGCACCTCGATGGTCATCATCGGTGGTTCGGGCACCGGCAAGTCCGTGGCGCTGAAATGCATCCTCGGCCTGATCAAGCCCGACAGCGGCATGATCTATGTCGATGGCAAAGACGCCACTAAGGGTGACCGAGATGCGTTTCTGGCGCGCTTTGGGATGCTGTTTCAGGGGGCTGCTCTGTTCGACTCCCTGCCCGTCTGGCAAAACGTCGCCTTCCGCCTTCTGCGCGGTTCGCTGAAACGCCCGGCGGATGAGGCGCGCGAAATCGCCATCGAGAAACTGCGCCGCGTCGGCCTGAAATCCAACGTCGCCGATCGCTTTCCGGCCGAACTGTCAGGTGGGATGCAAAAACGCGTGGGCCTCGCCCGCGCCATCGCCGCCGAACCCGAGATCATCTTCTTCGACGAACCCACCACGGGATTGGACCCGATCATGTCCGGCGTCATCAACGACCTGATCCGTGAAATCGTGACCGAGATGGGCGCAACCGCGATGACCATCACCCACGACATGAGCTCCGTCCGCGCGATTGCCGACAATGTTGCCATGCTGCACGGAGGCGTGATCCAGTGGACCGGCCCGGTCGGGCAGATGGACGCCTCGGGTGATCCCTATGTGGAGCAGTTCATAAGTGGCAGTGCCGAGGGGCCGATCGAGGCGGTGCGGTGATGGACGACGCAATAGTTGTCCTGCAACAATTGCTATTTTATTACCTTTTGTCGGTAACGATCGCTTGGTTTATTATTCACTTCATCGGAGGAAAATCAGGAGTACCCCGTTCACTCAAAACTGAAGTAATCTTCTTTCCAGTGATCTTTTCGATAGTCAAAGGCCTGCTACCCGGCATGCTAGTCGGCGTTCTTTTGTCGCAAGTTTTTGGTTTTAAATGTCAAATATCACTAGCTCCAATTATGGGAGGCTCAGTGGTTTCTGCAGTTATCCTGCATCGGAAATTGCGATCAACAGTATCACACAAACTACAGTCTGACCTCCTCGTCGGAGCCATCTTATTGATTTACACTCTGGGTTTAACGCTTTCCGTCAAAGGCATGAGTGCCTAAGTCTGCACACATGACCCTTCGCCTCGCCACCCTCTCCCTCCTGATCCTCTACCCCATCGCATGGTTCGCCCCGCTGATGCGCGCGGGTCTGCTCCCGATCTTCGGCCTCAGCGAAATCAGCGTCGTCACCGGCCTCCAATCCCTCTGGAAATCCGACATCTTCCTCGCGCTGATCGTCACCGTCTTCGCCCTCTTCGCGCCCTACGTCAAAACCATCGGCACCGCGCTGATCCAGTGGAATCTGCTGGACGCCCGCGTCCAACCCGCGCTGAACATCCTCGGCAAACTGGCCATGGCCGACATTTTCCTCATCGCGCTTTACATCACGCTGGCCAAGGGCATCTCCTACGCGACCATCGAAACGGCGTGGGGTCTTTATCTGTTCACGGGCTGTATTCTGGCGTCAATCGCCGTGGGCCACGTTACGGAAATGACATGCAGTTCACGAAATCCTCAGGTCTAATTGATTGAAATCATTATACTGAGTATCATCTTCCTAATTCGAGCAGTTTAGTTTTTGTACCTTGCCGGTCCATTGCGGATCACGTTGTGTGTTTGACGAACCCCGCCGCCCGGACCCGGCCAGTGCCGGTTTGCGAGAAGGAGTTGGGACGTCATGGACGCCATCCATACTATCACATTGCAATGTCAGAATGCCTTTCTACGATTGACTTTTTTCCTGATCTGCGCATCGGCCCTCGCAGCGGTTTTCGCCACCACTCTATCGGCCGCCGGCTTCTGGCCCTGGTTGTCGGTGCAGGCCGGAATTGCGGGGTCCCGCACGATAGATGCGGGCATGTTTGTCCAGATCGGCCTGACTGCACTGATTCTCATGCTGGCCTTCTACCTGCCCTCAAACGCCAGAATGATGGCGCTGGAAAAGACGCATCGAGAGTTTTCCCTGAACATGCAGGATGTGGTCGATGCCTATCAGGTGGCCCATGCCGCCGATCGCAGCGGAGCCTTCGCGCTTGCCTCCGAGTTCGACGCAGTAAAGGAACGCCTGGCCTTTCTGCGCGATCACCCGGACCTTCAGTCGCTCGAACCCGAGGTTCTGGAACTGGCCGCACAGATGAGCCAGGTCAGCCACGAACTGGCACAGACCTATGGCGCGGACAAAGTGGCCCGCGCCCGCACCTTCCTGAAACAACGTCAAGAAGAGATCGAGCTGTTCCGTCAACGAATCGAAGATGCCCAGACCGTCCAGCACGAGCTGCGCCAGTGGACCCGCGATATCGAGATCGAGGAATCCATCGCCAAATCCCAGCTTGCGCGCCTTCGCGATGAACTGTTCGAGCTTCTGCCTGAACTTTCGACCCAATTGCAAACACCGCCCGACGCAAGTGACCCCAGCGCCGCAAGCGTCATTGCCATGTCACCGCCCCGGGCCGCCGAATAAGCCACCCACCCCGGCGCGCCAGCGCCCGCCATGGCCGACGGCCCGCAGGGCCCGAGGTCGTGGCCGCCACCGGCGGTGAAGAAAGCCCCGCAAGGGCTTGAAGAACCGCCCCGGCTCGGGCACGAATTGCGCCATGGCTAAAACGACTTCTTTCTCCTGCAACGCCTGCGGCGCGTCGCATTCCCGCTGGTCCGGACGATGTGACGCCTGCGGTGAATGGAACACCATCACTCAGGAAACGCCACTTTCCGCCGGCCCGGCGAAGAAATCGCTGGGTGGCAAGCGTGGACAGGCCGTAGCGCTTTCCGACCTGTCGACCGAGGAAACACCCCCGCCGCGCACCCTGTGCGGCGTCGAGGAACTGGACCGGGTGTTGGGCGGTGGTCTTGTGCCTGCCTCGGCCCTGTTGGTCGGCGGCGACCCCGGCATCGGCAAATCCACCCTGCTGTTACAGGCAGCGGCCAGATTTGCCCGGGCAGGCGTTAAGACGATCTATGTCTCGGGCGAAGAAGCCAGCGCGCAGGTCCGCATGCGCGCGCGCCGTCTGGGACTGGAAGATGCCCCCGTGCAACTCGCCGCTGAAACCAACCTGCGCGACATCCTGACGACGCTGGAAACGGAAAAACCGGGCCTCGCCATCATCGACTCGATCCAGACCATGTGGGCCGACAATGTCGACAGCGCCCCCGGTTCAGTGTCTCAGGTCCGGGCCGCGGCTCACGAGCTGACAACATTTGCAAAGCGCCACGGGGTCTCGATCATCATGGTTGGCCATGTCACCAAGGAAGGCCAGATCGCCGGTCCCCGCGTGGTCGAGCATATGGTCGACACGGTGCTGTATTTCGAAGGCGAGCGTGGCCATCAGTTCCGCATCCTGCGCGCGGTCAAGAACCGCTTTGGCCCCGCCGACGAAATCGGAGTGTTCGAAATGACCGGCAAAGGGCTGGCACAGGTCACGAACCCCTCAGCCCTGTTCCTGTCGGAACGTGGCACACCCAGCCCAGGCTCGGCCGTCTTTGCCGGGATCGAGGGCACCCGGCCCGTGCTGGTGGAATTGCAGGCCCTCGTTGCGCCCTCGCCGCATTCCCAGCCCCGCCGCACTGTCGTCGGGTGGGACAGCGGAAGGCTTGCGATGATCCTCGCCGTGCTTGAAGCCCGATGTGGTATCCCCTTTGCCGGTCTCGATGTTTACCTGAACGTGGCAGGCGGGCTGAAAGTCAGCGAACCCGCTGCCGATCTGGCCGTGGCCGCAGCACTGCTCAGCGCGCGTGAGGACACTGCCTTGCCCGCCGACACGGTCGTTTTCGGAGAAATCTCGCTTTCCGGGGCACTTAGACCGGCCCCGCAGACCGAAAACAGGTTGAAAGAAGCGCAAAAACTTGGTTTCACGGCGGCAATTGCTCCGGCAGGTGGCAAAACCGGCACTGTGGCAGGTCTGACACTCACCCGACCCTCTGATTTGGTCGGGTTTGTTGGCGAAACCTTCGGAGCAGGTTAAAGTCGCGCCCCGAGGGGCAGAAACGAACAGGCGAGGGCCATGGAAGGTTTTACAATAATTGACGGGGTAGTCGCCCTGATCGTCGTGCTGTCGGGCATTCTGGCCTATTCGCGCGGCTTCATGCGCGAGGTTATGGCCATCGCAGGTTGGGTCGCCGCCGCAGTTCTGGCCTTTATCTTCGCACCACAGGCCGTTCCGCTGGTCAAGGAAATCCCGGTCGTCGGAGACTTCCTGCGCGACAGCTGCGAATTGTCGGTGATCACCGGCTTTGCGGGTGTCTTTGCCATCGCACTGATCGTGGTCAGCATCTTCACGCCGCTGTTTTCATCGCTGGTCCAGCGCTCGGCGCTTGGCGGCCTGGATCAGGCGCTCGGTTTTTTCTTCGGCATCGCGCGCGGCATTCTGTTGGTGGCCATCGCCTTCTTTGTCTACGACACGGTGATGACCGGCCAAAGCTATACCATCGTTGACGAAAGCCGTTCGGCCAAAGTCTTCGAACAGTTCAGCGGCAAAATCGAAGAGCAAAACCCCGAAGCGGCTTTGGGTTGGGTTACGACCCAGTATGAAGAACTGGTCGCCAGCTGCACCGCGGGCAACTCGGAAGGTTGATACGCCTTATCAGTTGAGTTTGCAGACAGGCCCGGCAATGCCCGGGCCTTTTTGTTTGCGGGTCTCAGACAAACCCCTCGCCGCCGCAGACCGTGCATCGGATCGTTTTTAGCCCAAAACATCCGTCGCATCTGCTTGAGATCGGTTTACCAAGGATATCGCGGCTTTTGACCACTTCTCCGGCACCGTTGCAGATCTGGCATGGCGCGCGTCCCATGCCCCGGCATCGGTGACATCGGCGCTTTGCTGGGGCCGCTTCCTTGGCCTTTGGCTTATGCTGCCACATAGGTAACATCCAGTCCGATAACAAACCGCCTTAACGGTCGGCATTGTTCGCATGACAGCATAAGTCGGAAAAAATGTCATCTTCCGCGTGAATTCAGACAAATATTGGCCTGCGGCAAATCGCGATTGTGATCGTTAGATGACACACGCGCCGTTAGGTATTATGTGGAACCGAACCGACATGGAATCGGAGCTGCCGGTCTTGCTGTATCTGTTTTCTTTCGCGCTTGCCCTTTTTGCGATGGCGCGACTTTGCCGTTCTATAAACTGGCGACAACGGGTACGAATACCATCCGGCAAATACTCCGGTTCCGGCCATTGAGAACACTCAGCACAAGAACGTCATAGGAATTGGAGCCCGTACATGTGTGGGATTTTGGGGATCGCCAGCAGGACACATGATGTCTTTGCGGAAATCTATGACGGGCTGCTAATGCTGCAGCACCGGGGTCAGGACGCCTCGGGCATCGTCACATATAACGGTGAGTACTTTCGTGAAAAGAAGGCGAACGGGCTGGTCAAGGACGTCTTCAACGCGCAAGACGCCGAAACCCTTCTGGGGAAAACCGGTATTGGTCATGTCCGCTATCCCACGGCAGGTTCGCTCAGCGCGGCCGAGGCGCAACCGTTCTTCGTGAACGCGCCTTACGGCATCTATCTTGTTCATAACGGCAACATCACCAACACCGCAGAACAGCGCGAGAAGGTCACCGGCAAATACAGCCGCCACCTGCGCACCACATCCGACTCGGAAATCCTGCTGAATGTTCTGGCCGACAAGGTGGCCGATGCCATCAAGGTCAACGGCAATGCCGAGCCCATTCGCAATATCTTTGCCGGCGTAAAGATGACGATGGAGCGGGTTCAGGGTGCCTATTCGGTGATCTGTCTGGTAGCCGGCGTCGGGATGCTGGCGTTCCGCGATCCCTATGGAATCCGCCCCTTGTCCGTTGCCAAACGCGATGTGGACGGAAATGGCGACGACTATGCCTTTGCGTCCGAAGACGTGGCATTCGGCATCAACGGCTTTGACAAGCTGCGTGACGTGAAACCCGGTGAGGCGATCCTGATCGATCTGGAAGGAAACATGCACGCGTTCCAGGCGGTTGAGGGCCAACTGACCCCCTGTATCTTCGAATACGTCTACCTTGCGCGGCCGGATTCGCTATTGGACGGCGTCTCGGTCTACAAAACACAGATGCGCATGGGCCAAACGCTGGCCCGCCAGATCGAGGCGGCGGGGCTTGAGATTGATCGCATCATCCCCGTGCCGGACAGCGCACGCCCCGTCGCGCTCGAGGCCGCCAAGATCACCGGCATCCCCTATCGCGAAGGTCTGGTCAAAAACCGCTATGTCGGGCGCACATTCATCATGCCTGGCCAGCAGGAACGACAGAAATCCGTGCGCCGCAAGCTGAATGCCATTCCGCTTGAGTTCGAGGACCAGAACGTTCTGCTGATCGACGATTCGATCGTGCGCGGCAACACGATCAAGAAGATCGTCCAGATGTGCCGCGAGGCCGGCGCCAAAAAGGTGTACGTCGCCAGCGCCTCGCCCCCGGTCAAATACCCGAATGTCTACGGCATTGACATGCCCACCAAGCATGAACTGATCGCCAACGGCAAAACAATCGAGGAAATCCGCCAGGAACTGGGCGCGGACGCCCTGTTCTATCAGGAACTGGATGACCTGATCTGGGCCGCAAAAGAAGGCAACCCCGAGATCAAGCAATTCGACTGTTCGTGTTTTGACGGCAATTACCCAACCGGAAGTGTCAGCGAGGAATATCTTGAAAGCCTCGAAAACAGCAGCCGGGTCAGCCAGAAGAAACAGGACATGATGGTTGTCGGCGGGTCGTGGAACGCAGCCAAGCTCGCGTCTGGTTGAACTGCGTCAACTGACACGATCCGGCCGCACGATTCGAACCAACCCACCGCCCGAAAGCTATGTATGAGTGGGTTTCCGCTCACAACCCGGCGGCGAACGCTGCGTGAATCCAACCAGTTCCTGCCAGCGTGATCACTTGCCCGTGTCGCCACGTACGACCGGGCTTTTGTTCGTCGAACGCATTTGGTAGGCGCAAGCCAACCACCACCCGATAACAGGGGCCGGGCCCTGCCCGGCCAGAGCTTATGTCGAACTCCAAAGTGAAGGCCGCAGCCACCCAGAAGGGTGCGCTGAAAAAGGGGTCTGTTTCCCTCCTTGGGGTCTTTGGCCCCTCTACGAATATGCGCGCATTGATGCGGATGTCTTCGGGCCGCGTAAAAGAAGTCAAGACCGGCAGCCGAGTGGCTTCGGGCACTATTGTTGCGATTGATGAAGACGGCGTCATGCTGCGACAAAGCGGCCAAACGCACCGGATTGCCATTCCCGGCTCGTGATCGCGACTTGACGCCCTGCGCGCACGGGTCCAAACCGCAACCATGACTGATCAGACCAAAATCGCCCTCATCACCGGGGCCTCGCGCGGGCTGGGTGCCGCTCTGGCCGAAGCGTTGGCACCCGAACACCACATTGTTGCCGTTGCCCGCACCACGGGCGGGCTTGAGGAACTGGACGACCGCATCAAGGCCAAGGGCGGCAGCGCCACTCTGGCGCCGATGGACATTGCCGATCCTAACGCCATGGCAACCCTGTGCCGGGGCATTCACGACCGCTGGGGCAAGGTCGATCTTTGGCTGCACACCGCAATCCACACCTCGGCCCTGACACCTGCGCATTTCATCGACCCCAAGGAATGGACCAAGGCGGTGAATACCAACGCCAACGCAACCTCGGTGCTGATCCCGTATATCGCGCCGCTGCTGGGCGAAACCGGCCACGCCGTGTTCTTTGACGACCCCAAGGCGGGCGAGAAGTTCTACGGCATCTACGGCGCAACCAAGGCCGCGCAAATGGCGCTGGCCCGCAGTTGGGCGGCCGAAACCGAACGGACAGGACCGCGAGTTTCCATTGTGGATCCTGCGCCAATGCCAACCGCCGTGCGCGCCCGCTTCCACCCCGGTGAAGACCGCGAAGCCTTGACCAGCACAGCGGACGAGGCCGCGCGTATTCTGGCGCTGCTATAGGAATGGCCCTGACGGGCCATGCCTCCGGCGGGGATATTTTTGGCCAGATGAAGCGAGCGGGTCAGGCGATATGAACGCCGTTGCGCCCGGCCAGATCGACGAAGAACTGCCAGGCCACGCGACCGGACCTTGCGCCACGCGTGGCCTGCCATTCAATGGCTTCGGCCCGAAGGATCTGAGCATCGACCGAAACGCCGTAGGCGGCGCAGTATTGGTCGATCATCGCCAGATACTCATCCTGATCACAGGGATGGAAACCCAACCACAGGCCGAACCGGTCCGACAGGGAAACCTTTTCCTCGACCGCTTCGGAAGGGTTGATGGCGCTTGAGCGTTCGTTCTCGATCATGTCACGTGGCATCAAATGGCGACGGTTCGAGGTGGCATAGAACACCACGTTCTCGGGGCGGCCCTCGATACCACCATCCAGCACCGCCTTCAGTGACTTGTAGTGTTGGTCATCGTGGCTGAACGACAGGTCGTCGCAGAACAGAATGAACCGGTAAGGCGCGGCCCGCAGATGGTTCAGAAGACGCGCGACCGAGCCCATGTCCTCGCGTTGCAATTCCACCAGTTTGAGATCCGGATGCTCATCCTGCAAAGTGCCGTGCACAGCTTTGACGAGGCTGGATTTCCCCATTCCCCGTGCCCCCCACAGCAAAGCGTTGTTGGCCTTGAATCCTGCAGCGAAACGGCGCGTGTTGTCCAGAAGCGTGTCGCGAGAGCGGTTGATCCCCACCAGCAGATCCAGATCGACCCTGTTGACCTGCTCGACCGGCGTCAGGCGATCCGGCTCAACATGCCAGACAAATGCCGATGCCACGGCGAAGTCGGGCGCGGCCAACGGTGCAGGTACCATACGCTCCAGCGCGTCGGCGATACGGTTCAGGGCTTGGTCGTCCATCGGCTCCTCCGGTCATCTCTGCCTGTGTCAAACCATGTTCGCCCGGACGCAACAAGGGCCGGGCACGAAAAAGGCGCGCCAGAAACCGGCGCGCCTGATCCAATACTTTCAGCAGGTTTGCTTACCTGGCGTCTTCTTCCTGTACGATCTCTTCGTCTGCTTCTTCTTCGTCGTCATAGTAGCCATCGGCGCGCAATTGCTCTTCGCGCTTTTTCTCGACCCGAGCCACCAGGAATATCGAAATCTCGTACAGCCCGTAGACCACGACGAACAGGATAATCTGGGTGATCACGTCCGGCGGTGTCACGATGGCGGCCAGCACCAGAATGCCAACAACCGCGTATTTGCGCACCGCGCCCAGCCCCTCGGCGCTGACCAGCCCGGCCTTGCCCATCAGGGTCAACAAAACCGGCAACTGGAAGCACAGGCCAAAGGCCACGATGAACTTGATCGTCAGGTTCAGGTATTCCTGCGCTGAGCCCTGGAACACCACACTCAGCGGCGCTGCGTTTGTTCCGTCGGCCACCGCTTCGCCTTCCGCCCCGAACTGCTGGAAGCCCAGGAAAAAGTCATAGGCCAAAGGTGTGACCACGTAGAAGGCAAAGCTTGCCCCCAGCAGAAACATGAAGGGCGACGCCAGCATGAATGGCAGAAAGGCGTTCTTTTCCGACCGATAGAGGCCGGGCGCCACGAACCGCCACATCTGCATCCCGATATAGGGAAAAGCCAGCATGAAACCGCCCAGCAACGAGACCTTGATGGCGACAAAGAACCCTTCCTGCGGCGATATGAAGATCAGCCCGCAATCCTGTCCACGCTCGGTCAATACCTCGCACAGTGGCTGCGTCAGAAAGTTGAAGATCGGCGTGGCCACCGTAAAGCAGATGATCATACCGATCAGAAACGCCACCACGCAATGGATCAACCGGGTGCGCAGCTCCGCCAGATGCTCGATCAATGGGGCCGAGGTATCTTCGATCTCGTCGGTCTTGGTCATGTCTTTCTTTCAGTGTTCAGCGCCGCTTCCGCCTCTTCTGCCTTGGCCAACGCGTCTGCGGCTTCTTTCGCCTTGCGGTCGGCGGCGGCGCGAGCTGTTGCGGCCTGTATCTTCTTGGCCTGTTCCGCCCTTTCAGCAGCCAGTTTGCCGGTTTCGCTGTCCGGGTCGAACTTGGTCGGATCCATGCTTTTGGCCATATCCTGCGCGGCCTGCTTTACCCCGTCCATGGCGGTGTTGACAGGATTGGCAGCGGCATTCAGACCCTTCTTGATCTCGTTCACACCTGCCTGGTCCGCCGCTTCGTTCATGGCGCTGGAAAACTCACGCGCCATACCGCGCGCCTTGCCGACGAATCGACCGACATTGCGAAACAGAACCGGCAGGTCTTTGGGCCCCACCACGATCAGCGCAACGATGCCGATGACAAGAAGCTCGGTCCAGCCCAGATCAAACATCCGCGCTTAGACCTTGTCTTTCTCGGTCTCGGGCGTGACATCCTTGGCCAGCTCGGACGCGTCCTGTTCAATCTCTTCCGTTCCGTCCTTGACGCCTTTCTTGAACGCGGTGATGCCTTTGCCCACTTCGCCCATCAGCGAGCTGATTTTGCCGCGGCCAAACAGCACCAGCACCACGACGGCAATCAGCAGAAGGCCGGGAAGACCGATATTGTTGAGCATGTCTTTTCTCCTCTTACGTCGGCGCCACGCGCCGGAAATGTGAACTGGGTCCGTGTCTACGCCTGCAAAGCGCTCTGCAAAAGTGAGGCAGGTCAATTCCGCGCATAAATGTGAACCGGTGGCGCGTTTTTTGCGGACTCGCAATTCTCAACTGACAGGTTTATGTCAGTTGTAAAGGGCTAGGCAGAGGGCATTGAAACCTGGTCAACGGAGAATCAAATGACCCATGTTGCTGAAATCGTCACCTTTACCCTTGCCAACGGAACCACCCCGGAAGAGTTCGTGAAACTCAGCCAGGCGTCCGAGGCATTTGTCCGCGCGGCCCCCGGATTTGCCCATCGCCAACTGAGCCAGGGTGAGGATGGCCGCTGGACGGATTACGTAATCTGGACAGACATGAAGGCGGCCAAGGATGCCGCAGCGCAGTTCCCGCAGCAGGATTTTTGCGCGGGCCTGATGGCTGCCATCAACCCCGAAAGCATCCAGATGCGCCACGAGAATGTGTTATGGAACATGACCGCCTGAGGCAGGTCAGGACGGTGCGTCATGCGCCGCTCTGACCGCCTGTTCGACATCATCCAGATCCTGCGCGACGGCAAACTGCACCGCGCGCAGGACATCGCGGACCGGCTCGAGGTGTCGGTCCGCACCATCTATCGCGACATGGACACGCTGGTCGCCTCGGGCGTTCCGGTCGAGGGAGAACGCGGCGTCGGCTATATGGTGCGCGAGCAGATCACCCTGCCACCGTTGAACCTGACCCCCGCTGAACTCGAGGCGCTGAACCTCGGCATGGCGATTGTGGCCGAGGCGGCCGATCCCGACCTTAAATCCGCTGCTGAATCACTGGCCGACAAAATCGACGCCGTGCTGCCCACTCAGGTCGTGGCCGAAGCCGACAGCTGGAAGTTCGCCGTCTACCCCTTTGCCGACGCGGCGCGCGGACTGGCGCATATGGCCCCGATCCGCGCCGCGATCAAATCACGCCAGAAACTGCGCCTGTCCTACCGCCGCATCGACGGCGTCCTGACCGATCGCGTGATCCGTCCGCTGCACATGGAATACTGGGGCCGAGTATGGACCCTCACTGCCTGGTGCGAGCTGCGAGACGGTTTCCGCGTCTTCCGTATCGATCTGATCGAGGCAGTCACACCAATGCCCGAGATCTTCCCCGACGAACCCGGCAAAAGGCTCAGCGACTACGACCCGCACAGCTAACAGGCTTCATCTTTTTCAAAATACTCCCGCCGGAGGCATGGCCCGGAACGGGCCATTTCCGTCACTTGAGATAAGGTTCGGGATCGACGGCTTCGAACCCCTGCCGCACCTCGAAATGCACATAGGCCTCGTCACCGCCCCGCAGGGCCGCGATTTGCTGCCCTCTCCGGACCCTGTCGCCTTTCTTGACGGCAACGTCGGCAACATTGGCATAAATCGTGACCAGATCATTGCTGTGCTTCACCAGTACGATCGGAACCTGATTTGCGTCCTCCGTCACAGCAGCCACAGTCCCGGCATCAGCTGCCTTGACCGGCGCCCCCGCACTCGAGGCGATGTCGATCCCCTTGTTTTTGTTCTTGTCGAACGTGCGGATGATCGTCCCGCTGACCGGCAAGGACAAGGCGGCGGTGCTGGTGTTTGTCGGCGCTTCCGCCGTCACATCAGGCGCTTCGGCCAATGGCGCAACCTCTTCGTCCGGCAAGGGCTGCGTGGCACTGGGGGGTGTCGGCGTCGGAGATCCCTGCCCCGGCTGCGTGACATTCGTTGCAGTAGTGGCCGCTGCCGCAGACCTGCGCGGCGCTGGCTGATCCTTGACCGGGATCAGCAGGTACTGTCCCTCGCGTACGGTGAAATCGGACCCAAGACCGTTCCACTCCGCCAGGGACTCCACCGGCACCTGATACAAACGCGAAATGGTATAGGCCGTTTCCCCACGCTTGACCTTGTGCCGAACCGGTTCGGGCCCCACCGGTGCAGGTGTGGGTGATACAGGCTTTGCCGGCTCCAATGTCGTGGTCTGAACACCCCCGCTCTCGGGAGCCTCATCAATGGCGGACCCGGCCAGGGCTGCAATATCGACGTTGCTGCCGCCGCCGACCGAACGCGGCAGCGCCAGAACTTCGCCATCGCGCAGAGGGTCAGTGACATTCAAACCGTTGAACCGGGCTAGTTCCGCCGGAGGCAGCCCAACACGTGCGGCCACGTCATTGACGGTATCGCCGCCGCGGGCCACCGCGACCTGATAGTTGGGATAGGTGATGACCCCACGCGCGTCAGGAGCCGGACGATTGCCCGTGGCCGCCAGCGCCGCATCGGCGGTCGAAAATCCGCCTACATTGCCCCGCAGGTCATAGTCCAATGGCACCTCGCACCCGGCAAGAATTACCAATGCCGTCGCTCCAAGGGCGCAACGGCGCATTGCTGATTTGGAAACTGCTCTCATCATGCTGTCCTCAACGCCTGCCCCTGTTTTCCGGGGTTCCGGCGCATAGTTCGGAAATATCAACTACGCCCCATCCTTCCCAAGCCCTTCCAGCAAGGGCACAAAACGGACAGGCAACAATTCATCATAGTCCAGCCCGGTTTCGGTTCGCCTGACCCGGATCAGAGTCTGAACCGCATCCGACTGGCCCACCGGCAACACCATAATACCGCCGATTTTAAGCTGCGCCAAGAGCGGCCCGGGCGGGTCTTCCGCAGCGGCGGTCACAATGATCCGATCGAACGGGGCCTGTTCGGGCAAACCATACGATCCATCCGACAGCATGGCCGTCACATTTGTCAGGCCCAGTTCACGAAACAACTCACCGGTTTCGCGCACCAGGCGCTTGTGGCGTTCAACCGTGTAGACCCGGCGCGCCAGCTTTGCCAGGATCGCCGCCTGATAGCCCGAGCCGGTTCCGATCTCCAGAACCGTGTCCCTTGGTCGAACCTCGAGCGCCTGCGTCATAAGCCCCACGACCGACGGCTGGCTGATCGTCTGACCACATGCAATCGGCAGGGGTGTATCCTCATAGGCGCGTTCCGCGAACAGGCCCTTGACGAAGCGGCCCCGGTCGATCTGTTCCATCGCCGCCAGAACGCGCGCATCCGTCACCCCGCGTTTACGCAGGGCGAACAGGAACTGCATGGTTGTTTCAGGGTTCAGTCCGCTCATTCGATCGCCTTCAGCGCCTCCAGCGTATCATGCGCCGTCAGGTCTGCCCGCATCGGCGTGACCGAGATGTAGCCTTCCAGATTGACCGCCGCGTCGGTCCCCGGAGCAGTCGGGTTATGCTGATACCCGCCCTTGATCCACAAGAACTGCCGCCCCGAGGGCGAGCTGTGCGGTTCTACCGAAAAGCATGTGTCCCGGCGATACCCCTGCGCTGCGACACGGGTGCCCAACACTTCATTCGCAGGCACTGGTGGGAAATTCACGTTGTAGAACAACCGGTAATCGCCCTGCTCTTGCGGTGTGGCATCCAGAATGCGCCGGACAAGATCCGCGCCGAACCGGCCAGCGGCCTCGAACGGATCCTCGAGGCCCAGATTCCGGGGGCCAAAATATTGCGACAGGGCAATCGCAGGCACGCCCTGTAATGCCGCCTCCATCGCGCCACCGATGGTCCCGGAATAAAGCGTGTTCTCGGCCGAATTGTTGCCCCGGTTGACGCCGGACAAAACCAGATCGGGCCGCTGGTTCTTCATCACATCATGCAGGCCCGCAAGAACGCAGTCAGCGGGCGAGCCTTCGGCGGCAAAGCGACGCTCGCCCATTTTGGCGATCATCATGGGATGGGTATAGCTGATGCAATGACCAACGCCGGACTGTTCGAAGGCCGGTGCAACGACCCAGACCTCTCCGTCTGGCCCTGCCAGTTCGGCGGCAATCGCCTCAAGCGTGATCAATCCCGGCGCATTGATGCCGTCATCGTTGGTCAGAAGAATACGCATGTGCCCGAATTACCCCCGCGTTTCGCCCTTGATAGACCCAGCCCCACGCTGCGGCAAGCAATGCACGTCCGCAATCTGCGGCTTTCACGCACCACTTGGCACTAAACTGAGCCATAGCCCATCAGACCGGGAATACGAAACACCGGTTGCGGCGAACCGTCAGCCACATGACCCGACCCGGGCTGGGTACAAAAACATTCGGAACAGTGGCTTTCAGGGTCGAGCCATCATGATCCATCTCAAACTCGACAAGGCTTTCATTGCCCAGAAAGCGCGCGCGCTGCACCACCCCCCGCGCAGCAACCCCATCCGTGTGCGTCGGCAGCGGCCCCTTGCCGCCCCGGTCGAAGTCCAGTCGCACATGCTGTGGTCGAAACACTATCTCGACATCGGTGCCATCCGGGACACCCGGCGCCAGAAACTGCCCGAAAGGCGTTTCCGCCAAAGCTCCGTTCACCTGCGAACGCAACACGTTGACATCGCTGAAAAAAGCAACAGCCGCCTTGTCTGCCGGACGCGTATACACGTTATACGGCGCGCCCTGCTGAATGATCTTGCCGCGGCGCATCAGGGCAATCTCATCGGCCATACGCATCGCCTCTTCGGGCTCGTGCGTTACAAGCACCACCGCCGCGTCTTCTTCCTTGAGGATGGCCAGCGTCTCATCCCGGATGCCATCGCGCAAACGATTGTCGAGGCCCGAAAAAGGCTCGTCCATCAACATGATGCGCGGGCGCGGTGCCAGCGCGCGGGCCAGCGCCACGCGTTGCTGCTCACCACCTGACAGGTGATGCGGAAACCCATCGATGAACCGCATCAGATCGACTTTGGTCAGCAGTTCCTCAACCCGGGCGCGTTTTTCCTCTTTCCGGCCTTTCAGACCGAACGCAACGTTGTCCGCCACGCTCAGATGTGGAAACAGGGCAAAGTCCTGAAACATCAACCCGATCTCGCGCCGTTCCGGCGGGACACGGAAAACCGTGTCGCAGATCAGCTTGCCATCGACGTAGATCTCGCCCGAGTCTTGCATCTCGACCCCGGCAATCATGCGCAGCGTGGTGGACTTACCACAGCCGGACGGTCCCAGCAGACATGTCACCTGCCCTGCCTGCACCGTCAGCGAGACGTTATCCACCACGACCTGACCGTCATAGCGCGCGACCAGATTGCGAATCTCCAGACGAGGAGGAGGAGCTTTCTCTACTGTCACCGATGAACCCCGTTGCCTTTCCCGATCAAATTCATCGGGCTTGGGCGGGGATAACAATCCCGCCCCTCAGGCGCAAGGGATCAGCAGCATCCACCAGAGGCGGCTTCTCCTGTGGCTTCGAACGGACTTTCGCCCCCGCAACCTTCGAAGATGCCATAGTGGTTCGAGAAATCACCAATGAACTGGAAATGCCGTGCAAAGCGCGTATCGTGCAGCATCATCCAGGTGTTGCCGCAAACCGGGAAAACCTTGCCGGTTTCTATGGCATGGTGGTCGTCCAGCTCAAACAGATGCGGCGCGTTGGGAATGGTGCCCTTGTAGATTACGGCCTGACCGTAATCCTCGCAGGCAGGTTCCAGATCAGGCAGCTTGAACAACCGGTAGGTGGCCGAAAGAAATTTCAGCGGCGCGACGCGCTCTTCCAGAAACGGATTTTCAATGGTCAGCGGACGATGCGTCACCCGGCGCGGATCACCAAACCCGGCCTTGCGCGCCATTGACAGGAAGTCGTTCCAGTACAATGCCCCGGACAGGCACTCGCCGTACAGAACCTCATCCTCAGCCATGGCGGCAGGAACACGGCGGTCAGCGTACACGTCCGAGAAATACATCTCGCCGCCCTCTTTCAGCAGCCGATGCACGCCACGCAGGACAGCATCCTTGTCGGTGGCCAGATTAATAACGCAGTTGGACACGATGATGTCGAACGATCCGGGCTCAAGATCCAGTTCGTCCAGCTTTTCGATGTAGCCGTGATGGAATTCCACATTGCTGGCGGCATATCCGAACGCATTCGCGTGATAGTTCTGATGCGCCCGCGCGACGTCCAGCTGTTCCGGTGTCATGTCCACGCCAACGACGCGGCCCTTTTCGCCGACCATGGCGGACAACGCATAAACGTCACGGCCCGCACCGCACCCCAGATCGAGGATCGACATTCCTTCCAGGTCCAGCGGCGCAATCAGGCCGCAGCCGTAGTACCGTGTCAGCACCTCGTCATGCACCCGGGACAGAATCTTCTTCAGATGATCCGGCATGTCATCGGGCGTGCAGCATGCGTTGGTCTGCAAATCCGAACTGCCTTGCAGGACTTCGCCATAATAGTTCTGTACCGCCTCATGCTTCATCACCGGAATCCTTTCCTCAGCCCCTGTTCAGCAGCTAGTGCAAGACCGGCTGGCGCGCAATCAGGCGACCGCCATTCTGACAAAAGCGTGAGAGCTTCTTGCCGTCTCAGCCAAGCAGTTCGAAATCCGCACCGGCGCGTATTTTACCATTCACCTGAATCTCCAACCGGTGCATGCCCGGCACCAACCGAAAGGTGGTGGCATCGCCTTTCAGCTTGTGTTTCTTGGCCAGTCTCAGTGTGCCATCGCGCAGAACGGACTGCTTCAGCTTGTGAACCTTGGGTGAAACCTTTCCGCCAGGCCTCTGAAAATGAATGATATAATCAACCAATACTGGCTGATCGCCTGAACCTCTCAGATCAACTGAAAACTCCAGCGCCTCACCAATCCGGGCATCCCCATGCAGGTCAACCGCAACGATCAGTTCGGCATCGGGATCATAACCCAGCATCTTCATCGCCCTTGCATGGCCCGATTTCACCAGCCCGCGCAGGGCATGAGAGGTCATCCAGCTTAGCTCGTCAGCGTTCTGTCGGCTGTCCGCCTGCCAGATCTGCAATCGATCCAGAGCCAGATCCGGGTCCGTTTTGGTGATATCGTTCAGATGGTTCGCCACAGACCGCGTGACATATCGCGTGTTGTCGCCGTGCAATCTGTCAAGCAGTGGCACCGGATCGCTCAACTCCAACCCCACCGCCTGCCCCCAAGGTAATCGAGGCCGCGTGCCTTCACTGACCAGACGACGCACGTGATAGCTGGAATGCACGCACCAATCCTGCATCCTTTCGATCACAAGATCCGGGTGGGCATTCAAAAACGGTCTGATCGCCCATTCCATCGAGAACCGCTGCGTCAGTTCCTCAAGTACATCCAGTGCCAGATCGGGGTGGTTCAGCCCTGCCGACACCACCCAATCGCCCAAGGGCGCAAAGATGAAATCTCCGAAATCATCATCGGACTTGTCCGGATCCAGAGGCGGCGGCAGCGCGCGCAGGATCACCGGGGCCACATCAGGCAATTCACCGGGAGCTGACTGTTGCAGGCACTCGGCAATCCAGGCCATCCGCTCTTTCAACTCAAGTTCTGGCAACCGCTGCATGACACGCGCCTGAAAGGCAGGTGCGTCGAAATCAGCATCAGAAGCAGAGAATAAACCCGCAAGATAGCTGGTTTTTTCCGCGTTGTACAATTGGTCCTTAAGTGAAAAACCCTGCGCCATGCTCACATCGTCAGATTGGTGCCGCCGCCATCCAACAGGATGTTCTGTCCAACGATGAACCCGGCATGTTGAGAGCACAAAAATGCACAGGCCGCGCCGAATTCCTGCCGCGTGCCATATCGCCGGGCAGGAATGGTCGCCTCGCGTTCCGCGCGCGCCTCATCCATGGAAATCCCCTTCTGCGTCGCCACGCCGCCGTCCAGCGACACCGCGCGATCCGTGGCGTGAATACCCGGCAGCAGATTGTTGATGGTAACCCCGCGCGGGGCCACCTGTCGGGACGTCCCGGCTACATAGCCCGTCAGTCCGGTCCGCGCCGCGTTCGACAAACCCAGCGCCGGGATCGGCGCGCGCACGGATTGCGAGGTGATATTCACCACCCGGCCCCAGCCCTTGTCCATCATCCCCGGCAGCAGTGCCTTCATGAACGCAATCGGCGTCAGCATGTTGCCGTCCAGCGCCTTGATAAAATCATCCCGATCCCAGTCAGACCACAATCCGGGCGGTGGTCCACCGGCATTTGTCACAAGAATATCAACACCCTGCGCGGCGTCTATCACCTGGCTTTGCCCCTCGGCCGAGGTCACGTCGCAGGCCACCGTCTGCACGTCGACGCCATGTTCCGTCCTCAACCGGGCGGCTTCGGCTTCCAAAGCGTCCACCCCGCGTGCGTTCATCACCAGATCGACACCGGCTGCGGCCAGGGCTTCGGCACAGCCAAGACCCAAACCCTTGCTGCTGGCACAGACAAGTGCGCGTTTTCCACGTATTCCCAGATCCATCCGATCCTCCCCATCTGTTGTTGACCGCATGTCTAGCACCGGCCAGACAGGGAAGACCAGAAGTCAAAGCGCGTCAGTAAAAGAACTCTTCGCGCACGATCTTTCCATTGGCGACGTGATAGATGCCTACCTCTTTCATGTCGAAGCTTTCACCGCTTTCCTTGACGGTGCCCTGCACTTCAAAGATCACGGCAAAACGGTCGTCGCCGTGCGGGAACGGATCGCTGACGGATGCGCCAGACACCTCATGCGCGCTTTCCCACCATTCATGCTTGCCCCGGATCGTATCGCGGCCATGGGTTTCACGGCCCATGCCTTCCATTTCATGCGCTTCGACCGAAACAGCATCCTGCGCATAGAGCTTCTCCAAATTCTCCTTGGCCCGGTTTTCGCGGCAACCGGCAACCAGTTCGTCGGCAATCTCTTTCAAATTCATCGATCTTCTCCGCAATTTGTTCACTATATGTTCTTATTGCCACAACTGTATGATTCGAACCAGCCCCTTTGTCTTGCCTCGGCAGGATTCCACGCCTATACGCGCGCTCATGCTTGATACCGCCTCGAACCAACCCGTATTGCCGCCCGAGATTGCCCGGCGCCGGACATTCGCCATCATCTCGCACCCGGATGCGGGCAAAACAACGCTGACTGAAAAGTTCCTGTTGTACGGGGGCGCAATTCAGATGGCTGGCCAGGTGCGCGCCAAGGGTGAGGCGCGGCGGACGCGGTCCGACTTCATGCAGATGGAGAAGGATCGCGGTATCTCGGTTTCCGCCTCTGCGATGTCGTTCGATTATGGGAACTTTCGGTTCAATCTGGTGGACACGCCCGGTCACTCGGACTTCTCAGAGGATACCTATCGCACCCTGACAGCCGTGGACGCCGCCGTGATGGTGATCGATGGCGCAAAGGGCGTGGAAAGCCAGACCCAGAAACTGTTCGAGGTTTGCCGCCTGCGCGATCTGCCCATCCTGACCTTCTGTAACAAGATGGACCGCGAAAGCCGCGATACGTTCGAGATCATCGACGAAATTCAGGAAATGCTGGCCATCGACGTCACGCCCGCCGCGTGGCCTATCGGTGTCGGGCGCGACTTTATCGGCTGCTACGACATGCTGCGCGACCGGCTGGAACTGATGGACCGGGCCGACCGCAACAAGGTGGCCGAAAGCATTGAGATCAACGGGTTGGACGACCCCAAACTGGCCGAGCATGTGCCCGAACAATTGCTGGAAAAGCTGCTGGAAGAGGTCGAAATGGCGCGCGAACTGCTGCCCGCCCTGGACCCGCAGGCGGTACTGGAAGGCCACATGACCCCGATCTGGTTCGGCTCGGCGATCAACTCGTTCGGCGTGAAGGAACTGATGGAGGGCATCGGTGCTTACGGACCGCATCCGCAGGTTCAGTCCGCTGAACCGCGCCAGATCGCACCCGACGAAAAGAAGGTCGCAGGCTTCGTTTTCAAGGTGCAGGCCAATATGGACCCAAAGCACCGCGACCGTGTGGCGTTCGTGCGCATGGCTTCTGGCCATTTCAAGCGCGGCATGAAGCTGACGCATGTGCGATCGAAAAAACCGATGGCGATCTCGAACCCCGTCCTGTTCCTGGCCTCCGACCGCGAATTGGCGGAAGAAGCCTGGGCTGGGGACATCATCGGCATTCCGAACCACGGCCAACTTCGCATCGGCGACACGCTTACAGAAGGCGAAGCGCTGCGCGTGACCGGCATCCCATCGTTCGCTCCGGAGTTGTTACAAGGTGTTCGCGCAGGCGACCCGATGAAGGCTAAGCACCTTGAAAAGGCTCTGATGCAGTTTGCCGAAGAAGGCGCGGCCAAGGTGTTCAAACCCTCGATCGGCTCGGGTTTCATCGTAGGCGTCGTTGGCGCGCTGCAATTCGAAGTGCTCGCAAGCCGGATCGAGATGGAATACGGCCTGCCCGTGCGTTTCGAGGCGTCGCAGTTCACCAGTGCCCGCTGGGTCAGCGGCGACAAGCCCGAAGTTGAAAAGTTCGTGAATGCCAACAAGCAGCACATCGCCCATGACCACGATGGTGACATTGTCTATCTGACCCGCTTGCAATGGGACATCGACCGGGTCGTCCGCGACTATCCGGCGCTGAACCTGACGGCGACCAAAGAGATGATGACCTGAGCCCTTGCCTGCTCTAACCTGCAGGCAAGAAGGCGAAACCGGGCACGGCATGGCAAGAAAACCAACCTGGGGCATTGTGTCCACAATTCGGGGTCCGGCTCCGGATATCCTCGGATTTGCGGCCTATCACCTCGAACTGGGGCTCGACCGGATGTACCTTTTTCTGGACGAACCCAATCCGCAGGCTTTCGAAGCCCTCCGGGCCCATCCAAAGATAGACGTGTGGGTCTGTGACGCCGCATTCTGGGCAAGGCGAAAGCGGGACCGCCCGGACAGACACCAGGTGCGCCAGACAGCAAACGCCACCTACACGTACCGCAAGACAGATCTGAATTGGCTGGCCCATATCGACCTGGACGAGTTCCTGTGGCCGAAACGCCCGGTTCCGGACCTGCTGGCGCAGATTCCAGATGACATTCCCGCCGCCCGCACCCGCCCGAGCGAGGCGCTGGCGACCGGCAAAGATCTGTACAAGGCCTTTATTCCCAAAGGCCGGGGCCGAGACACGCTGGTGCAAACCCTTTATCCCACCTATGGCGCTTTTGTTCTGGGCGGTTTCCTCAGCCACATCCAGGGCAAGCTGTTCGTTCGAACCGGCATGTCGAAGATCAACTTTCGCATCCACAACCTGTTCCAAAACGGGGAAATTCTGCGGGATTGCGTGGAACTGGATGGCATGGAGCTTTGCCACCGCCATGCGCCCGATTGGGAACACTGGCTGGCCCACTATCCGTTCCGGATCGCACGCGGGTCCTATCAGCCCGGCATGTCCCCCAACGTCGCGCGCGAGCGTGGCGGCGTGAACATGAATGAGCTTCTGGGCATGATCGAAGCAGAAGATGGCATAGATGGGCTGCGCCGCTTTTTTGACGAGATGAGCGGCGCAGACCCCGCGACACGCACCCGGCTGGAAGATCACGGCATGATCCGGCACCGCCCCCTTGATCTGGACGCAAAAGTCGCGAAACACTTTCCCGGAACCAATTGAATTGTTGCGGAAAACTGAATACACGCCTTTAGCGCCTCCAGATTAACCGCTCTTCATTTGACCTGGTGTTACGATTTTGTTATGTCCCGCCCAAGCCGAAATGCGCATGGGGCGCATGGCCATCCGGGCCCGGCATTTTACAGACGCGCGGGCCAGGTCAAGTGTCCGCATGAACCGGACATATATGACAAAGTTTAACGAACTGAACCTGAACCCGAAGGTCCTCAAGGCTATTGAGGAAGCCGGATACGAAACACCCACTCCGATCCAGGAAGGCGCGATTCCACCTGCGCTTGAGGGCCGCGATGTGTTGGGGATCGCCCAGACCGGTACTGGCAAAACCGCCAGCTTTACCCTGCCGATGATCACCCTGCTAGCCCGTGGCCGCGCGCGTGCACGTATGCCGCGCTCGCTGGTGCTGTGCCCGACCCGGGAACTGGCCGCTCAGGTGGCGGAAAACTTCGACACCTATTCCAAGCACCTGAAACTAACCAAAGCGCTGCTAATCGGCGGTGTCAGCTTCAAGGAGCAGGAAGCGCTGATTGATCGGGGGGTCGATGTTCTGATCGCCACGCCGGGCCGCCTGCTGGACCATTTCGAACGCGGCAAGCTGTTGCTGACCGGGGTGCAGATCATGGTGGTAGACGAAGCCGACCGGATGCTGGACATGGGATTCATCCCCGATATCGAACGCATCTTCTCGCTGACGCCGTTCACCCGGCAGACCCTGTTCTTCTCGGCCACCATGGCGTCCGAGATCGAACGCATCACGGACACCTTCTTGTCTGCCCCCGCCCGGATCGAGGTTGCCCGTCAGGCGACCGCGTCCGAGACCATCGAGCAGGGCGTGGTCATGTTCAAGGGTGGTCGCCGCGACCGTGAAGCCAGCAACAAACGCAAGGTTCTACGCGCGCTGATCGACTCCGAAGGCGACAAGTGCACCAACGCGATCATCTTCTGCAACCGGAAGACCGACGTGGATATCTGCGCGAAATCGCTGAAGAAATACGGCTACAATGCCGCCGCTATCCATGGCGATCTGGACCAGTCGCAACGGATGAAAACACTGGACGGTTTCCGCGACGGCTCTCTGCGCCTGCTGGTCGCCTCCGACGTGGCAGCACGCGGCTTGGATATTCCATCGGTCAGCCATGTGTTCAATTTCGACGTACCGGGCCATGCCGAGGATTACGTCCACCGCATCGGTCGCACAGGCCGCGCCGGGCGTGAGGGCAAGGCCATCACGATCTGCTCGGGCCGCGATGAAAAGGCACTGGATGCGATTGAAAAACTGATCCAGAAGGATATTCCGCGCATCGACAACCCGGTCAAGGATGAACCCAAACCGGACACCCCGAAGCCCGAGAAGAAATCCAGATCTTCCGAAGGCCGAAAAAGTGAAGGCAAGCGGGAAAAAGAACCCAAACCCCGCGGGCGCAACCGTCACGAGGACAACGGCCCATCAGTCGTGGGCATGGGCGATCACCTGCCAAGCTTCATCGCCCTCAGCTTTGATGAACGCCGTGCGGGCTAGATCGCCAGCACCAACGCCAGAATTGATACTCCAAGCAAAGACATCCCGGCGATCTCACGCCGGGTGATGGTTTCGCGGAAAAACAGCAACGAAGCCAGCAGGCTGAGGATCAGTTCCACCTGCCCCAACGCTTTGACGTAGGCCGCATTTTGCAGCGTGAACGCAAAGAACCAGCAGAACGAACCACACAAGCTGGTCAGCCCGACAAAAACACCGGTTCGCCGGGTGTCCCAAACGGCCCGCAATTCGGCGCGGTCACGCCATAGCAGCCACAGCCCCATGCTGAGGAACTGAAACATGATCACGGCGGCCAGCGTGACCAGCGCGCGGAACCACGCGTCCAGATCGCCCAATTGCATCGATGCACCGCGATAACTGACTGATGAAAAGGCAAAAAGCACGCCGGACCCCAACCCCAGCTGTGACGCCTTGTTGGTCAGGTGGCGCCACCACTCTCCGTCGCCGCCCGGTGTTTTGGACAACAAGAACACCGCCGCCAAACCCAGCAGGATGGCAATTAATGCCCCTGATGAAACCTGATCGCCAAGGATCAGGAAACCGACGATAGCCGTCTGAATCACTTCGGTTTTCTTGAAGGTGATCCCCACCGCAAAATTGCGCTGTTTGAACAGAGCTACGACGCAGATCGTCGCCAGAATCTGAGTGGTTCCGCCAAGAACCGCAAACATCCAGAATTTCACGGATAAATGTGGCAGCGCAAAACCGGTCGATTGCGTGGCAAGGATCAGGCCAATGACGGCCAGCGGCATCGAATAGGCAAACCGCGCGAATGTGGCGCCTGCCGCACTCAGCTGCACGCGGCTCAGTGATTTTTGCAGCATGAACCGCACGGTCTGAAACGCAGCGGCCGCAACAGTGACGGGAATCCATAGGCTCATGGCTTCCCTTTTGTCCTTAAATCAACCCTTTGGCCAGAGAGGATGCGCCACCGGATCCTTGGCGCTCCAGAAATGCTGACGGAAGATTTGTCCGTAAGAACGATAGACATACGCCTCGTTGCAGGCCAGATACCGTTCCTTGTTGTTCCGGTAAAGCGCAGGCAGCTGATACCAAGGCGTGCCCGGGTTCATATGATGAACGACATGCAGGTTGTTGTTCAGAAACAGAAAAGCCAGCGGACCTCGATCTTCGACGATAACGGTTCGGGCCCGCGATTTCTCATGCGCGCGATGCTCCAGAAAAGTGCGGATCTTTACCAGTGCCAGCCCGATATATGCGGAAATGACAAACGCCCAAACTGGCATGGCCGACGCAGCAGCAATCCACAACACCACGGCCACCCCGGGCAGATGCAATGCCCATGCCAGCAAAATGGCCGGATCGCCACGCAGCGCCCCGCGCAACTCATCGCGAAAGAATGCGGTCTGGCCAATAAGCGGCCCTAGAACCATGCGGCCCAAAAGCGTGTTATTGGCGCTGTAAACCAGCTTTTGCCAACCAGCCAAAGACTCCCATACCTTGGGGTCCAGATAGTTGGTTTCGGGGTCATCATAGGGGTCGGTCAGTGCGGCATCACGATGATGCGCAAGATGCATATCCCGGAACCGGTTGTAGGGAATGAACAATGTCAGCGGCAGCGCCATTAGCGCCTCGTTCACCCATTTGGTTCGAAACGGATGGCCATGCAAAGCCTCATGAGTCAGGGAAGAATGTAGGGCCGCTATGACCCCCATTGCCGGGATGGCCAACCAAAGGCTCCAGGACGCCACGAAGAAGACTGTCAGCAACCACGCCCCGTAACAAGCAAGAATTAATGCGAAAGTGCGCCACTCGGGACCGGAACGCTCAGACATCACGCCCCCATGTGATGCCGGCCCAGACACGTTCGTAAATCACATACAGGGTCAGTCCGATGGCTGTGTTGATGATTGCCAGCGTACCGCCAACTGCCGCCGATCCGGTTGCGATCAACCCGACCAGCGTCATCATTGCCAGCCCCATCGCATTCCAAACCGCAGCCTTCACGACTGATCTGCGCCGTGTCTCCATTCCGTCACCCATAGTCTTGTTATGTTTCAAGATTTATCGGCAACAGAGGGGCGTGAGAATTCTGAATATGATTAACAAAATTCATCAAACGTGATATTTATTATCATATGCAGAAAAAAGTCGACAAACGAGATCGCGCTGCGCAGTTTCGTCTGCGTCTGGCCCGCGCCATGGAAGAGCGCGGTGTCAGTCAAAGCGCACTGGCCCGGGGAATCGGTGTGGACCGATCCACAGTTTCACAGCTTTTGGCCGACGCGGGCGCCCGACTGCCTAACGCGCATGTAGTTGGCAGTTGCGCTTCGGCGCTTGGTGTTTCGGCGGACTGGCTGCTCAGCCTCTCCAACCGCCCTGAAAGCGCGGCAGAGCTGCTGGCCAGTTCCCTGACAATGGCCGAAGCCCCCCGCGCCTTGGTTGATGAGCGTATCTTTGAGTGGCATCAGGAGGCGGCGGGATACAAGATCCGCTATGTCCCGGCCACCCTGCCCGACATGCTGAAAACCCGTGCCGTTCTGGAATGGGAATACGCCCCCCATCTGGGTCGTACGGCCGATCAGGCGATCGGTGCGTCTGCCGACCGACTCGCGTGGATGCGCAGTGCGCAATCGGACTATGAGATCGCGATGCCGCTTTATGAAATCCACAGCTTTGCCCATGGCACGGGCTACTATCAGGATCTGCCTTTGCAGGTCCGGCTGGATCAGATCGATCACCTGCTGGAACTCTGCGAATTGCTCTATCCACGATTGCGCATCTATCTGTTTGATGCCAAACGGCTTTATTCTGCACCAGTCACGATATTCGGCCCCCTTCTGTGCGTTTTCTACGCCGGCAGCCATTACATGGCTTTCCGCGATCGGGACCGGGTCGAGGTTTTCACCCGCCATTTCGATACCCTGATCCGCGAGGCCGACCTGACCGCCCGCGATTTTCCGGATCATCTGCGGCAATTCAGGTCAGCGATCTCAGATCCGTCTCAGACGCAGTGATGCGGCCTGGCAGTTCCTGTGTTATGGTGCCTTCGCGCGAACGTTTGGGACATCCGATCACAAGACGGAGGACTACAGGAATGGACGCACTGAAAACGGCAGAATACGCACGCGCCCTCTATACCGCGCACGGCGACCGGGCCGAGGCGGAAGCCGCTCAGAAAATGCGCGAATGCGAAGCTTCCGGTAACACACAGGAAGCTCAGGACTGGCAGGCCGTGCGCAGCGCTATTCGTCAGTTGCGTGGCCCAAATCAGGCCTGACGCTTAGACTTTGGGGTCGGGGTTCACTGTGTGACCATCCACGGCAATCACCTGCCCCGACACCAGCCTTGCCGCATCCGAGGCGAGAAAGACCGCCATATTGGCGATATCCTGCGCCTCGACGAATCGGCCCATCGAGGTGCCCGCGGCATAGCCCTGGTAAACCTGGTCGCGCGTCATTCCTTTGGCCGCAGCCTCACGCTGCAAAACGCCCTCCATTCGGGGGCCTTCGACAGCGCCCGGGCAGATGGCATTGGCGCGAATACCATGTGGCCCCAGCTCCATCGCCAGCGTCTTCATCAACCCGATCACGGCCCATTTCGCCGCTGAATAAGGCGCGCGAAACGGATACCCATATTGTCCGGCCGTCGAAGACGTCAGGATAATGCTTCCCGCGCGCGCCGATTTCATCATCGGGACCGCATGTTTGGCTGCCAGAAATGCGCCGTCCAGATTGACCGCGACACAGGACCGCCAAGCTGCCAGATCGATATCCTCGATCGCGTCAGTCGGCCCTGCGATCCCCGCATTGGCGCACAGCACGTCCAGACCGCCTGCTGCACCGGCCGCCTGAAAGACGGCGCTCATGTCGTTCTCGCTGGTCACATCCGTCCAATGCGCCGTCCAGTGATCCGGCAAGGCCTGCAGCGCCGCCTGATCAATATCCGTCACCCAGACCTCATAGCCTGCCGCGTCAAACGCATCGGCCATGGCACGACCGACGCCCGCAGCGCCGGCCGTGACCAGAACCCGCCGGGTCATGACGGTTTCCGGATGGCCACACCCGCACCTTCGGGGTATGGCAGATCAGCCTGCGCGGCGGCAATTCGCGCCATCGCATCCTCGATTTCGGCCGAAGGCGCGCTGGGGCGGCGGGTTTCCAGACTGACATGCAGCAAAAAGCTCTCACCCGTTGCCAGCAGCTTGTCGCCCTCGTACATGCTGTGGAAAACGTGCAGCTTCTTGCCCTGACCCAACAGCATCTGCGTGCGCACTTCGATCTTTGCGCCCGCATGGACTTCGTCGATATAGCGAAGGTGGTTCTCAGCGGTGAAATAGCTGCCGCCCGAGGCGATGTAATCCGCGTCACAGCCAATGATCTCCATGAACCGGTCGGTCGCCGAAGCAAAAGCCTCGAGGTATTTGGCCTCGTTCATGTGACCGTTGTAATCGGTCCAGTCCAGCGGCACCGCCCGCGACAGAGTCAGGATCGGCTGGCTCAGATCTGCCTGTTCCAGCGTCGGCAGCGCGCCGGGCCGCAGCATTGCGTCATGCTGGTTCAGCACCGCACCTGCCCCGTAATTCTGCAGCTTCAGCGCCCGCATCATCCCGACAAGGTTGTTGTCGCGGATACGCTCCAGTTCGCGGATCGAGTGCATCCCGGATTGCGCATCGGACTGTTCGGCGATCATGTCGACCAGTTCATCGGTAAATTCCGGCACGTCCATCAGCTTGGTCCAGGGCCATTGCAGGGCTGGTCCAAACTGCGCCATGAAATGCCGCATCCCGGCCTCGCCCCCGGCCACGCGATAGGTTTCGAACAGCCCCATTTGCGCCCAGCGGATGCCAAAGCCCATACGGATCGCCTCATCGATCTCTTCCGTGGTCGCAATGCCATCCTTGACCAGCCACAGCGCCTCACGCCAGACGGCCTCGAGAAACCGGTCTGCAATATGCGCGTCGATCTCTTTCTTGATATGCAGCGGGAAGAAGCCGACCGACGTCAGCATTTCCTTGGCCGTGGCAACCAACTCGGCTGAGTTCTTCTCGGTCGGCACCAGTTCGATCAACGGCAGCAGATACACCGGATTGAACGGGTGCGTCACGACGATCTGTTCGGGGCGCAGTGCGCCTTCCTGCAACTCCGAAGGCTTGAAGCCGCTGGTCGAGGACCCAATGATCGCGCCCGGATCACACGCCTCCTGCAACCCCTTGTAAACCTTCAATTTCAGCTCTAGCCGCTCGGGCACGCTTTCTTGAATCCAGTCCGCACCCCTGACGGCATCGGCCATATCCTCGTGAAAGCTCAGCGCCCCCTCGGTCGGCAAAGGCACATCGCTGAGACCGGGCAACGAGCGACGCGCATTGTCCAGCACTTCGCCAATTTTGCGCTCGGCTTCCGGGTCCGGGTCGAACACCCGAACATCCCAGCCATTCAGCAGAAACCGTGCGGCCCATCCGCCGCCGATTACACCACCACCAATGATCGCCGCTGTTTTCATGTCATCCTGCCAGTTGAACGCGCATATTTCATCTTTTTCAAAATACTCCGGGGGTTTGGGGGCTGGGCCCCCAAGTACCGCTCCGTTCTCACTTCGCTACCGGAGCCCGTTTGACCAGCCCCAACTTTTCACGCACTTCCTGCGGTCCGATCACCCGTGCACCCATGTTTTCGATGATGTTGCCCGCGCGCTCCACCAACTGCCAGTTCTCGGCAAGCACGCCTTTCTCCAGCCACAGATTGTCTTCCAGCCCGACGCGCACATTGCCGCCCGCCAAAACCGAGGCGGCAACAAACGGCATCTCGTTCCGTCCCAGCGAGAACGCGCTGAAGGTCCAGTCATCCGGCACATTGTTCACCATCGCCATGAACGTGTTCAGATCATCCGGCGCGCCCCAGGGGACGCCCATGCAAAGCTGGACCAGGGCGCTGGGTTCCAGAATACCTTCCTTCACTAGTTGCTTGGCAAACCACAGATGGCCGGTGTCAAACGCTTCGATTTCCGGCTTCACACCCAGGTCCGTCATCATCTTGCCCATGGCACGCAACGCGCCGGGCGTGTTGGTCATGACGTAATCGGCTTCGGCAAAGTTCATGGTGCCGCAGTCCAGCGTGCAGATTTCGGGCAGACACTCTGCAACATGCGCCACACGCTCGGACGCACCGATCATGTCCGTTGCGGCTTCATTGACAGGGAACGGGTTCTCAATCCCGCCAAAAACGATGTCGCCGCCC
This sequence comes from Ruegeria sp. AB8, assembly GCF_056542605.1. Lineage (NCBI taxonomy): Bacteria > Pseudomonadati > Pseudomonadota > Alphaproteobacteria > Rhodobacterales > Roseobacteraceae > Ruegeria > Ruegeria sp. AB8. The sequence continues at coordinate 174,167 of NZ_JBQGAB010000001.1, forward strand.
ATGCCGGCGGTCAGGTTCAGAACCGCATCGACCTCGGCATCGCGAATGCGGTCGGTGACTTCGCGATAAAGGGCCAGGTCACGCGACGGTGCGCCGGTTTCCGGGTCGCGTACGTGGCAATGCACCACCGCTGCGCCAGCCTTGGCCGCGGCAATCGCACTTTCGGCGATCTGCTTGGGCGAGCGCGGCACATGCGGGCTGCGATCCTGCGTCCCGCCCGATCCGGTGACAGCACAAGTGATGAAGACTTCGCGGTTCATTTCCAGAGGCATTGCGTTTTCCCCAAGTTATACCCGGCTTCACCTTGGGTTTTCCCCAGGCTTTTCCCCGGATTCTGATTTGCGTTGCTGCCGACTCTGACGCAGCCTTGGGAAAACACTTGCCAGAATGCGAATCGAACTTGATGAAATCCGCAAAAAACATACTTCAGCCCGAACATCGCGCCCTGAAAACGGCGGTACTGGTGCTGGACGAATGCAACACGCTCAGCTTCGCTTCGGCCGTTGATCCAATGCGCGCGGCCAACCGTCTGGCAGACCGCCCGGCCTTTGACTGGGATTACGTCACCGCAACGGCTGAACCTGCAATGCTGACCAGCGCCCTGCAGGTGCCCGGGATCCCCCTGGCCCGGCTGCAAAGCTGCGAGTTGATGATTGTCGTCGCCGGGTTCCAGCTCGCCCGCCATGCCACGCCCAGTCTGCTGGCTGGCCTGCGCCGCATTGCCGGCACCGGCGCCACCATGGCCGGTATCGATGGCGGACCGTGGCTGCTGGCCGAAGCCGGCCTACTCAACGGCCACCCTGCCACAACGCATTGGGAAGACCTCAGCAGCTTCGCCGCGCGGTTCCCCGAAGTCGACGTCCGCCCGGACCGTTTCACCGTGTCAGAAGGCCGCCTGACTTCGGGTGGTGCGATTCCCGCAGTCGAGATGATGCTTCACATCATAGCCGCCCGCCATGGCGCCGGCTTCGCCGCGCGGGTTTCGGGCCTGTTCCTCTACGAAGGCGCGCCGCAACCTTCGAAACCCCAAAGCCGCACCGGCGCACCGCATCGCCATTCTGCCCTGACCGCCCGCGCCAATTCGCTGATGGAATCCTCGCTCGACGAACCACTGCCGCTGGCCTATATCGCCGACCGTCTGGGCACCAGTCCCCGTACCCTGCAACAACAATTCCGTCTGCGCCTGAACACCACGCCGCAGGACCACTACCTGCAATTGCGCCTGGCCGAGGCGCGCCGCCTTGTCACCGACACGGACATGCCACTGATGGATGTGGCCCTGGCCACCGGATTCGCCTCACAATCCAGCTTTGCCCGCGCCTTCCGTACGGCCCACGGCCTCTCGGCCCGTGACCTGAGGCAAGACCGGACCCAGCCCACGCATCACTGACCAAACCGCTCAATTGTTCAGAAAGACCTCGAGGAAGACACCGCTGGCGACGGGGGCTGCGCCCCTAGAACGGCATCGGATGGGCCCGGTGCGCTTGATTTATCTCGGTCAAAACGTCCGTCGACAATTCAAGATCGGCACCGCGCAGTATATGCTCCAACTGCACGACGCTCGTGGCCCCGAAGATGGCTGACATCATGAAAGGTCGGGTCCGGCACCAGGCCAGCGCCATGTGAACCGGGTCCAACCCGTGGCGATCCGCGATCTCGAGGTAGGCCGCCACTGCGTCAAAGACACGCGCGGACTTGCGTCCCCCCATTGCGGGCACCAGCGACATGCGCGATCCGGCCGGCACTGCCCCGTTCTGGTATTTGCCAGTCAGGAACCCTGCGGCCAAAGGGGAAAAGGCCATCAGGCCCACATCCTCGTGTACGCTCAACTCACCCAGGTCGGTGTCGAAGTGGCGGCAGAGCAGCGAATACTCGTTCTGTACAGACGCGACCCGTGGCGCGCCTGTCTGTTCGGCCAGCCGCAGCCACTGTGCCGTGCCCCAGGCGCTTTCGTTCGACAGGCCGAATGCGCGGATATTGCCCTTGTCCACCTGCGCCTGCAGCGCCAAAAGGCACTCCTGCATGTTCTCCAGAACTTCTCCGGTATTCTTCCCCGATGGCGCATAATCCCAATTTTGCCGAAACATGTAGCTGCCGCGATTGGGCCAGTGAAATTGGTAGAGATCAATGCAATCCGTTTGCAACCGCCGCAGCGAGCCTTCGATGGCCTCGGGGATGGTCTGCCCGGTGATTGGCGCGCCGTCGCGGGCGTGGGCAAACCCCGCGCCGGAATGCTTGGTGGCCAACACATAGTCGCCCTGTCGTGACCGGTTTGCGGCATTCCAGTTGCCCAGAATTTCCTCGGTCCGCCCGACCGTCTCTTTCGAGACCGGGTTCACCGGATACATCTCGGCCGCATCCACAAAGTTGACCCCGGCATCCAACGCCAGGTCGATCTGCGCATGCGCCTCGGGTTCTGAAGTTTGCGTGCCAAACGTCATCGTGCCCAGACACAGGTCCGACACCATGATGCCCGTACGGCCCAGAGGCTTGGTTTTCATCCGTCACTCTCCTGACTTGTTTTCGAAAATCAGGCCTCGGCCTTCTTTTCCCACCGCCCCGACGCCTCGGACCAGTATTGCGCCGAGCATCCCGCGGCGGTCAGCGCCTTCCACTGCCCCCGTGCGTGCTGAACGGCCTGTTCGTCGTTGCCATCGAACAGGATGCACACCCGTTCCAACGCGGCAACCTCGTCGGCCTCGACCGGCGCGCCATCCACCGCCATCACACAGGATGGGTCATTTGCGGCATCCGCCGTGGTGGTCAGCAGGATGGGCTGTGCCACATCATGCGGCCCGCCTTCCCGACCATGCGGCAGGAACCCCTCCTCGGGACCCAGCCACAGTTTTTCATCCAGCCAGTCCATCCGCGCGGGATCGGTCCCCCGCACGGCAATCCGCCACCCGGCCTGCCGCGCCTTGTCAAGCAGCTCCGACAGGGTCTGCTCCAAAGGCTGCCGGGTCAGGTGATAGAAATAGACGGCCCCCATCCGATTACTCGAAATTGTCCTGCACGAACCGGCTCAGTGCGCGCACGCCCCAGCCCGTGGCCCCCTTGGGAGCGTAAGACGTCTCGGTTGAAACCGAGGCAACACCGGCAATGTCCAGATGAATCCACGGCGTCTCTTCCTTGACAAACCGTTGCAGGAACTGCGCCGCAGTGATTGAACCCGCAGGCCGTCCGCCCACGTTTTTCATATCCGCAATGCGTGATTTCAACTGTTTGTCATAGGCCTCGCCCAGCGGCAGCCGCCACGCGCCCTCATCTTCGGCCCCGGCAGATTTCAGGAACGCATCGCAGAACGTGTCGTTGTTCGAGAATACACCGGCATTTTCATGTCCAAGACCGATGATGATCGCACCTGTCAACGTGGCCAGATCGACCATGCCAACGGGCCGGAACCGTTCCTGCGCATACCACATGACATCACACAAAACCAACCGCCCCTCGGCGTCGGTGTTGATGATCTCGACCGTATCGCCCTTCATCGAGGTGATCACGTCACCGGGCCGCGTGGCATTGCCCGAGGGCATGTTTTCGACCAGCCCCACCAGCCCGACGACATTGGCCTTTGCATTGCGTTTTGCCAGCGCCCGCATGGTGCCCGCCACAACGCCCGCGCCGCCCATGTCCATCGTCATGTCTTCCATGCCACCGGCGGGCTTCAACGAAATGCCGCCGGTGTCGAACACGACGCCCTTGCCGACCAGCGCCAGCGGCGCATCGTCCTTGTCGCCCCCGTTCCACTGCATCACCACCACTTTCGAGGGGCTGTCGGACCCCTGTCCGACGCTCAGCAATGTGCGCATTCCCAACTCGGCCAGCTTGTCCTCTTCCAGAACCTCGACCTCAAGCCCCAGCGCCTCCATCTCTTTCAGACGATCGGCGAACTCGGTTGTGGTCAGTACGTTGGCAGGTTCGTTGGTCAGGTCACGGGTCATCCGCACGCCGTCGGCCACGGCATAAAGCGGCGCAAAGGCGGCCTCGACCTCGTCATGCTTGCCGTGGCTGATGGTGACGGTGCCAGGTTCCTCCGCGTCCTTGGTCTTGTGCGCATCGAAATCGTAACTGCGCATCGCGATACCCATGGCCAGATCTTCGCACCGCAGCTGATTGGCCGCCATCACCAGCAGATCCGTGCCCGCTGCCAGCTTGGCCAGTGCCGCACCCGCCTTGCGCGCCTCTGCCCGCTCAGGCCGGCGCGGCAGCACCAGAACATCCAGCGCTTCCGCAGCCATCCCACCCGGCCAGCCCAGCGAGATGACTTCCCCGGTCTTGGCCTTGCCGAACTTCTCACTTTCAACCAGTCGCGCAACCGCACCACGTGTCAGGCGATTGGCGCGACGGGCGGCTGGACCCATTTTTCCCTCTGACGTAATGATGATCGCCACGCGCCCCTCAGCCTGCGCCATTGCATCCACATCGAAGGCCTGAAAACGGACTGGAACCAGACTGCTCATTGCAAACTCCTCAAAATCTGTTCCCCAAGACCTAGCCCGCACCGCGCGGCTTGACCAGATAGCAGTTTTCCCCAGCCGTCATTTGCATTAAAGTCCCGCAAAAAGAACCGACAGGCATCGGGGGACAAGACTTGGCACCAAACGGCAGGCACAAGCCGTCGCGCAGAAAATCACCTTCCGGCAAATTTGGCCCGGCCCCTTGCTTTTTCGGGCTGATGAGGGCGCTGTCGTGATCCTCGACCGCTATTTCGCCCGCAGATTCCTGCAAAGTTTTCTGGTCATTGGCAGCATCTTTCTGACACTGATGATTCTGATCGATCTGATCGAACAGATCCGTCGTTTTGACGATTCCAACCTGTCTTTTGGGCGCCTGCTACAGCTGACTTTGCTGAACACACCCGCTGCCATCAGCGAGATGTTGCCTCTGCTGATCATTCTGTCGACCATTGCCCTGTTCATCGGCCTGGCCCGCAGTTCCGAACTGGTTGTGACCCGCGCAACCGGGCGGTCCGGCATCCGCGCTCTGGCTGCGCCGGTTGTACTGGCGCTGATCATCGGTGCGCTGGCCGTGGCCCTGCTGAACCCGATCGCTGCGGCAACGTCCGAAGAATACCGGCGTCTGGCGGACAGCTACCGCAACGACGGCCGTTCGACCCTGTCCATCAGTCGCGATGGCCTGTGGCTGCGACAAGGGGCGCAGGACGGGCAATCGGTCATTCACGCGCAGGGCACCGAGAATGACGACATCCTGCATCTGACCGGTGTCACGATCATCACCTTTGGCCAAAACGGCAAGCCGACCCAGCAGATCGTCGCTGACGAAGCACGGCTGGAAGATGGCAGATGGGTCCTGCAGGACGCCAAGATCTGGTCCCTGAAGGATGACGAAAACCCCGAATTGAATGCGGTGACGCATGACCGGCTGGACCTGCCCACGTCCCTGACCCGTCAGCGCATCCTGGATTCACTGGGCCAGCAGGACTCTGTCTCGGTCTATGATCTGCCGCAACTGATCAACGATCTGGGACAGGCCGGGTTCTCGACCAAGCAATACGAGGTCTGGCTGCAATCCGAACTCGCGCGGCCCTTCTTTCTGGTCTCGATGGTCCTGATCGGTGCTGCCTTTACCATGCGCCACGTGCGTTTCGGCGGCACAGGCATCGCTGTGCTGACCGCCGTTCTACTGGGCTTTGCCATGTATTTTATCCGCAATTTTGCGCAAATCCTGGGGGAAAACGGACAATTGCCGGTCTACGTCTCGGCCTGGGCTCCACCCTTTGCCGCGCTGCTTCTGTCGCTGGGCCTGTTGCTGCACGCGGAGGACGGCTGATGCGGCACTTGCTACCCTTGTTGCTGTCCGGTGCGCTGATCCACAGCGCGCCAGTTATCGCTACAGCGCAGTCCGCGCCTGCACCAAATGCCGGGCAAGCGGCTGAACCGCAGGACCTTCCGGCCCTTCTGGTCGCAGACAAGATCTTTATCACTCCGGATCGCAAGCTGATCGCCGAAGGCAATGTCGAGGCGTTTCAGGGCGACGCCAAACTGACGGCCAGCAGCATCATCTATGATCGTGAAACCGGTTCGCTCGAACTGCAGGGACCGATCCGGATCGATCAGGAAGGCCGCACCACGATTCTGGCCGATTCGGCGGAACTGGACAACGGTATCCAGAACGGCCTTTTGATCGGTGCGCGCATGGTGTTCGACCAGCAGACCCAGATCGCCTCGGTCGAGGCGCGCCGCGCCGCCGGTCGTTACACGCAGCTCAGCAAGGTCTCGGCCACGTCCTGCCATGTTTGTGCCGACGGTCGTGCGCCACTGTGGCAGATTCGCGCCCGCAAGGTCACGCACGACCAGTTGGAGCGGCAGTTGTATTTCGAAGGCGCGCAGTTCCGTGTGCTGGATTTCCCTGTCTTCTATTTTCCGTATTTGCGCCTGCCGGATCCGACACTGGAACGCGCGACAGGGTTTCTTGTACCGTCCATTCGAACCACCTCGCAGCTTGGGACCGGCGTTCAGGTGCCGTACTTCTTCAAGCTCGGTGACCACAAGGACCTGACCCTGACCCCGTACCTGTCTTCGGGCACACGAACGCTGGGCTACCGGTACCGGCAAGCGTTCAAAACAGGCCGCATAAACATCGAAGGGGCCTACACACGTGACGACATCCAGCCGAACCAGGATCGCGGCTATCTGTTCGCAAGTGGCTTTTTTCTCTTGAAGAACGACTTCCGGTTGCTGTTCAGCATCAACACCACGTCTGACGACGGTTATCTGGCGGATTATGGCCTGCCCAATTACGACCGCCTGCGTAGCGAGGTCGCGCTTGAGCGGATCAAACGGGATACGGCCTTCAGGACCAACCTGATCCACTACAAAACGCTGCGTGACAGCGAAGATCAGGATGAAATTCCGTCGCGAATTTTCGACCTGAACTACCAGAAACGTTACTTCCCCCAAGGGGTTGGAGGCGAAGTCCGCCTGTCATTTCTCAGCCATGCCTACGAGCGTACCAGCGATACGGACGTCACTGGGCGCGATGTGGCGCGCGCCACCGTTGACGCCGAGTGGCTGCGCAGTTGGATATTCGCCACCGGATTACGGGCTGACGCTCAGTTCGGTGCGTCGGTGGACAGGTTCAACATCCGGCACGACAGCAATTTCGCGGATAACGTCAACCGGCTCACGCCTCGTGCGGCAATGACCCTGCGCTATCCGATGCAGCGCCGCGAAGCATCCGGTGCCTCGCAGGTGCTGGAACCTATCGCTCAGGTCGGGTGGACCCATGTGTCGACCAATGACGTGCCGATTGACGAAAGCACATTTCAGGAATTCGATCAGGGTGATCTGCTTTCCCTGTCCCGCTTTCCCGCAGTTGACCGCCGTGAAGACGGGCCGACCGGCGTTGTGGGCGTCAACTGGGCGCGGTACGGCATCAATGGCTCACGTGCATTGGCAACGATAGGTCAGGTTTTCCGCGCCGATGCCGACCCGGCCTTCAACCTGACATCCGGCCTTCAAGGCACGTCTTCCGATTTGCTGATTGCCGGGCAGGTAGACACGGTCAAGGGCTGGTCCATTGGCGGGCGCGGCCTGGTCAACGGCGATTTCAGCTTTGCAAAAGCCGAACTGCGTGGTCAATGGGCGCGCGGTGACGATGCAATCGTCGGCAGCTATGTCTGGCAGGAGCCTGACCCGGACGAGAACGTGGATGACGAAATCTCAGAATTCTGGGTGAACGGGCGCTACAGAATAGACGAGAACTGGCTGACTCGCGCCGAGGCGCGCTATGACCTCAGCGAAGACGAACCGATCCGGTACGGGTTTGGACTGACCTATCAGAACGAATGTGTTCAGGTTAACATGAGCGTCAGCCGACGCTTCACATCAACATCAAGTATTGAGCCTTCGACGGAATTCGGGTTTACCGTTGCCCTGACAGGTTACGCCATCGACGGCGGCGGTAAGAAGTACAAAAGATCATGCAGCTGAAATCAGGTTTCTCAAGGTTTATTCGTTCCGGCTGGATCAGGCGGGCCATTCCGGCACTTGCTGCCGCAGTCATCACGCTCGCAGCCGGGCAGATCTCGGCCCAAAGCCTGTTCTCGCCGGCGATCCGCGTCAATCAGGACATCATCACCTGGTACGAGTTGCAGCAACGCCAGCAATTGCTGACCGTTCTGGGCGTTCCCGGCAGTTCAGACCAAGAGGTGCGCGAAGCTTTGATTGAAGACAGCCTGCGCAATCAGGCCCTGCGCGATGCCGGCATCACGGCAACACCCGAAGACATTGAGGTCGGTATCGACGAATTCGCATCCCGCGGTCAGCTGTCGTCCGACGAATTCCTCAATGCCCTTAAAAATGAAGGGGTCGATCGCGAAACCGTGCGGGATCTGGTCGCCAACCAACTGGCTTGGCGCGAGTTCATCAGCACACGCTTTCTTTCCCAGTCCCGCCCTTCGGAAGACGAGATCAACCGCGCACTGGGACAAGGCGGCAATGGCGGCCTGCAGGTTCTGCTGTCTGAAATCATCATCCCGGTGACCCCGCAAACTCTGCCTCAGGCCCAGGTCCTGGCAGACGAAATCTCGAAACTCGAAGGCTATGACGCCTTCTCTGCCGCTGCCACACAGTACTCAGCCGCCGCTACCCGTGATAATGGCGGCAGGCTGGAATGGCTGGGCCTGACCGACCTGCCCCCGGCCCTGCAACCGGTGCTTCTGGGCCTCAAGAACGGCGAAATCACCGCGCCGCTGTCGCTGCCCAACGCTGTCGCCCTGTTCCAGATGCGCGGCGTTCGCGAGGTTTCGACCGCCGCGCCCCGGTATTCCGAGATCGACTATGCCGCGTATTACCTGCCCGGCGGGCGCAGCGCGGAAACCCTGACCCGGGCCAACAGGCTGAAGGAAGAGATCGACACCTGCGACGACCTTTATGGCATCGCGAAGGATCAGCCGGCTGCAGCATTGGATCGTGTGTCCGCGGCCCCGTCGGAAATCCCGCGCGATGTTGCGCTGGAACTGGCCAAGCTGGACAACAACGAGGTGTCGACAACGCTCACCCGCAACAACGGGCAGACTCTGATGTTCCTGATGCTGTGCACCCGCACTCTGGACAGGGGAGAGGACACGACGCGCCAGGACATTGCGAATGCCTTGACCCAGCAGCGCCTGCAAGCCTTTGCCGACAGTCTTCTGGAACAGATGAAGGCCGATGCGACCATCATCTCGCAATGACCGCCCCCATTGCGCTCAGTTGCGGGGAACCGGCCGGGATCAGCCCTGAAATCGCCGCTGGCGCATGGTCCCAATTGCACGGCGCCTGCCCGTTTTTCTATATCGGCGACGCTGCACACCTGCCCAAAGGCACCCCGATCCGCAAAATAAGCGCACCATCGCAGGCGCAAGCCGTCAGTGCCGAGGCCCTGCCTGTGCTGCACATGGAATTTCCCGCGCCCAACCGACCGGGCCATCCCGATCCGGACAATGCGCCGTCGGTCATCGATACCATTGAACTGGGCGTCAACCTCGTGCGCTCGGGCGAGGCCTCGGCGCTATGCACCGCGCCCATTCACAAGAAGGCCCTGATCGACGGGGCCGGGTTTTCCTTCCCCGGACATACCGAGTTTCTGGCAGCCCTCGCCGGTCAGGAGCGCGCGGTGATGATGCTGGCCAGTTCCAATCTGCGCGTCGTGCCCGCCACGATCCACATCCCGCTGTCCCGCGTGCCGTCCGAACTGACACCAGATCTGCTGCGCGACACCATTGCAATCACGGCTGACGGTCTGCGCCGTCAATTCGGCATCGCACACCCCCGTATCGCGGTGGCGGGCCTCAATCCACATGCTGGCGAAGGCGGCAAAATGGGAATGGAAGAACTGGACTGGATCGCGCCGCTTCTGAAAGGCCTGCCAACCAACGGCTACACCGTCACCGGCCCCCATCCGGCCGACACGATGTTCCACGCCGCCGCCCGCGCCCGATACGATGCCGCAATCGCCATGTATCACGATCAGGCCCTGATCCCGATCAAGACACTGGATTTTGACAAGGGCGTAAACGTAACGCTGGGCCTGCCCTTCATACGCACGTCGCCTGACCACGGCACCGCACTGGACATCGCCGGAAAAGGAATCGCCAATCCCACAAGCCTGATCGAGGCCCTGAAACTTGCCCAACAGATGGCACAAACCCCTTGATCCTTCACCTGGCCGAAAATATCCCCGCCGGAGGCAAAAAACCTCTGGCGCTTACCCACCAACCCGCGCCACGGTAATCGGATCATGAGCGCAATCGACACCCTCCCCCCTCTGCGCGAAGTCATCGCGTCACATCAGCTCTCGGCCCGCAAGTCGCTGGGTCAGAACTTTCTGCTCGACCTGAACCTGACCGCGAAGATCGCCCGTCAGGCCGGGGATCTGACCCAATGCGATGTGCTGGAAATCGGGCCGGGCCCCGGCGGACTGACCCGTGGCCTGCTGTCCGAAGGCGCGCGCAAGGTCGTCGCGGTCGAAAAAGATACGCGCTGCATCGCCGCCCTGAACGACATCGCCGCCGCCTATCCAGGCCGGCTCGAAGTAATCAACGGCGACGCTCTGGAAATCGACCCTCTGGCCCATCTGACCCCGCCGATTCGCATCGCAGCCAACCTGCCGTACAATGTCGGCACCGAACTGCTGGTGCGGTGGCTCACACCGCCCAAATGGCCGCCGTTCTGGCAAAGCCTGACTCTGATGTTCCAGCGCGAAGTGGCCGAGCGTATCGTCGCCCAACCCGGAAGCAAGGCCTATGGCCGCCTCGCTATCCTGGCCCAGTGGCGAGCCGAGGCGCGTATTGCCATGTCCCTGCCGCCCGGCGCGTTTACTCCGCCGCCCAAGGTTTCAAGCGCAGTGGTCCACCTGACCGCCCTGCCCGAGCCGCGTTTCCCGGCAAATGCTGCAACACTGTCCCGCGTGGTCGCCGCCGCATTCAACCAGCGCCGCAAGATGCTGCGCGCCTCGCTGAAAGGCGTGGCCCCGGATATCGAGGATCGTCTGCTGGCTGCCGGTATCCAGCCCACGGAACGGGCCGAACAGGTCCCTCTGGAAGCCTTCTGCGCGCTGGCGCGTGAAGTTTCCAAAGGCTGAAACAAAAAACCCCGGGCGTAACCCGGGGCTTCTTCTCAACCGATACGAGCGCTTACTCAGCCGCTTCCGGCGCGTCGCCTTCACTTGAAGGCGCTTCTTCAGCAGGTGCAGGCGCGGCCTTGGGCTTACGGCCCCGGGGCTTGCGCGCGGGTTTTTCCTTTTTCTCGGGCGTTTCGGCGACCGGCGCATCCTCTTTGCTTTCCGGCGTCTCGACCAGACCCGATTCCGGCGTTGCCTCCTCAGAACCGAAATCCATCACGTCGGGCTGCGGTGCCTCGGCCGGGTCTGCCTGGCGGGCAGCTTCACGTTCCTGACGTTCGGCGCGTTCGCGATCGCGTTCGGCCTGGCGCTCGCGATTCTGGCGCTCCTGCTCTTCGCGGCGCGCATCAATCTCGCGCTGCGCTTCGCTCAGCATGCGCAGATAATGCTCGGCGTGCTGCTGGAAATTTTCGGCCGCCACGCGGTCGTTGGACAACTGCGCGTCACGCGCCAGCTGATTGTACTTATCAATGATTTGTTGCGGCGTGCCACGCACCTTGCCCTCGGGGCCTGAACTGTCGAAAACCCGGTTTACGACGTTACCACCAGAAGGGCGATTGCGGTTATTCTTGGCCCGCGAGCGGGATTTTGAAGATCTCATCTTACTTTACGTCAGCCTTGTCATTCGCTGTCGATCAACCCGTACCTTACGCTGCTCAGAGGCTTGTCCCGTACCGCGTCATCGACTTTTTTGGGCTTGGCGTCAGGGGTGCGCTGCAAAAGCGCCAGCCTCGCTGACTACTCTGAGTAAGCATGTCCTGCCCGCGCAGACAAGGGGTTTATCGGATATTTCGCAGCTTTTTTACTTTCGCAGGCGCATTTCAGCCTCAGTTTTCGGGCCTAACCGGGCATTCTTGCGACAATTACCCGATCCCGCCCGTCCAGATCGGAAATGACACGAATTTCCGCCAGTCCGGCGGCATCAAACAACGCGGACACATAGTTGGCCTGCGTCGGTCCGATTTCGACCAGAAGACGCCCGCCCCGCGACAGAAAATCCGGGGCCGATGACGCGATCCGACGATACGCATCTAGCCCGTCGCCCTCATCTGTCAACGCTAGTCGCGGTTCATGTTCGCGTACTTCGGGGGAAAGCTCCTCCATTTCGGAAAGCGAGATATAAGGCGGGTTCGAAACGATCAGGTCAAACATGCCATCAACCGCCCCAAACCAGTCGGAATGCCAGACATCGATGCGGGCCTGCACCTGATGCTGCACCGCATTGGCGCTGGCCTGCAAACAGGCGGCTTCGCTGAGGTCGACACCAACCCCGGTTGCGCTGCGCCGCTCGGCCAGCAGCGTAATCAGAATACAACCGGACCCGACCCCCAGATCCAACACCCGGTCAAAAGGTTCGCTCAGGGCCGCTTCAATCAATACTTCCGTTTCGGGGCGCGGGTCCAGAACATCACGGCTGACGCGAAACCGGCGGCCGTAAAACTCGCGCTCTCCCAACAGGTGCGAGACCGGAACGCGTATGGCCCGAAGCGAGATCAGCTGGTCGTAGCGCTCGGCGATATCCGGCGACAGCTCCTCGGGCGCGATCAGAGTGACCCGGCTGGCTTCGATCCGGGCCGCATGAGCAAGCAACAGCCGCGCGTCCCGCGCCGGATCTTCAACGCCTGCCGCGCGCAGCCGGGCAGTTGCCGCCACCATCGCCTGCGCCGCAGTCTGCGCCCCGGTCATTGCGCCATCTCGGCCAGAAGCCGCGCCTGATCATCTGCGGTCAGCGCATCGATCACCTCTTCCAGATCGCCCTGCATCACCTGATCCAGCTTGTACAGAGTCAGATTGATACGGTGATCCGTCATGCGACCTTGGGGGAAATTATAGGTCCTGATCCGCTCGGACCGGTCGCCCGAGCCGACCTGACTGGCCCGATCCGCCGAACGCTCGCTGTCGATTCGCTGCCGCTCCAGATCGTAAAGCCGCGTTTTCAGCACCTGCATCGCAATCTCGCGGTTGCGGTGCTGGGATTTCTCGGAACTGGTTACCACGATGCCGCTGGGCAGGTGGGTGATCCGTACGGCCGAGTCGGTGGTGTTCACGTGCTGACCACCAGCACCGGAAGACCGCATCGTGTCGATGCGGATGTCACCCGCGTCAATCTGGATATCCACGTCCTCAGCCTCGGGCAAAACTGCCACCGTAGCCGCCGAGGTGTGAATTCGTCCGCCACTTTCGGTTTCTGGCACCCGCTGCACCCGATGCACGCCGGATTCGTATTTCATGCGCGCAAAGACGTTGTCACCCTTGATATGGGCCACCACTTCCTTGATCCCGCCCAGATCGGAGGCTTGCTCCTCGATGATTTCGAACTGCCATCCCCGCGCTTCGGCATAGCGCTGATACATGCGCAAAAGGTCTCCGGCGAACAATGCGGCCTCATCCCCGCCGGTGCCGGGACGGATTTCCAACATCGCCGGGCGCGCATCCGCTGCGTCCCGCGGCAACAACGCCAGTTGTAACGCGTGCTCTGCGTCGGGAATACGTGCCTGCAACGCCGGGATTTCCTCCTCGGCCAGTTCCTTCATGTCGGGGTCGGCCAGCATCACCTTTGCCTCGGCCAGATCGGCCACGAGCTGTCTCCAGGCCATGATCTGATCAACCACCGGCTTGAGGTCAGAATATTCCTTGGCCAATGCCGCAATATCACCGCCCGACGCGCCATCTGCCATGGCCGCTTCGAGGTACTGGAATCGCTGAGTTATCTGTTCAAGGCGTTCTTCGGGGATCATGCGCGGGGTGTCTATCATCCGGGGGCTTTGGTCAAGGGCAAGCCTTGTGCTAAGCTGTTATTCATGAAACGGATCGTGCTTGTTCTTGCCCTCTGCGCGGCACCTGCCATGGCCGATGTGGTCGGCCCCGGCGGCAAGGTTCAGGATTGTTATTGCACCGATAAATCCGGCACCCGCGTCGAACTGGGAGAGATGATCTGCCTGCAGGTCGATGGCCGCATGTTCATGGCCCAATGCCAGATGTCACTGAACGTCCCCATGTGGCGCGAGGTGCAGGAGGGGTGCCTGTCCTCAGGGCTGCAACAAAGCCAACCACCGGTCGACACGAACCCGGTTTACCCCAAAATCTGAACGCCCGAACCGCAATCTGCCGTGAATGCGCAGGATGTCCCCGTCTTGCTGTGCCGTTGTGTAATCGGGAAACCCTAATGTCGGTGTTCGGGTGACATATGTCACCATTCCATCACCAACCGACCCGGCCAAAACCGTTGTCCGTGGAGCGGCCCTTGCAATTGTATCGAAACGCGCCAACCCGTCCGGACCGGTTTCAACCACGCGCACCACGCCGCCTTTCATGTCCCGGTCCGAGTTACCAACCGGCGCGACGTGCCATGTCACGGGATCGGACGGAGCCAGCCGTATGAAAGCCGCCAGTCCAACCACCAGCGCAACACAAAGCCACAGCACCATCTTTGTCATCCCGATCCCAACCCTTTGACAAACCCTAGCCGGATCGGGATGCGGGGCAATATGCGACCCCGGTTATCGTGACGTCACTCCGGGCAGGATGCAGATCAATTCAAACAACAGGTTCGCCGCTGTCAGCGCCGTGTTGCCGGACGGATCGTAGGGCGGCGAAACCTCGACCAGATCACAGCCCACGACATTCATGCCCCCAAGCGCATGGATCAGTTGAAGCGCCTGCGGTGTGGTCAGCCCCGCAATCTCGGGTGTCCCGGTGCCGGGCGCATAGGCCGGGTCCAGACTGTCAATGTCGTAGGTGATGTAAACCGGATGATCCCCTACAGACTTGCGGATAAGCGAGCCGATCTCGGTCAGGTTCTGCTGCCACAGTTCCCAGGCCGGATATTGGCGGAAACCCCATCCCTTCGCTTCAGTGAAATCGCTGGCGGCGTAACCGGACCCGCGAATTCCGATCTGAAAGGTCTTGTCGGGAATGATCAGCCCCTCTTCGTAGGCGCGGCGGAAGACGGTGCCATGGGTCTCACGCTCGCCAAACATCTCGTCATTCACGTCCGCATGGGCATCCACATGCACCAGGGCGACCGAACCGTGCTTTGCCGCAATCGCGCGCAGGATCGGCAGGGTGATCGAATGATCGCCCCCCATCGCCACCGGGGTCACGTTCTGCGCCAGAATGCCGTCATAGCTGTCCTTTATGATCGTCAGACTGTCAGCCAGCGAAAACGTATTGATCGCCAGATCGCCGATATCGGCAATCTGCAAACTGTCAAACGGCGCGGCGAATGTCGCCATGTTATAGGGCCGGATCATCGCGCTTTCACTTCGGATCTGTTTCGGCCCGAACCGCGTGCCCGACCGCCACGAGGTGCCGATATCCATTGGAATACCCAAAACCGCCACATCCAGCCCCTCAAGCGAGGCCGCCTGCGGAAGGCGCATGAAGGTGTTCGGTCCCGAAAACCGGGCCAGATCATTGCCGCTGATCGGTTGGTTGAAATCTGCCATGCCTGTTTTCCCTTCTGCCCGGTCACACAATCAAGCAAATACCGGAAGTATGACTAACCAAATGTTAAACCGGAGCCAGCTTGTTCCAGCCCAGCAGGCAAATGATCTGCGTCGCCACATGCGCCCCGGCAATCGCGGTGGCGCCGGAGGTGTCGAACGGAGGCGAAACCTCGACCACATCGCCGCCCTTGATGTTGATCCCGGCGATGTCGCGCAGAATGATCTGCGTCTGGATCGAGGTCAGCCCGCCCCAGACAGGCGTCCCGGTACCGGGTGCAAAGGCAGGGTCCAGCCCATCAATGTCAAAGCTCAGGTAAACGGGACTGTCGCCCAGAATACCCTTGATCTTCTGCGCCACGGCGGCAGGGCCGGACTCATACACTTCGCGCGCGTCGATGATGTTGACGCCCAGCGTATCCTCGTTGTGTGTGCGAATCCCCACCTGAACCGAGCGCTTCGGGTCCACGATCCCGGATTTCACCGCCTTGTAGAACATCGTGCCGTGGTCCACGCGGGACATGTCGTCATCGGCCCAGGTGTCCGTGTGCGCATCGAATTGCAGCAGCGATATCGGCCCGTATTTCTCGGCATAGGCCTTCAGGATTGGAAAACTGATGTAGTGGTCCCCGCCCAGCGTGACCGAGGCGACATTCGCCTCCAGAATGGTGCGGATGTGATCGGTCAGCGTGTCGGGAAAGGCCGGGATGTTGGCATAGTCGTAGGCCATGTCGCCATAGTCGACGATGGCCAGTTCGCTGAGCGCATCAAAGGGCCAGCCATAAGGCGCATCGGGCGATTGCAGGGCGCTGGCCTCGCGGATCGCGCGGGGGCCCAGACGGGTGCCGGGGCGGTTGGTGACGGCCTGATCAAAAGGTACGCCTGTCACGGCGATGTCAACTCCGTTCAGATCCTTGGTATACAGCCGCCGCAGGAACGAGGTCGCGCCCCCGAACGTGTTCTCGTAGGACAACCCCTTGAGGTCGGGATTGGTGAACGCCTCATCCACTTGGTTTTTTGCGTCTTCCAGTGCCATGTCTTCTCCCTGTCAGCCCAGCGGCTGCGCCTTTTCCACGATCCGGGCAAAGAATGAGGCCCCGATCGGTGCGATGTCGTCGTTGAAGTTGTACTTCGGGTGATGCAGTCCTGCACCTTCACCCTGTCCCAGAAACAGATATGCGCCGGGACGTGCCTGCAGCATATAGGAAAAATCCTCGGCCCCCATCTCGCGCCCGCTATTGGCCGTGACCCGGTCATCGCCGGAAACCTCGCGGGCGACTTCAGCCGCAAATACCGCCTTGGCGTCATCGTTAACCGTGGCTGGGTAACTGACGTCATAGTCCAGCCGCGCTTCGACACCGTAGGATACCGCCTGCCCCTGCACGATCTGCTCCATCCGCTCCATCACCATCTTCTGCACATTGGGATCAAAGGTGCGCACGGTGCCGTTTATATAGGCCGTGTCGGGAATCACGTTGTTCACGGTTCCGGTATGAATCTGCGTGACCGAAACCACCAGATCATCCAACGCGTAGTTATTGCGGCTGACGATGGTCTGGATCGCCTGCGCGATACCGCAGGCCGCCATCACCGGATCGCGGGTTTCATGCGGCATCGCGCCATGGCCGCCCCTGCCCTTTATATGCACCTCGAACGTGTCGACCGCCGCCATGATCGGGCCGGGCGTTGTGTGGAACGCCCCTTCGGCAATGCCCGGCGCGTTGTGCAGCGCATAGACCTGCGAGATGTCAAACCGGTCCATGATGCCTTCTTCCACCATCACGCCGGCCCCGCCGCCTTCTTCCTCGGCGGGCTGAAAGATAAGTGCAACCCGCCCCCGGAAATTTCGTGTCTCGGCCAGATACCGCGCGGCCCCCAGCAACATGGTCGTGTGCCCATCATGGCCGCAGGCATGCATCTTGCCCGGATTCGTCGAGGCATAGGCGACACCAGTCTCCTCCGTGATCGGCAGCGCATCCATATCCGCACGCAGGCCAATGGTCGGCCCTTCACCCTGCCCGTTGATGATGGCGACCATGCCGGTTTTGGCGATGCCTTCGTGCAGTTCATCCACGCCGAACTCGCGCAGACGGTCCGCGACAAAAGCCGCCGTTTCATGGCATTCGAACTCCAGTTCCGGGATTTTATGCAGGTGCTGGCGCCATGCGGCCATATCGGCAGAGAAATCGGCAATTCGGTTGACGACGGGCATCGGGGGTGGACTCCTGATCCAAGCTGCGGGATGGATGCATCTGACACCGGAACAAGGGGCTTCGCAATGGCTGAAAATCCGCTGATCACCGACCCTGACGCTGGGATCGAGCGCTTGCTGGAAATCATGCGCCGCCTGCGCGACCCCGAATCGGGCTGTCCGTGGGATATCGAACAAGATTTCGCGACCATCGCCCCCTACACGATCGAAGAAGCCTACGAGGTCGCTGACGCCATCGAACGTGAGGCGTATGACGAGCTGAAGGGCGAGTTGGGAGACCTGCTGTTTCAATCCGTCTTTCACGCGCAAATGGCTGAAGAGGCTGGGCATTTCACCTTTCAGGACGTGGTTCGCACCATGTCGGACAAGATGGTCGACCGCCACCCGCATGTGTTCGGCGACGAGTCCCGCGACAAGTCCGCCGAACAACAGACAGCGGACTGGGAAACCATCAAGGCGGCAGAGCGTGCAGGCAAGAAACAGAAAGGAGCGTTGGACGGGGTTGCGGCCAACCTGCCTGCCCTGCTGCGTGCCCATAAACTGCAAAAACGCGCCGCCCGGGTCGGATTTGATTGGCCCGATGCCAGCCACGTGTTGGCCAAGATCACGGAAGAGGCCGCTGAACTGGAAGAGGCGCGCGACAGCATGGATGCCGACGCGCTCGAGGACGAATTCGGTGATCTGCTGTTCGTGATCGTCAACCTTGGCCGCCACTTAGGCATCGAACCCGAGGCCGCCCTGCGCCGCACAAACGCCAAGTTCACCCGCCGCTTCGAGAAGGTCGAAGCCCGGCTGGCCGAACGCGGTAAGACGCCCACCCAAAGTGATCTGGCCGAGATGGATGCGCTGTGGGACGAGGTGAAAATCGAGGAACACCGCGCCAATGGCAAACTCCCGCCGGTAAGCGCAACAACCGGGGCCTGAAACAACTGGACAAGACACGCTCAGCTTGTCAGTGTCCGACCTTCACCACCCCCGGAGGCAGAGCATGACCGCCCGCAAGATCATAATCGACACCGATCCCGGACAGGACGATGCCGTCGCCATCCTGCTGGCGCTGGCCAGCCCCGAAGAGGTCGAGGTTCTGGGCATCACCGCCGTCGCCGGAAACGTGCCGCTGGAACTGACGGCCAAGAATGCGCGTATCGTCTGCGAACTGGCCGGTCACACCGAAGTGCCCGTTTATGCCGGATGCGACCGCCCGCTGAACCGCCCTCTGATCACTGCGGAACATGTGCACGGTAAAACCGGCCTGGACGGCCCTGTTCTGCCCGACCCGCAGATGCCGCTGGCGCAAGGCCACGCGGTCGATTTTATCATCGACACCCTGCGTACACAGGCACCGGGGACCGTGACGCTTTGCCCGCTGGGTCCGCTGACCAATATCGCAACGGCGTTTCAGAAGGCCCCCGACATTGTCGACCGCGTTCAGGAAATTGTCCTGATGGGCGGGGCTTATTTTGAGGTCGGAAACATCACCCCAACAGCGGAATTCAACATTCACGTCGATCCGGAAGCTGCTGATATCGTGTTCAAATCCGGAAGGCCTATCGTCGTCATGCCGCTGGATGTCACTCACAAGGCACTTGTCACCAGACCCCGAAATGACGCCTTCCGCGCGCTCGGCAACAAGGTCGGCATCGCCGTGGCCGAAATGACAGATTTCTTCGAGCGGTTCGACATGAACAAATATGGCAGCGAAGGCGCTCCGCTGCACGATCCCTGCGTCACCGCCTATCTGATCCGTTCCGACCTGTTCAGCGGGCGTCACGTCAATGTCGAGATTGAAACCCATTCAGAACTGACCATGGGCATGACCGTCGCAGATTGGTGGGGCGTCACCGACCGCGCACCAAACGCCACATTCATGGGCGATGTGGACGCTGATGGTTTCTTTGCACTACTTACAGAAAGGCTGGCCCGGCTATGACCGCAGCACTCCGCCTCGCCCGACCGGACGACCTGGACCGCCTGATGACGCTGGTTTCCGCATTCCATGCCGAGACCGGAATTGAACAGGATGCCGACCAGCGGCGCGAAGCTCTGCGTCCCCTTCTGGAAGGAATCCCGCATGGGTGCATATACCTGATTGGCCCCGGCCGGGCTCCGCTGGGCTATATCATCCTGACTTTCGGGTGGTCGGTCGAGTTCGGCGGCATGGACGGCTTTGTCGATGAAATCTACATCCGCCCGGCCGTGCGTGGACGCGGTATCGCTTCCGAAGTGCTGCACGATCTGCCCAAAGCCCTTGCCGAGGCCGGAGTGACGGCCCTGCATCTGGAAGTCGATCGCACCAATGACGCTGCGCAAAAACTCTACCTGCGCAGCGGCTTCAAGGCCCGCGACCGCTATATGCTGATGAGCAGAACGCTCTAGCGGCTTTCCCCGCGGAAGATCACATCGGGGTTATACATTTCCTGAACCGGGTCATCCTGAGACACCTGCATCCCTGTGATCGGGTAGGTATCGGGTCCTGCGCAGGCCGCAAGGAAGGATACGGACAGGGCCGAAACCATCAGAAGGAATTTTGATACAGACATCGTGAGCTCCTTTCTGCAATGCAATCAGGATAACTCATGTTGAGACACCGCCGTTAGGAACAAGTTCACACATAACGATATAATACTCGGCCATTTTCCGCCGATATGTCTGTTTTCGCGGTCTTTTGACCAGCATATTCACTGCTAGAGCATTGATAACCATAGACGATCCAGCGATCGGACTTTTCGAGCGTTTTCCTAATTTCGTCTCGGATTTTTTGAATATTTTCTGTCCTCGCATCCCGAAATTTACACTTTCGCGACAAAACGCGCCCCTTTGCCACAACCTGAAAGCGATACGGAGAACTGAGATTTTCACCACATGCTCCAGTGACAGACAGCAAGGCGGCAGCTTGAAAACGCCCCCCATCAAAAGCCCTATCGTTTGTAACACATAGAATGAGCAACCGATCTGGCACCTGTTTGACGCCGCTCTGGTTCTCCCAAGCCCTGGATGGGCGAACATAGACCCGATTGCTGATCAGCTCGGTTCTACCACACTGCTGCGCCCCACAACTCGGCCAGAACCCGTCAAACAATCATGTTTCCCAAGCTGCTTGCCGAATGGCATGAACCGGGCGACTACGGGAACTCTTGTCCGAGGCACCTATCCCCAATTCACTGAAATGCCGTACCCCGCCCCCGCCTAATCGGCGAGGGAGGAACATGTTTTTTTGACACGCGGGCCAAAGCATCTGACTCCGCAATGATCTTCAGTCAGGATTCTTATTATTTTTGCCGAAAGGCTCCGACTCAGCGCAGGATCGATGCTCCGGCATATTCCGCGACCTCACCCAGTGACTCCTCGATCCGGATCAACTGGTTGTACTTGGCCAGCCGGTCCGACCGCGCGAGCGAGCCGGTTTTGATCTGACCACAGTTAGTTGCAACCGCCAGGTCAGCGATGGTTGCGTCCTCGGTCTCGCCCGAGCGGTGCGACATCACATTGGTGTAGCGTGCGCGATGCGCCATATCGACAGCGCGCAGGGTCTCGGTCAGCGATCCGATCTGGTTTACCTTGACCAGCATCGAGTTGGCACAACCGCGCTCGATCCCTTCGGCCAGACGCGCCGGGTTAGTTACAAACAGATCATCACCCACCAACTGTATCTTGTCGCCGATCATGTCGGTCAGAGCTTTCCAGCCGTCCCAGTCATCCTCGGACATGCCGTCTTCGATCGAGATGATCGGGTAATCCTTGACCAGCGCCGCCAGATACTCGGCATTTTCCTCGGACGTCAGCGAGATATTCTCGCCCGACAGGACGTATTTGCCGTCCCTGTAGTATTCGGTTGCCGCACAATCCAGCGCCAGGTGGATTTCCTCGCCCGGCTTGTAGCCTGCCTTTTCGATGGACTGCAGGATGAAATCCAGAGCCTCGCGGGTGGATGCAATATTGGGGGCAAAGCCGCCCTCATCGCCGACACCGGTGGCCAGACCAGCGGCTGACAACTCGCGTTTCAGCGTGTGGAACACCTCGGACCCCATGCGCACGGCTTCGCGGATATTCGCGGCCGAGGTGGGCATGATCATGAATTCCTGAATGTCTATCGGGTTGTCTGCATGTTCACCGCCGTTGATGATGTTCATCATCGGTACAGGCAGAACACGGGCCGAAGTGCCGCCCACATAGCGATACAATGGCTGCGTGGTGAAATCCGCTGCGGCCTTGGCAGTCGCCAGCGAGACACCCAGGATTGCGTTTGCGCCCAGACGGCCCTTGTTTTCGGTCCCGTCCAGTTCGATCATCGCCTGATCGATCGCCACCTGCTCGGTCGCGTCATAGCCCACCAGTTCTTCCGCGATCTCACCGTTCACGGCGGCGACGGCTTCCAGAACGCCCTTGCCCATATAGCGCGACTTGTCGCCATCGCGCTTTTCCACCGCTTCATAGGCGCCGGTTGATGCGCCAGAGGGCACAGCGGCGCGGCCCATGGTGCCGTCTTCCAGGATCACGTCCACTTCGACCGTCGGGTTGCCCCGGCTGTCCAGAATTTCACGTGCATGGATGTCGATGATGGTGCTCATAAGGCCCGTCCCTGTGGCTGCGTTCAGTTGCACGCCTCATACCATCACCGGGTGAAAAGTAAACCGGTCATGTTATCGCTAACACGCTAATCAGGTGGCCTTTAGGGCTAACAGCATCCTGTTTGCGCCAACCTGCGACGATCCGTCAGGCCGCAACCGCCATGGCACGCGCCAGACGGCGCTCGCGAACAAAGGTGTAAAGGCCGGAACCCATGATCAGCATGGCACCGGCCAGTGTCATCTGGTCGGGACGTTCGCCGAACATCAGCATCCCTGCGGCAATCGAGAAGACCAGGCGGGTGTACCGGAATGGCGTCAGGGCCGACGCCTCACCGATCCGCATCGCGGTTACGATGCCATAATATCCCAGAACGCCAAACCCGATCGCGCCAAGATAAGGACCGATCTGCGCCGTTTGCAGCGGAATGACCGGTTGAGCCGAAAACACCATCAGAACCGCACCGGCAAACGCCACCGCGATGTAGGCCTGCAGCGCCACAACAGATGACGCGACGCGAACATCAAGTTTCCGCGTGATCAGATCCCGCGCCGCAATGGCAATCACGGTTGCCACGACAAACAGGGACTCGGGCTGGAAACCCTCAAGTCCGGGACGAATGATCATCAGAACACCGATGAAACCAACGCCAATCGCGCTCCACCGCCGCCAGCCTACCTGTTCCCCCAGAAACAGCGCCGCCCCCATGGTCACCGCCAGCGGCATCGCCTGGAACACAGCTGCAACTGTGGACAGGTCGACAAGCGACAGGGCGGTAACAAAGGTCAATGCCCCCACCGCTTCGGTCGCGGCACGGGCCAGCGGCAACGGCTGCCACGCCACCGGATCAAGGATGCGTTTGCGTGTGGCCAACGACATCAGCACGAAAACAAGGCTGCAAAACAGCCCCAGAACAATCATGATCTGGCCGGTCGAAACACTGGTCGACAGATGCTTGATGAACATGTCTTCAAGCGAAAAGGCCACCATCGAGCCAATGATCAGCAATATGCCGTTTACGTTATTCATGCGCGTGTCCGTTTGGGTGGGCTGAAAAAATCTGAGCCTGTGAGTCACCAAAACCGGAACATTCGCGACGTCGCAAGCCGGATTACGACAGGTATAATGAATTGATTTGAAGCGACCAATCGCTTTTCGTGATAGGTCAGTCCTGTTCCAGCGGCACACCATACAGTTCCAGCCGGTGCCCTTTCAGCTTGTAGCCCAGCTTGGCGGCAATCTTTTCCTGCAGTGCCTCGATCTCGGGATCAACGAACTCGATCACCTCGCCCGACTGCATGTCGATCAGATGATCGTGGTGATCGCGCTCGGCGTCCTCGTACCGCGCGCGTCCGTCGCCGAATTCCAGCCGCTCCAGTATTCCCGCCTCTTCGAACAATTTGACGGTCCGGTAGACTGTTGCAATGGAAATGCCGGAATCAACGGCCGAGGCGCGCGTGTACAGTTCTTCGACATCCGGATGGTCTTCGCTTTCCTCCAGCACCTGGGCAATTGTGCGGCGCTGCCCCGTCATGCGCAGCCCTTTGGCTTCGCATCGGGTGATGATCGTATCCGGCATGATGACCCCCAGAAGTGTTCGGGTTTCTGTCTTAGTACGTCTGCACGGCGCGCGCCACAGGTGATTTTCCAGTGCGCCCTAGACTGCAGACCGCAGGTCAGCCCAGACCGGCAGATGATCCGACGCAATATGCGCCGGCCGCGCGTTATGTACACCGTGCAGCATTGCCTCAAGGCCGCCGCCCAGCGCGATTCGGTCCAGCGCGCCCAGGGGTTGCGCCGCCGGAAAGCTTGCGACCGGAGGCAGAAACCGCATGCCCGGAACCAGGTGATCCAGCACGGGCTGACGCGACCATTCGTTGAAATCCCCCGCCCAGACAGTCGGCATACTGTTCTGCCCCGCATCGCTGCG
Source organism: Ruegeria sp. AB8 (assembly GCF_056542605.1). Classification (NCBI taxonomy): domain Bacteria; kingdom Pseudomonadati; phylum Pseudomonadota; class Alphaproteobacteria; order Rhodobacterales; family Roseobacteraceae; genus Ruegeria; species Ruegeria sp. AB8. Next base: position 198,444 of record NZ_JBQGAB010000001.1, read on the forward strand.
CCTGAGTTGCGTCAACTGCTGGCGGCGGGATGCGGGCAGCAGGCCCAGATGCATCCCCATAACCCGAAGCGGACCAATCTGAGTATCGAATTCGACCTGAACGGCCCCGCGCGGCTCCAGCCCCGGCAACTCGTGATGGGATGCGCTGCGCACCTGTATGGCGTCACCCCGCCAGATTACTGCGTTGCCGTGCCAGCCCAGGCTGCCCGCGCCGCCCAGATCGACAATGTTCCAGCCAGCTTCGTCCAGCATGAAATGCGGCAGCGCCGCAGGCCGGGGCGGCAGACGTTTGTCGGCCTCCTGCAACACCACGATATCCGCTTTCATTCCCTCCAGAACCTGAAGGATACGCTGCGGCTGACGCCGAAGGTCCAGCCCGACGCATTTCTGAATGTTGTAACTGGCAAGTCGAAGGGTCGGCGAACGGGTCATGGGCTTCCGGTTGTCGTAGACCTCTAAGATTGCGTCGCCCGTTCCCGTGTGCAACCCCGGAATACTTGTTTTTCGGTGCAAAATCCGCGCAGTTCAAATCATTGGCGAAATGCACGCTATTGACTATTTGTGCAGCGGATTGATGTTACTTCGGGGTAAAACGGGATGGCAATGCCGGACACTGACAACAAGAAACGCCTCGAAGGTCGGTCGCTACTTGTGGCCATGTGGGGCAACCTGTTCATGGCCGGGGCCGGTATTCTGGCCGGTATCCTGTCAAACTCCAATGCCATCATGATGGATGGCCTGTTTTCATTGATCGGTTTCGGCTCTGCCGTTCTGGGCCGCCGGATCAGCCAGCGCGTCGGCGCAGGACCCGACAAGCTGCGCCCCTTCGGATATGCGGCGGACGAGGCCATCTTCTCCACCTTCCGTGCCCTGTCGCTGCTGGGGCTTGTCCTGTTCGCTATCACAAACGCAATCAAGAACATCTACAGCTATCTAAGCGGCATTGATCCCGAGCCGCTGAATTTCGCGCCGATGTTCGTGTATTTCGCAACGATCGGGGCCACCTGTCTTTTCCTTTGGGCCTTTCATCACTTCACCTGGCGCAAGACCGGAAAGAACAGTTCGATCCTGCGTCTGGAGGCCCGCGCTTCGCTTTTCGATGGTATGATCACCGCCGCCGCCGGACTGGGGCTGGGCGCCATCTACCTGTTCCGCGATGGCCCCCTTGCGCCCATCGCTCCGATCGGGGACTCGATCATCGTTCTGGTGCTCTGTCTGCTGGCTGTCGGTACCTATTTTCGCGAGTTCCGGGGCGGTTTGGGAGAACTGGCGAACGTCACCGCAAACCCCGAACACCTGGCGACCGCGCGCCGGGCCCTGCGCGAAGCCATCGCCGAAGACGGTGGTACCTTGCGGGACATGTCCGTGACAAAACAGGGGCGCAGCTTTCTGGTGACGGTCTACTATGATCCGGGCCGCCCCGTCACTGCAGACGAAATCGACACCCTGAACTTGCGCATGATCAGCGATGCACGAACCGCGTTGCCTGAATCGGATGTGTTGCTTTTGGTCACCCAGTACCAGCGGCGCTGGCCGGACACGATCAACCCGTATCAGGCGACACCCTAACCTCTGCGCTCACGTGCCACAGAAGGTCGCCCGGACCACTTCATTCTCGGTCGGGGGTCGCATCAGGTCGGCCGCATCAGGCTGATCCACGTATGGGTTCGCCAGTACCTTGTTCAGACGGTGAAACGGCGCGTAGTCCCCTTTCACGGCGGACTGAATCATCTGTTCGACACGGTGATTGCGCGGGATGAAAGCCGGATTGGCCATTGCCATAACGCTTTGCGGGTCTGCCTCGCGTACCAGACGCGCGCTCCATCCTTCGGCCCAGGCGTCAAACGCCTCGCGCTCGGTGAACTGGTCCCGTGCCGCATCGCTGCCCAGCGCGCGGAAAGTATTTGTGAAATCGGCACCGTTCTGGGCCATCCGCGTCAGCAGGTCGGAAATCATCTCAAGATCGCCGTCCTCTGCCGTTGCAAGCCCGATCTTGGCCCGGAACCGGCGTAGCCAGTTCGCCTGCAGCAGCTCGGGCATGGCGTGCACGACCTCAGTCGCCTCCTCGACGGCGGCTTCCTTGTCCTCCATCTGCTGGATCAGCGATGTGGCCAGTTGCGCCACATTCCAGACGGCAACCTCGGGCTGGTTGGAATAGGCATACCGCCTCATCCGGTCAATCGAGCTGTAGACCGTGTTCGGATGATAGCTGTCCATGAAGGCACACGGCCCGTAATCGATGGTCTCTCCGGCAACCGAGCAATTGTCGGTGTTCATCACCCCGTGAATAAACCCCACACTCATCCAACCCGCGATCAATTGCGCCTGCGCGTCGACAACCGCACGCAGCAGGCCCATGGGGCCCTCTGTGTCGGGATAATGGCGCGCAATCGCGTAGTCCGTCAGCCGTTTCAAACTGTCCAACTGCCCGCGCGCGGCAAAGACCTGAAACGTACCCACCCGCAGATGGCTTTGCGCCACACGGGTCAGAACCGCGCCGGGCAACGGACCTTCCCGCAGAACAACCTCACCTGTTTCCACTGCCGCAAGCGCCCGGGTCGTCGGGATGCCCAGCGCGTGCATGGCTTCGGAAACCACGTATTCGCGCAGCACAGGACCCAGCCAGGCGCGTCCGTCCCCTTGCCGCGAAAACGGGGTCGGTCCGGACCCTTTCAACTGAATGTCACGGCGCACCCCATCCGTGCCGACCGTCTCACCCAAAAGCACGGCGCGGCCATCGCCCAGTTGCGGATTGTAGTGCCCGAACTGATGCCCGGCATAAAGCTGCGCCAACGGTTCGGCCCCTGCAGGCACGGCGTTTCCGGCAAAGGTCTCGGCCATTTCCTGCACATCACCCGCAGAAATTCGCAGAACCTTGGCCAGATCGGCATTGAACGCGATCATCTGCGGTGCTCGAACGGGAACCGGCGCCTGTCGCGCAAAAAACGTATCCGGCAGCCGGGCGTAGGAATTGTCAAAGGGGATCGTCAGGGTCATGCGCCAAACATATGGCCTGTGCCTGCGATTGCCATAGCGGATTGCGCCATCCCGTGCATAATTGACCCGAACATCCGAGGATCAAATGACCGCACAAGAGATGATCAATCACCTGCAAATGCAGCGCCACCCTGAAGGCGGCTGGTTCCGGGAAACCTGGCGCGCCAGCAATTCAGGCCGCGCCACTGGAACCTGCATCTATTTCCTTCTGCAGCAAGACGAAAGCAGCCACTGGCACCGTGTCGATGCCACGGAAATCTGGCTTTACCACGCCGGCGCGCCGTTGGTCCTTTCGCTGAGCGCAACCAGCCACGGCCCGGCCACCGATCACCTGCTCACCCCCGATCTGTCTGAGGGTGAGCCGCAACTGATCGTGCCGGAAAACCACTGGCAATCCGCCCGCAGCACCGGCGCCTATACATTGGTCAGTTGCACGGTCTCACCGGGGTTTAAGTTCGAAGGCTTCGAACTGGCCGAACCCGGCTTCGACATCCCGCGCAGCTGACCCCATGGATCACCGCGCGCTCGTCTCTTCCATCCCGGCAGACACAAAGGACCGTCTGCAAAGACGCTCGGACATCTTCGGGTTGAAACATCTTCTGATCTATCTTGGGATTCTGGCTGCAACCAGTGCCGGCATCGCTGCACAAATCCCGTTCTGGCCCGTTCTGCTCTTACCGCAGGGCATTCTTCTGGTCTTCCTGTTCACGCTCAGCCACGAATGCACCCACAAAACCCCGTTTCGGACCGGATGGCTCAACGACGCGGTCGGCCACGTGGTCTCGGTTCCCATCGCGCTGCCCTTCACATGGTTTCGCTTTTTCCACCTGGCCCACCACAAATGGACCAATCACCCGCAGAATGACCCCGAGCTCGACGGCAAGCCCCGCCCGGACAACTGGCGCAGCCTTGCGGTCTACCTCAGCGGCCGGCCCTACTGGTCCGGCATGGCACGGGTGATGTTCCGCAACGCCCGCGGCAGGATCGACGCCCCCTACCTGCCCGCCCGCCAGCACCGCGCAATCCGGGCCGAGGCGCGCTGTCTCCTGTCCCTCTACACCCTCGCGGTCCTCAGCCTGTTGTTTTCCCCAACCCTCTTCTGGCTGTGGATCCTTCCGGTTCTGATCGGCCAGCCGTTCCTGCGTCTCTACCTGTTGGCCGAACACGGCCTCTGCCCGCCCGTCGCCAACATGCTGGAAAACTCGCGCACCACCTTTACCAACAGGCTGATCCGCTTTCTCGCCTGGAACATGCCCTACCACGCGGAGCACCACGCGTTTCCGAACGTCCCGTTCCATCAGTTGCCCGAACTGCACCGCTGGACACAGGCGCATCTGAAATCCACGTCAAACGGCTATGCCGAATTCACCTCGGACTACACCCAAAGCCTTAGCCGTTAGGATCCGTTCTTCATCTGGCCACAACTATCCCGGGGTGAGGCCGCAAAGCCGAGGGGCAGCGCCCCTTACCCGCCAACCGCGACCCCAGGGGACGGCGAGGATACAATCCCGCCCCCCACCAACGCCTTGACCCCGGTTGTTCCCGGGCACGAGGTCGGCAGCCCCCGCGCGACGCGCACGGCGAGATAGGCAAAAGCCTGCGCCTCCAGCATGTCGCCATCCAGTCCGACGGCCTCGACCGGTTCGACGGGACAGTCCAGTGACACACTTAGCATCTTCATCAGCACCGGATTGCGCCGTCCGCCGCCCGTAACCAGCACTCGTTCGGGCGGTTTCGGGCAATGCTCCATCCCCTGCGCCACACCGGCCGCGCACATTCCGGTCAGGGTTGCGACCGCATCCGCATCGCCGAGCTCTTTGACCAGTTCAATCATCTCGGCAAAATCGTTGCGATCCAGTGATTTCGGCGGCATACGGGCAAAGAACGGCTCGGCCAGAAACAGCTCAAGCGCGCCGGTCTCCACCGAACCGCCCTGCGCCACAGCCCCGTCCCGATCCATTGGCAAACCCAACCTCGCCTGCATCAGATCGTCAACCGGCGCATTGGCCGGACCCGTGTCAAAAGCCAGCAGCGCGCCCGGCACCTCTGGTCCGGCACAGGCCGGATCCACATAAGTCAGGTTGCCGACCCCGCCAAGGTTCAGGAAACACAGTGGCCGGGTCGCGCCAATCCATTTGGCGCAGGCAAAGTGAAAGAACGGTGCCAGCGGCGCCCCCTCGCCCCCCATCGCCACGTCGTCGCTGCGGAAATCCCAGACCACCGGCAAGCCCAGCGCCTGCGACAGGCCAACGCCATCGCCAACCTGCAACGTCCCTTGTGTTTTCGGCGCATGGGCCAGGGTCTGTCCGTGAAACCCGATGACGTCCACCTCTTCGAACTCTGACAGAAGCTCGGCATGGGCGCGGGTCACCAACTCCTCCGCCGCGTCGACCTCGGCGCCGTGCCAGCGTCCCAGCGCCCTGCGCAACAGCGCGCGTTCCTCATCCGAATACGCGCGGTACAGGCTTTCCCCAAACCCGAGAATCTCACGACCGTCTGTTACCACAACAGCTGCATCCACCCCGTCCAGGGATGTGCCTGACATGGCGCCCAAAGCTCTGACGGACCCGTTTTTCTTGATGGCCTGCCCCACGCTTGTCTCTCCTGCAACTTCATTCTGCGCCTGAAATCCCGGCGTCAGGCTCAACCTGCCCATGTATAGCCGCACAAAGCAAGTCGCATGGAATTCGCCGATCACAAGGCAACCGGAATCGTTGCCTCAAATCTATATCCAACCCGGTACCGCGATCTGACTGTGGCGGGATTTGCGAAAAAGTGACGGAGTATGGCAAGTTACAACCATATGGAATTCAGAACACCCGAGTCATTACCTGATGCAGCGACCGGACACACCCGAGGGCACCAATCCGATTGAGGCCCGCAACTACCAGCTGATTTTCTGGTCAGGCGCGCTGGCGACGATCGGCGGGCAACTGGTCAACCCCCGGCTGGTTCTGCCATTCCTCTATCTTGCGCTTGCTGCCCCCACCTTCGTTGCAGGCCTGCTGCTGCCGTTTGTCACCGGCGCAAGGCTGATCGCTGAAATCTTCGTCTCGCCCTTCATCAACCGCGTGACCCGCGCGAAAGTGGCGGTCTATATCCCAAACATCCTGACCGGGGCCATCCTGGCCGTCGTGGCGTTGTTTGCCACCAACCTGCCACAGATCATGGTGGTCGCATTGTTCCTGATCACCGCGATCATCATGGGCCTGTGTCAGGGGATCACCAGCCTCGGCACCAGCCAGATCTACGGCGTGTCGGTTCCCAAGGCCAAGCGTAACCGGATGGTCTTTGCCCAGGCCACGATCTCGGGCGTTCTGGCCATTGCGATCGTCTGGATCACCAAGGATCTTCTGGCCTCAGAAGAACCCCTGCAACGCCATATCGTCGTCATGTGGTGCGGTGTTGTCGCGATGTTTGCCGCCGGTATCAGCTTTGCCGGTGTCCGCCTGCTTGAGGAAGAACACGCTGCCAAACCCGCGCCGGCACAAAAGCCCAAACCCCTCGCCGAGCTTGCCACCGGCTTCAAAACCGGCATGGCCCTGGGCTGGTATCGCAAATTTCTGACCGCCCGTATGATCTTCATCTCGGTGGAACTGGCCATGCCGTTCTACACCATCCACGCGGCGACCTACCATGTGGGCACCAAACACTCACTCAGCTACTTCGTCATGGCCGCCAGCGCAGGTGTCGTGATCGGCTCGGTCGTCTGGGGCTGGCTCAGCGGGCGCATATCGGTCAAGCCGGTCATGTGGCTGGGGTGCCTGATTTCGATGATATCGGCCATTCTGGCGCTGGCGTTCACGATGCTGGGTTACGCACAGAACGTCTGGCTCTACGCGCTGGTGATCCTGCTGCTGTCCGTCGGAGGTAATGGCGTGATCTACGGTCGCTACCTCTATCTGATCGAGTTGACCGAGGAAAAGGAACGTCCCTACCTTGTAGCGCTGGGGGACGTGATTGCCGGATTGGTCGGCATCGTGTTCGCCGCCATTCTTGGCGCCGTGGCCCATCTGCATGACCCGGTCACGCCCATTTTCGTGCTGGCGGTGCTGAACCTGATCGCAATGATATACGCGTTCAGCCTGCCACCGGTCGACCAGTCACCTGAACCGAAAGACCCCTAGGCATCGATCTCAGCGAAAAAGGTGCCTTTCCCTTACCCATCCCGCCGCCTATACAGTGCCCCGCAACATCAACCCCGAGGGCACGATATGAACTACCACCCCAAATCGGATTTCATCGCCACGATGATCGAGCGCGGCTTTCTCGCCGACTGCACCGATTATCAGGGCCTTGACGACGCGCTGATCAGCGGGGTGCAAACTGCCTATATCGGATATGACGCCACGGCGCAGTCGCTGCACGTGGGTCATTTGATGAACATCATGGTTCTGCGCTGGCTGCAAAAGACCGGCCACAAGCCGATTACCCTGATGGGCGGCGGCACGACCAAGGTGGGCGACCCCTCGTTCCGCTCGGACGAGCGCCCTTTGCTGGGCCCCGAACAGATCGACGCCAATATCGCGGGCATGAAGCAGGTTTTCGCCAAATACCTGTCCTATGACGACAGCGAGACCGGCGCGCTGATGCTGAACAATGCCGAATGGCTGGACGGTCTGAACTACCTCGATTTCCTGCGCGATATCGGGCGGCATTTCTCAGTCAACCGGATGCTGAGCTTTGAATCGGTGAAATCACGGCTGGATCGTGAACAATCGCTGAGCTTCCTCGAGTTCAACTACATGATCCTGCAGGCCTACGACTTCCTCGAGCTGAACCGCCGCTATGGCTGCGTTCTGCAGATGGGCGGTTCAGACCAGTGGGGCAATATCGTCAACGGCATAGACCTGACCCGCCGGGTTCTGGATCAGGAGATTTACGGCCTGACCACACCGCTGCTGACGACCAGCGATGGCCGCAAGATGGGCAAGTCGCAGGGCGGCGCGGTCTGGCTGAACGGTGACATGCTGAGCGCTTACGAATTCTGGCAGTTCTGGCGCAACACCACCGACGCAGATGTGGGCCGCTTCCTTAAAATCTTCACGGAACTCCCTGTCGAGGAATGCAACCGCATGGGCGCGCTGGCCGGGTCCGAGATCAACGAGGCCAAAATCCGTCTCGCCAATGAGGTCACCACCCTGCTGCACGGGGCCGACGCCGCCGCGACGGCAGAAGCCACCGCCCGCGAGGTTTTCGAAAAAGGCGGTGTCGGAGGTGATCTGCCTACCCTAACCCTCAGCGTGGATGAACTGGGCGACGGCATGTCCATCGTGCAGATCATCGTGAAATCCGGCCTGGCAAAATCGGGCAAGGAAGCCAAACGCCTGATCGCCGAAAACGGCGCCAAACTGGACGACGCGCCGTTGACGGATGCGGGCCTGATGATCGACGCAGGCGCGCTGTCGTCGCCGATCAAGCTGAGCGCCGGAAAAAAGCGTCACGCGCTGGTGCAGCTGGGCTGAAGACAAATACAATTCTTCGAAGCGGCCACCTGACCGGTGGCCGTTTTCGTTTGACCGCCAAGCTTAACCATGGGCGGAGCGCCAGCTAAGTGGACAAGGTCGCAAGTCTGGAAAAGAAACTCTGGATTTGCAGGAGGAAAAACAGGCTGACAAAAGGCCTTACATCCCAGTGCAAAGGACGTACCCGAGCCAGAACTTGCGAAAAACTGCAGTTTCGGCGATAGTTTTGGTTAAGCCAAAACCAAGGGAGGGGCTTCCGGTGTTTCAAAGTCTCCAATTCACGCTCGCTGTTTTGTGCGTTGCCTTTGCAAGTTCCGCAAACGCTCAAATTTATGGTCATGAATTCGAAGGTGCCCAAGCACCGATCCGTGAGGGGGAACAACCCGTTATTCCTTTGGACACTGAAGATCCAACTTACAATGCATGGCGCACTCCTTTGCCAAGTTTTGAAGGAGAGCGTGAAGGACGAGAACCCGGGGTTGTCGACCCTCAGCGTTTCCCTGGCCAAGGCTATATGCAACTCCCAACTTTCTTGCACCAACCGTTAGCATTCACGCCCGGCGATCTAGCCGCTGCTGAAGTTGACGTCGCCATCATGGGTGCCTTTACTGACATGGGGACCGGCGCACGCGGGGCGTCGCGCGGTCCGAATGCAGTTCGTAACTCCTCGTTGTATCTCGGCCGTGGGGCGCGGCAGCCGCATATGCACGTCATGGTTGATCCGCTGCAGGAAATGACAGTTGTTGACTACGGAAACGCCCCGAACGACATCATGAGCACCGAGCGCACAATTCATGCGGTCCGTTCTTTTGTTGGTCAGGCAGCGGCAGTGCAACACGCTGACGGCAGCCATGTGATACCTTTTATTGTTGGTGGTGATCATTCATTGATGTATCCGAACGTGGCAGCCATGACGGACGTTTATGGCAAGGGTAACGTGGGCGTCGTTCATTTCGATGCACACTACGATGCCGGAAAGTATGGCTTTGGACACCTGATCAACCATGGCATGCCTGTTTTCAGGTTGATCGAAGAAGACTTGGTCGAGGGCAAAAACTTCATTCAAGTCGCATTGCGCGGATACTACCCGGATGAAAAAGCGTTTGAGTGGATGCGCACCAACCAATTCCGCTATCATACCATGGCCGAGATCGAACATCGCGGCTGGGACGCGGTTATGGAAGACGTCATTGCGGAAGCAAATGACGGGCCGGAGTTTATCTATATCTCTTTCGACATCGACACTTTTGACCCGGCATTTGTCCCCGGCACGGGAACGCCCGAACCTGGCGGCCTGATGCCGCGCGAGATCTTTCCGATAATTCGTCGTCTCTGCGCCGAGTCGAATGTGATTGGGTTCGAAATTGTCGAACTGGCTCCGTTGATGGACCCAACCTACGTTTCGGCTTTGAATGCCAATCGAACGATCAGGGAATGCCTGACCGGCATTGCGATGCGTAAACAGGGTCTGACCGAACCGGATTACAAAAGCCCGCTCACTGTTTCACACGGTCAGAATGACAATTAGACTTCTTGTCTGTTCAGTCTTCTTTGTTTCTCTGACCGGTTTGGCAGCACAGTCCGAGCCGCAGAAGATTTCGTGGTCAGATCTTCGCGAAGGCCGCCTTGTCGAGTGCGCTCAGTTTTTGGATGAATACCTGTCAAACCCAAGTTGCCTGCCCAGAGACTTAAGCGATCGTATGCTATCGATGCAGATTGCCGAATGCGTGCCGGGGAACTCTGACCTGGAAGGCGATCTTGTTCTCATTGCCGGGTACGCTCATCCCGTTGAGTTTGAATTCAAGGACGTGAAAGACTTCCTGTTAGTGCCTCTGTTGTCTCAGACGTGCCGGCATCCAACCGCACCACTTCCTGATCAGGTAATTTCTGTTGAGTATCCGGAAGGCGTCGACATATCTGCGGATCCGGTTTGGGTGACAGGTGAAATCTTCATCCGACAGTCTCAGAGCGAACTCGCGCCTTCAGTCTACAAGATCAAAGCTTCGGACGTTGTTACAGCAACCATTCCTGACGTCTCAGCCGCCGAGTGAAACCACCCGTCAGGCGATAAACTACCCATTTGGGACGGAAACGGACCTTCATGCACACACGACTGGACAGGCATAGCCTCTTCCCATTAAATGAACATACGTTCAAATCACCGCAGAGGAGCCCGCCATGCAATTGTCCACCACAGCCGCGATCGTCACCGGCGGCGCATCCGGATTGGGCGAAGCCACTGCCCGCTATTTTGCCGAAAACGGTGCTCAGGTCACGATTCTGGACCGGGACGCCGACCGGGGAACGCAGGTGGCAGAGGATATCAACGGGCACTTTGCGAATACGGATGTAACTGACGAGGCCTCGGTCTCTGCTGCCATCGCATTGGCCACGGACAAGATGGGCAAGATCACGGCCGCCGTGAACTGCGCCGGTATCGCTTATGGCATCAAGACGGTCGGCAAGGATGGCCCCCACCCGCTGGACGCGTTCCAGCGAACCATCGACATCAATCTGGTCGGCACCTTCAACGTGTCACGTCTCGCCGCAACCGAGATGGCGCGGAACGAACCCGAACCCGACGGCGCACGCGGGGTGATCATCAACACGGCGTCGATCGCGGCTTTCGACGGACAGAAAGGTCAGGCCGCCTATGCTGCCTCCAAAGGTGGCGTGGTGGGCATGACCCTGCCCATGGCCCGTGATCTGGCCTCGACCGGCATACGCGTCATGACCATCGCGCCCGGTATCTTCATGACCCCGATGCTGGCCGGGTTGCCGGAAGAGGTGCAGCAGCAGCTTGCCGCCGACGTGCCCAACCCGCCCCGTCTGGGTGATCCGCGTGAATACGGGCGGCTGGCTGGATTCATAGTCGAGATGGGTTACCTGAACGGCGAAGTCATCCGCATCGACGGCGCGCTGCGCATGCGCTGATGCACCGAATACGGCCGCAGGAATTTGGTACAAATCAAACACACCCGCGATGGCGGGACGTACAAAACAGTACTAAGTGCCTTCGGCCTTTTCTTCCAGCATCAGCCATTCTTCCTCGGCGGCGGACAGTTTCTCCTGCCGCTCGACCAGCGCATCGGTTGCTTTCTGAAACTTGACCGGCTCGCGGGTAAACAGCTCCGGGTCGGACATCAGGTCTTCCAGCTTGGCAATCTCGGCCTCAAGGCGCGTGATCTCGGCCGGAAGCTTTTCCAACCGGTGCTTTTCCGAGAAGGACAGTCCCGATTTCGGCTTCGTCTCCTGCTTGACCTTTGCCCTTGAAGGCTTTGATTTTTCTTCTTTCTTATCGGTCACGTCGCCGCGTTGCGCGATGTAATCCGACCAGCCGCCAGCATAGACCGTGGCGCGCCCATTACCCTCCATCGCGATGGTAGTGGTGGCCACGCGATCAAGAAAGTCCCGGTCATGGCTGACCAGCAAAACCGTGCCATCATAGTCGTCCAGCAGTTCCTGCAACAGGTCCAGCGTCTCGACATCCAGATCGTTGGTCGGTTCGTCCAGCACCAGCAGATTCGATGATTTTGCCATCAGCTTCGCCAACAGCAATCGTGCTTTTTCCCCACCAGACAAAGACTTAACGGCTGCTCTCGCCTGCCGCTCGTCGAACAGAAATTCCTTGAGATAGCCAACCACATGCTTGGGCTGGCCGCCGACCATAACCTGATCAGCCTTGCCCGACACCCGCATGTCCGGATCACCGGTCAGGCTGTCCCACAAGGTCATTTCGGGATCAAGCTGCGCCCGTGTCTGATCGAAAACCGCGATCTCCAGATTGGTCCCCAGGTTGACCGCGCCCTCATCCGGCGCCTCTTGTCCCAGAAGCATCTTCAACAGCGTCGTCTTGCCCACACCATTGGGCCCGACAAAGGCCACACGATCACCGCGCTGAACCAGCAGATCGAAATTTCGCACGATCTGCGTATCCCCAAAGCTCTTGGCCAGCCCTTCGGCCACAATCACTTTTCGGCCGGATTTCGGTCCGGATTCCAATGACATGGCGGCAGCGCCCTGACGTTTGATCTGCGCTGCTTTCTCCGCCCGCAGCGCCTGCAAGGCACGCACACGACCCTGGTTGCGCTTGCGTCTGGCGCTGATGCCCTCAACTGCCCATTTCGCCTCGGACTTGATCAGCCGGTTCAGCTTGTGGCGTTGCTGGTCTTCCTCCTCCCAGACCTTGTCCCGCCACGCCTCGAACGCGTCAAACCCCTGTTCCTGCCGCCGCACCGACCCGCGATCAATCCACAAAGTCGCCCGCGTCAGTGCGCGCAAAAAGGCACGGTCATGCGAGATCAGGACAAAAGCCGCCCGCGCTGACCCCAGCTCGCGTTCAAGCCACCCAATCGCTTCGATATCCAGATGGTTGGTCGGCTCGTCCAGCAACATAAGATCCGGGGCCTCGGCCATCAGCTTGGCCAGCGCCGCCCGCCGCCGCTCGCCGCCCGAGGCGGTCTCAACCGCGCGTGACGGATCGAACTTCAACCCTTCACCGGCGCGTTCCACCTTGTACAGTTCGCCCGGCTCCAATCCGCTGGACGCGTAATCGCCCAGCGTTGCGAACCCTTCCATCGTCGGGTCCTGCTCCATGTACCCAACCGATTTTCCGGGCGGCACAACGATTTCGCCGTGATCAGGCTCGACCAGACCCGCCATCACTTTCATCAATGTGGATTTGCCTGATCCGTTGCGCCCGACAAGGGCCACCCGATCACCGGGCTGGACCACAAGATCAAGCCCGGAAAACACCGGATCACCCCCGAACGTCAGGGAAATACCGGACATCTGCAACAAAGGAATTCTCGCCATGCCCGCCAGCTAAACCGGCTGACGGGACGCGTCAACGCCCTCGCTTCACCTTTTCCAAAATACTCAAATCACCCGGCCACGGTTCGCAGCAAACGTTTGCGGCCCGGGGGTATCGCTCCGATCTCAAGCCCGGTAAACACATGCAACGTGTTCATGTGCCGGTCCACCACCGCATGATCGCTGACCCAGCCCCCCATCATCAGATAGGTCCGCAACAGTGGCGGCATACGCAGCATCGCCTTCCTCACATCCGGCCTGCGCCGCAGGCGCGCGGCAAAGCGGAAAACATCCGGTGCCTTGACCCGGGGCAACCAGCGCTTCGGTGCCAGATGGCCATGTTTGAGCATGGCGAATGCGTCCAGGTACTCGGCCGTCTCGGTGCCTGCAAAAGAGGAACAGCCAAACAGCATCCGGACCTCGTTCTCGTCCACATAGGTGGTCATGGCCCCCCACGCGACGCGCAGTATGTCGTGATCGAAACAGTCGGGATGTATGCAGAACCGCCCCATCTCAACCATCCGCCCGCTGATACCTTCAAGCGCCGAAAGGTCATAGAATTGCGAGGAATAGCTGCGCCCGATGTCAGTGCCGCTGTTCATTGTCAGCATGCGGAAGCAGCAAACCAATTGCCCGCTGCTTCGCACGTCTTCAACCAGTATATGCGCGCAGACCGGATCGAAATCGTCCTGATCGGTCCGCCCCGTTCCAAATGCCAGTGTCCGCAGTCGCTGCGCCGTCGCAACGTCCTGCGGCGATTGCGCAAGACGGGCGCGATACCGCCCCCTACCGAGCAAAAGTGCCATGGTCGCATCCTCCGCGGTTGCTGACCCGATTTCGACTTGCCGTATCGATACCATGCAATGTGTGACTGTCGTGTGACCATCGCTAGTTTTGGCGGAACTTTAGTTTGTTGCCCCCGGGATGTTGGCCGGGTTGAAGTTGCCGATGTTACCGATCAGCTGGCGAATAAGCCCCTGGTCCTCGATGTTGGATTCGGTGACGCGGCGCTCCAGCGGCACTACGATTCCATCCTCCAGGCCAAAACGTTCGATGTTTCGCACAACACCCCGCTGGTCGAAACTGATGGCCAGCAACTCTCGTGATACCACTTCGGGCTTCTTGGGGCCGTAAAACCGGACACGCGACGCCACATAGTAGTAACCCGAATCCCGAACTACACCGGTCGAGGTGGGCGCGCCGACCGCTTCGGCCACGCTGTCGCGGGTGTCTACGCCAACTTTGATTTCTGCCAGCTCTTCGGCCGGTGGAATATAGCCGTGGTTTTTGTAGGTCGCCGTACAGGCACCCAGGGTTGCCAGGCACGCAGCAAAGACAAGCGTCTTCGACGCCGGATTGAACCTGTTCACGATCTTCAACATCTGCACCCTCTTGCCTTGGCCTCTTGCGGCTTCTATCCGATTACAGAAACCGGTGCCTTGGTTCAACACAGGAAAGGGCCATGAAGTGAGCAACCATACATCTCTGCGGGTGGCCGACCTGCCGCAAAACACGCCGACGCCGTTTGATTTGCGCCCTGGCACCCAATCTTTGGCGGCGATCAAGGACGAACTTGGGCTGCTGGGGCTGCGCAAACTCAGCTTCAAGGGAGACGTGCGCGCGCAGGGAAAGCGAGACTGGGTGGTCAGCGGCAAGCTCGGCGCGACGGTCGTTCAGCCCTGTGTCGTCTCGCTGGATCCGGTGACAACCCGGATCGATATCCCGGTCACACGAGTATTTCTGGCCGACTGGAGCGACCCAGACGAAGAAGAGTTCGAAATTCCCGAAGGGGACGAAACCGAACCACTGGGTGCTGAAATCGATCCGCAAGCGATCATGATCGAGGCGCTGTCGCTGGCCCTGCCCCAATACCCGCGCAAGGACGGCGCGGAACTGGGGCAAGCTGACTATACCCAGGCGGGCAAACAGGCGATGACGGATAAGGACGTCAAGCCGTTTGCCGGACTGGCCGGTTTGCGCGATGCGATGAAAAAAGACGAGTGACACGAGGGCGATTTCCTGTCATAGCAGGCGCTCAGAAAAATCGCTTGAACATGACGAGAATCGCAGTATTTTCGCGCGCTCATCGGAATTTGGGTTGGACATTGCGGGGCTCGTCCCCTAAACGCGCGTCAAACCACGAGAAAACGAAGAATGAAACCCCGGCCACAGCGAATCTGTCGGCCCATAGTAGACAAAGGTTGAGACCATGGCCGTCCAACAGAACAAAGTTTCCAAGTCGCGTCGCAACAACCGCCGCGCACACGACGCTCTGGTTGCTGCAAACCCGAACGAATGCCCGAACTGCGGCGAGCTGAAGCGCCCGCACCACGTTTGTGCATCCTGCGGCCACTATGATGATCGCGAAGTCGTCGCACAAGCCGACGAAATCGATCTGGACGAAGACGCGGCCTAAGCCTGACAGGACGCAGGCCCAGGCATGACGGATCAGCCCACGCAAAACGACCGGATCATCATCTCGGTTGATGCTATGGGTGGTGATGCAGGGCCCGCTGCCGTTGTCGCGGGTATTGCCAAATCGGCAAGTAAGAACCCGGACATCGGATTTATCCTGCACGGGCCGGAAGAAGAGCTGCGCAGACTGGTTGCCAAACGGCGTGTCCTTGAAGGGCGCGTCGTTTTTCGTGATTGCCCGGACGTGGTCACGATGGAGGACAAACCCAGCCAGGTGGTGCGCAACGGCAAGCAGACCTCGATGTGGTCGACGCTGGAAGCGGTCCGCGAGGGCGATGCCCATGGCGCGGTGTCCTGCGGCAATACCGGCGCGCTGATGGCGTTGTCGATGATGCGCCTGCGCAAATTGCCCGGCGTGAACCGTCCGGCCATCGCCATTCTGTGGCCTTCGCGCAACCCGCAGGGTTTCAACGTGATGCTGGATGTCGGGGCGGATGTCCGCGCCGACGCAAAGGATCTGCTGCAATATGCACTGATGGGCGCATCCTACGCGCGCAATGGCATGGCGCTTGGCCGCCCCCGCATCGGCCTGCTGAACGTTGGGACCGAAGAACATAAAGGCCGCGCCGAACTGAAAGAAGCCCACACGATGATTACGGAATTCGCGGAGCAGGCGAATTTCGAGTTTGTGGGTTTCGTCGAAGGCAGTGATATCCCCGGCGACAAGGCGGATGTCATTGTAACCGATGGCTTTACCGGCAATGTCGCCATCAAGACCGGAGAAGGCACAGCCAGCCTGATTGGCGATCTGCTGCGCGAGGCGTTCAAGTATTCGCCCCTGTCCCGGCTGGCCTCGGTTCTTGCGATCACCTCGTTGCAACGTCTGAAGAAACGCATTGATCCTCGTCGTGTGAATGGCGGCGTGTTTCTGGGCCTGAACGGGACCGTCGTGAAATCGCATGGCGGGGCGGATGCCACGGGTGTCTCGGCGGCCGTCAAACTGGCGTTTACCCTGGCCGAGTCGGGTTTCGCTGAAAAATTGGCGGCACGGGTTGCATCCACAGCCGAGCTTGCACAAGATGCCGCGCATACTCCGCCCCAGGCGGAAGAATAACAAAAAAGGCAGTACCTACAAAATGGCAGGCCGTTCAGTTGTAGTTGGTATCGGGCATTATTTGCCGGAACGCGTGGTCCCGAACTCTGAATTCGAAAAAACGCTGGATACAACGGATGAGTGGATTCGAACCCGTTCCGGAATCGAACGCCGTCACTTTGCCGCCGATGATGAGACGACATCCGATCTGGCCATCAAGGCAGCAACTGCTGCGCTGGATGATGCCGGTCTGACCGCCGATGATATCGATGCCATTGTTCTGGCGACCTCGACCGCCGATCTGACCTTCCCGTCCGCTGCAACGATGGTGCAGGCCGGACTGGGCATGACCCGTGGTTTTGCTTTCGATGTGCAGGCTGTCTGCGCCGGGTTTGTTTTTGCGCTCGGCAATGCGAACGCATTGATCCTGGCGGGTCAGGCAAAGCGGGTTATGGTGATCGGCGCCGAGACGTTTTCGCGAATCATGGACTGGACCGACCGGTCGACCTGTGTGCTGTTCGGAGATGGCGCCGGTGCGCTGATACTTGAGGCACAGGAAGGTGAAGGCACGGCGCAGGACCGTGGAATTCTGGCGACCGACCTGAACTCGGACGGGCGCTACAAGGATCTGCTCTATGTCGATGGTGGTGTATCCACCCAATCGACCGGCCATTTGCGGATGCAAGGCAATCAGGTGTTCCGCCATGCCGTCGAAAAGCTGGCCGGAACAGCGAACACCGCGCTTGAGCGAGCCGGCCTTGGCAGTGCAGACGTGGACTGGATTGTTCCGCATCAGGCCAATATCCGCATCATTCAGGGCACGGCCAAGAAGATGGGATTGCCCATGGAAAATGTCGTTGTCACGGTTCAGGATCATGGGAACACATCTGCAGCCTCGATTCCCCTGGCCCTGTCGGTCGGCAAGAAGCGTGGCCAAATCAAACCCGGCGACCTGATCGTTACTGAAGCAATTGGCGGGGGTCTTGCCTGGGGTGCGGTAGTCCTGCGCTGGTAACAGGCGCAATTCGGCTTACATGTCCGCTTGCAATTCATTGATATTGACAGCGAATTTGCCCTACCCCTATGCTTTGTTATCAACAGGGGAAATGGCATGGGCGACAAAACACTGACCCGAATGGATCTGAGCGAGGCCGTCTTTCGTGAAGTTGGCCTTTCACGCAATGAAAGCGCGCAGCTGGTCGAAAGCGTGCTGAACCACATGTCCGACGCACTGGTACGTGGCGAACAGGTGAAGATTTCATCTTTCGGTACATTCAGCGTTCGCGACAAAACCGCCCGTATCGGCCGCAACCCCAAAACCGGTGAAGAGGTTCCCATTCAGCCGCGCCGCGTGCTGACTTTCCGTCCGTCGCATCTGATGAAAGATCGCGTCGCCGCAGGGAATCGCAAGTAAGTTCAGGGCGCCACGATTATGAGCAAGTCCCCCGACGCGTTTCGCACCATCAGTGAAGTTGCGGACTGGTTGGGCGTTCAGGCTCATGTTTTGCGGTTCTGGGAAAGCCGCTTCACGCAGGTCAAACCTGTCAAACGTGCTGGTGGCCGCAGGTATTACCGCCCCAATGACATGCGGCTGCTGGGTGGCATCAAGAAGCTTCTGCACGAAGATGGAACCACCATCAAAGGTGTTCAGCGTATCCTGCGCGAACAGGGTGTCGCGCATGTGGCCTCGCTGTCTCAGCCGCTCGAGGATGCGGCCGAGACGGATGTGATCACTCAGGACGACACCGTCGTTCCGTTCACCGCTCCCCCTGTCCCGCCATCCGGTCAGATTGATCTTGATCTGGGCGACGGCGATTCCGTTACCCCGGAAGTTTCGACCCGGCCCGAAGCGGCGGAAGCCCCGGCAACAAACGGCTCGGAAGCCGCTAGGCAGGCCGAACCTGAATATCTGGATGAGGCACCTTTGCTGGGCGGTATCGCATCGCAAGCCTGGAACAGGACCGAGTTCGATGAGGACCTGCTTAAGCAAATCGCCCCCGTCGCAAATGAACTGCGCGCACTGTTGAACAGAATAGAAAACCGATCGGCAGGATAAGAAAAAAGGCGATGATTTCCTCTTGCCCCTGCCGGGAAAGTCTTTATGAACACCTCAACGTCGGGCTATGGCGCAGCCTGGTAGCGCGTCCGTCTGGGGGACGGAAGGTCGCAGGTTCGAGTCCTGCTAGCCCGACCAAATCACACCGACGTTTAAGGCAGACAGGCCAGATCCCGCTCTGGCATCAGGGGGGATCGGAATGACAGGCGTATGCCCGAACCAGCAGATCGAGGCAATGATTGCGCGCGCTGAGATTACCGCCAACCCCGATGTCCTGCCGGCGCAGATTCAACCAGCGAGCCTGGATTTGCGTCTGGGAACAGTAGCTTACCGGGTGCGCGCTTCGTTCCTCGCGGGTGAAGGACGCACAGTCGCGGATCGTCTGGCCGAGTTCGAGATGCATCGGATCGACATCACCGACGGTGCCGTTCTGGAAAAAGGCTGCGTCTATCTGGTGCCGCTGATGGAGTCGCTGGCCCTGCCTGCCGACACCAGCGCCGTGGCCAACGCGAAAAGCTCGACCGGGCGGTTGGACCTGCTGACCCGAACCATCACCGACGAAGGCACGGAGTTCGACCGGGTTCCGAAGGGGTATTCCGGCCCGCTTTATGCTGAGATTTGCCCCCGGTCGTTCTCGGTTCTTGTTCGTCCGGGGATGCGCCTGAACCAGATCCGCTTCCGTCAGGGTCAGGCCGTGCTGAGCGACGCGGAGTTGACTGCACTGCACGCTGAATCGCCGCTGGTCGATGGCCCTGCGGTGATTCAGGACGGGCTGGGTTTCTCGGTCGATCTGCAATTGCCGGACACTGATCTGGTTGGGTATCGGGCCAAACCCCATACCGGCGTGATTGATCTGGATCGCATCGGTGAATATGATCCGCAGGATTACTGGGAAGAAGTGCGGACCCGAAATGGCTGCATCATCCTTGATCCGGGCGCATTCTACATCCTCGTCAGTCGCGAGGCGGTTCATATCCCACCTATGTACGCCGCTGAAATGGCCCCATACCTGGCGATGGTCGGAGAGTTTCGCGTGCACTATGCCGGCTTCTTCGACCCGGGTTTCGGCCATGCTGCTGCCGGTGGCGAAGGATCGCGCGGCGTTCTTGAAGTGCGTTGCCACGAAGCGCCCTTTGTTCTGGAACATGGACAGGTCGTCGGGCGTTTGGTGTACGAAAAGATGTCCGAGATGCCGACGCAGCTATACGGCGCTGGGATCGCCTCGAACTATCAGGGACAGGGGTTGAAACTGTCCAAGCATTTCAAAGCAGTCGGCTAACGGTCAGAACTTCATGAACCGGCGCATCTGCCTGGTCATGCGCTGAGCCTGTTTCATGCCCTGCGCCTGCCGATTGGCGCTTTCCTGCATGTGACGGTCGGCCTCCGGGTCGCGGGGCGCCTCATTTGTCTGCCCGGGCTTGCGGGTCATCCGGTCGGCCATGTCAAAGCTCATGTCCACGCCCCGCGTGACAAGCCGGCGCATGACCTGACGCACGATCATGTCGATGATCCGATTTGCATTCATTGCTCAACTCCGTTTTCTGCCCTTAACCTAGTCGATCCATGCGGCAACAAATGGGCGTCCTGCCTACTCGCCCTCGAACAGCTCCGTCTGCTCGTCGTCCGCCTCTTCTTCGCGCCCTTCACCCAGCGGGATCGTGCCCGGAGGGGGCCTGTTCTCGAGCAGACCGGCGGCGCGCAATTCCTTGAGGCCCGGCAGATCGCGGGCATTCTCAAGCCCGAAGTGATCCAGAAACTCCGGTGTCACCACAAATGTCACCGGCCGACCCGGTGTCATGCGGCGACGGCCCAGCCTGATCCATTCCATTTCCAGCAACTGGTCGATGGTTCCGCGTGATACCGAAACGCCGCGAATTTCCTCGATCTCGGCACGGGTACAGGGTTGGTGATAGGCCACAATGGCCAGCGTCTCAATCGCGGCACGGCTGAGTTTGCGGGTCTCGACCGTTTCCTTCTGCATCAGAAAACCCAGATCGGGCGCTGTGCGGATCGCCCAGGCTTCGCCCACCCGGACCACGCGCACGCCCCGCCCCTCATAACGTTTCTGCAACAATTCAACAGCTTGCGCGGCGTTGCTGCCATGAGGCATGCGCGCCTCAAGATCGGCGATGGTCACCGGCTCGGCGCTGGCGAAAAGCACGGCCTCGACCATACGTTCCTGTTCCGCCAGGGGCGGCGCTTCGAACAGTGTGCCGGTGCCTTCGTCTTCGGGCGCGTCAGTCACGAGTGTCAGTCCTCTTGCGCAGATGGATCGGGGCAAAGGTTTCGCTTTGCTTGATCTCCATATGTCCTTCTTTCACCAGTTCCAGCGAGGCTGCGAACGTCGCCGCCGTGGCAGAGCGCCGCCGCATCGGGTCGGCATTCCAGCCCTCGGGCAAATAGGTCTCCATATCTGTCCAGGTGCCCGCGAACCCTATCAGAGGACGCATCCGTTCAAGCGCCTGCTCCATGGTGAATACGGCGTCGCGGTCCATCACAAACGGGCGGAACTCGTCGCGGGTCCGGATGCGCGCATAGCCCTGCATCAGGTCCAGCAGCGTCGCTGAGTACGTCACGGTGCGGATACGGGTGACATCCTCGCCCTGACCGCGTTTGAAAAAGTCGCGCCCAAGCTGGTCGCGCGCCATCAGACGCGCGGCCGCGTCGCGCATGGCCTGCAGACGCTCCAACTGGAACGCCAGATGGGCGGCCAGTTCCTCGCCCGAAGGGCCTTCATCATCCGGGTCAGGGGGCAACAATAGACGGGATTTCAGAAACGCCAGCCAGGCGGCCATGACCAGATAATCGGCGGCCAGCTCGATCCGCAGCGCACGTGCTTTTTCGACAAAGGCCAGATATTGCTGCGCCAGCGCCAGAACCGAGATTTTCCGCAGATCGACCTTTTGCGTCCGTGACAGGGTCAGCAGCACATCCAACGGGCCTTCAAACCCGTCGACGTCAACGATCAGCGCCTCGGCTGCCAGCCGGTCCGCGACCGAGACCGGGTCTTCGCTGAAAAGGTTATCGTTCATACACCTGCCCGCCCATTAGGGCAGATAGTTCCGCCTCGGCAGCGGGGATGTCAAGTTCCCGAGGGGCTTTGCGCATCGCCAGCGCCCGTTCAGCGCGAGTTTGCGCCTGCCCGGTCATCTCTCCGGCGGCTTCAAGCACACTGGCGCGGGCTTCGAAAGACCCGTTGCAGTGCAGAACCACATCGCACCCTGCGGCCAGTGCCTGACCGGAAATTTCTTCGGGCGCGCCGCTGAGCGCCTTCATCGAGATATCGTCGGTCATGATCAGGCCATCAAAACCGATCTTGTCGCGGATCAACCCGATCATCGTCGGCGAAATCGTTGCCGGTTGTGGATCGATCCGGTCATAGACCAGATGCGCGGTCATCCCCATTGGCAGGTCGTTAAGGGCGCGAAACGGGGCAAAGTCGGCCTGTGCCAACTCGTCCTGAGCCAGATCCACATGCGGCAGGTCATGGTGGCTGTCCAAAGTCGAGAGACCATGCCCCGGCATATGCTTGATAACCGGCAGGACACCACCATCCAGATGCCCCTGCGCCACGGCATTGCCAATTTTCGAAACCGATGCAGGATCAGTGCCGTAGCAGCGGTTCTTCAGAAACGGGTGCGTTTCGTCCCGGGCCAGGTCAACCATCGGGGCGCAATTGCTGTCGATCCCCAACTCGAACAACTCATTCGCAATCAGACGATAGCGCAGGTACATGGCGCGTTCGGCCTGATCGCCAGCGCGGCTGGCGTGGTCCAGTGGGGACATCCATTCCCTGGCCAAAGGCGAGCGCAAGCGCTGAACCCGGCCGCCTTCCTGATCGATGGTGATGGGGCAGTTGCGGCCCACCGCCTCGCGGAAATCATCGCACAGGGCGCGGATTTGATCTGCGGTGTCGATGTTGCGGGCAAACAGAATGAACCCGAAGGGGTTCATCTGACGGAACAGGCTCTTTTCATCAGGCGTCAGACGCAGGCCTTCGGCATCGGTGATCGCGGCACCAAATGTCACCGTACTGCAACCGGGATGCAGTCAGCCCCCTGTGCCTGGAGCGCCGCGCAGAACTGACGCGAGTCGCTCAGATCGTCGAACCCCAGAACGCGCAGGCGATAGAATGTCCGGCCGCCACTTGAGGTTTTCTGGATAACCCTTTGCTTTCCATCCATATATTCATCAAATCGCCCACTCATCCGGCCCCATTCCGCCTGCGCGACTTCAACGCTTTCATAGGCCCCCAACTGGGCCATCCGGGTGCCCTTCGGCAGTGCATTCGGATCAACATCCAGCCCGACCGCCGCTTTGACGGCGGCATTGATTGCGGCCTCGGTCTGGCTGTCCGCAGGCACACCGCGATGCACCGCGCGCGCCGGTCTCACCACCGGACGCAGAGATCTGCGAACGCCGGGCAGAACCGCCAGTTCTGGATCCGGCAATTGTGCAGCCAGATCGGCCGGATCAATGGCGGGCTCGTCATCAAGCGTGGACAGCGAGGCCAATTGCACGCCTTCATCTTCCACCTGATCGGGACTGGCAGCTTCCTGGGCCAGCTCGGCAACCAGCGCGTCAACTGCGCCCTGCCGCAACCGCGCGGCCTCTTGATCCGAGATCGGCTCTTCGATGTGGTGAACGGCCTTTGTCGGCTTCAAGGTGCCCATCGGAGCATCCTCGTCCGCCAATGAAACCGGACGCGGTGCAAGGATCAGGCGATCAGCCGGCGCGGCGGCCGAGCCTTGCGCGGCAACTGCGTTCACGGCAAGCCCCTGGTGATCGGCGGGTGTTCCCCCCGGGTTTTCCGGCTGGATACGCATCGGTCCTTCGACAGCGCGCACCACCGGGACCCCGCTGACATCGCGCATGATCAGTTTGTAACCCCAGACAGCGACACCGGCGACCAGCGCCAGAGAGGCGACCGCACCAAGCACATTGACGATCCGGCCCAGTCCAACCGCACTGTGCGGGGCATCATAATCCTGCATGTCGTCGGAAAAATCATAGCCATCTTCGGGATGCGCTTGATTCGTGTAATGCATGTGCCCGGGGCCTGTCTGCCCCGAGTAATCGTAACTCGTCATTTCCGCCTCACCGCCCGATTGCGCCTTAATACGTGGCGCGCGGGTCATTTCTTGTCTGCCTCGATCCGGCGGTTCGGGCGGTGTTGGTTACCGCATCTCCTGCGCCGGAGTGACGCCAAGAATACCCAAGCCCGCTGAAATCACAACAGAAACGGCCCGGGCCAAAGCGATTTTCGACTGGCTTGTGGCAACATCGCCATCCTGGATAAAGCGCAGTTGGGTTTCGTCGTTGCCTTTGTTCCACAGCGCGTGGAAGTCGCCCGCAAGCTCGTACAGGTAGAATGCAACCCGGTGCGGCTCGTTGGTACGCGCGGCGATTTCCACCAAGCGCGGCCATTCGGCCAGTTTCTTGGCGACCGTCAGTTCAGAGGCATGGTCGTTCTTGCCCAAATCCGCCCCGGCAAGGGTCGCGTCATCCGTGGCAATCGCCGCCTCGGCTGCGCGGCGCAGCACGCTCATGACGCGGGCATGGGCGTACTGCACGTAGAACACGGGGTTCTCGCGGCTCTGTTCCAGCACCTTGTCGAAATCGAAATCCAACGGCGCGTCGTTCTTGCGGGTCAGCATCACAAAGCGGGTCACGTCTGGCCCAACCTGATCGACCACATCGCGCAGAGTGACAAAGTTCCCTGCCCGTTTTGACATCTTGAACGGCTCGCCATTCTTCCACAGTTTCACCAACTGGGTCAGCTTGATATCCAGCGGCACCTTGCCATCGGACAGCGCCGATACAGCCGCCTTCATCCGTTTGACATAGCCACCGTGGTCGGCACCGAACACATCGATCAACGCGTCAAAGCCGCGGCTAACCTTGTCATAGTGATAGGCGATGTCCGGGGCGAAATAAGTCCAGCTGCCGTCCGACTTTTTGACCGGACGGTCGACATCGTCGCCATGCTGGGTCGACTTGAACAGGGTCTGCTCGCGCGGTTCCCAATCCTCGGGCTTTTTGCCCTTGGGTGGTTCCAGCACACCTTCGTAGATCAGGCCCTTGTCGGTCAGCGATTGCAGCGCCGCCTCGATCCGGCCCGTGCCGTAGAGCGACTTTTCGGAGAAGAACACGTCCATTTCGACGCCCAGCGCCTTCAGATCGGCCCGGATCAGATCCATCATCGCATCGGTGGCAAAGTCGCGCAGCTCTTCCAGCCATTCGCTTTCCGGCTTATCGATCAGGCTGTCGCCGTATTTCTCTTTCAGCGCTTCACCGATCGGGATCAGGTAATCCCCGGGATACAGCCCTTCGGCGATCTCGGGGCTCAGTCCGTTGGCTTCGCGATAGCGTTCATAGGCAGACCGCGCCAGCACATCGACCTGCGCGCCGCCGTCGTTGATGTAATATTCACGCGTCACGTCATGACCCGAATATGCCAGCAAGCTTGCCAAAGCATCCCCGAACACCGCGCCCCGCGTATGGCCCACGTGCAGCGGACCGGTGGGGTTTGCGGACACGTATTCCACGTTCACTTTCTGCCCGTGACCCATGGTCGAACGGCCATAGTCTGTGCCCTTCTCAAGCACAGCAGCCAGAACACCCTGCCACACGGATGGCGCGAGCCGCAGGTTCAAAAAGCCCGGTCCGGCTACTTCGGCACTGGTGATCCGGTCATCCGCCGCCAGTTTCCCGGCCAGAACATCGGCAATGTCGCGCGGCTTCATCTTTGCTGGTTTCGCCAGCACCATCGCCGCGTTGGTCGCCATGTCGCCATGTGCGGCATCGCGCGGCGGTTCGACCGCCACGTTGTCAAAGCTCAACCCCTCGGGCAAAGCGCCTTCGGACTGCATCTGTGCCAGCGCGTCCAGAACGAGGCCGCGGATCTCGGAAAACAGGTTCATTTCGGATGTCCTTTTGCTTGCCCGGCGGTTTACCACGCAAAGCGGCAAGGTCAATGGAAGCGATCAGTTTAGGCTTGGTTTAGACGTGAACCGGGCTAATGTCGGCAAAAACCACCAACAGGAGTACCAATTATGCGCCTTGCCCTGCCCCTTGCCCTGCTGCTGACAACATCCCTGCCGGTTTGGGCGGATATGCCTTCGCCCCAAGACCACGTGTTGCTAACGCTGGGCGGTGCGGTATCGCAGACAAACCTGCCCGCGCGCAGCGAAAATGATGGCGGATTGCTGGGATACCTCGAGGTCCAGCACGATGGCGGCGCAGGCTTTGATGCCGCAATGCTGGATGCGCTGGAACAGACCGAGATTTCAATCACCTATGGCCGCGAAGGAAACAAGCGAGAGATTGCCTTTTCCGGGCCACTTCTGTCGGACGTGATGAAGATGGCGGGTGCGGAAGGCAAAACAGCAAGGCCCATGGCCATGGACGGCTATCAAGCCGAAATTGCGTGGGACAGCATCGCCGCCCACAAGCCCATTGTTGCGACCCACGCAGATGGCGCACCAATGGGGATCGGCGGATATGGCCCCACCATGATCGTATTCCCGCCCACCGATGACGCCGACCTAGCCCAGACACAATCCGGGCAACAGGTCTGGGCGCTGGCCTATATTGGGGTCGAGTAGTCAGTCCTTCGTAGCAGAAACACCGGTCAGCCTTGCGTGATCCTGCAAGGCGAACCGGTCCGTCATACCGGCGATATAGTCCGAGACTATGCGCGCCAACGCGGTTTCACTTTGGGCAGCTTCGATGTCCTCGTGCCAGCGCGCGGGCATCTGTTTCGGATCGCTCAGGTAGATGGGGAACAGGTCTTCAACAACTTGACCGACCTGGGCCCGCACTTTCATGACGCTGGGCGCGCGATACATGCGCGAAAACAAGAAGGCCCGGATTTCCCGGAGCCGCGCCCACAAGTCGTCCGAGAACCGCACAACCGGATAGCCAAGGTTGCGAATATCCTCGACCGATTGCGCGCCGGAAGCCGCAATCAGTTTGGTTGATGTGTCGATGACATCAGCGACCATAACACCAAAGACCCGCCGAAGCGCTTCATGCCGACGACGGTACGCGTCCAGACCCGGGTATTTTTGATCCACTTCCGAGTAGCAATCGCCGACGATAGGAAGTTGCAGGATTTCATCGTCCGAAAACAAACCTGCGCGCAAGCCATCCAGCAGGTCGTGGTTGTTATAGGCAATGTCATCCGACAGCGCAGCCACCTGAGCCTCGGCACTTGCATGGGTGTGCAGTTCAAGGTCGAAACCCTGATTGCATTCCGCCAGTGCCCACGGCAGGTCACCGACAACCGGGCCGTTGTGCTTTGCGATGCCTTCCAGACATTCCCAGGTCAGGTTGCAACCATCAAACTCGGCATAATGGCGCTCCAGCCTCGTGACGATCCGAATGGCTTGGGCGTTATGATCAAAGCCGCCATAGGGTTTCATCAAAGCGTGCAATGCGTCCTCGCCGGTGTGCCCGAAAGGTGTATGCCCCAGATCATGTGCCAGCGCGACGGCCTCGGTCAGTTCGGGGTTCAGCCGCAACGCGCCAGCAATCGTGCGCGCGACCTGAGCGACTTCGATGGAATGGGTCAGGCGCGTGCGATAGCTGTCACCCTCATGCTCGACAAACACCTGCGTCTTGTGCTTGAGGCGTCGAAACGCGCTGGCATGAATGATCCTGTCGCGGTCGCGCTGAAAGCATGACCGGAAACTGCTTTCCTCCTCGGGAACAAGCCGCCCCCTTGCGCGGCCCGGATCCGAGGCAAAACACGCTCGCTCCAATAGTCTTGTCCTTGTCGCCTGTCCTTGCAATTTCTATATTGTAAGGTAATGCGGAAATAAACCTTTGGAGCCCGGCATGAATCTGCCTCCGACAGTTACAGAACGCGCTTTTGATCGCCTAGCCGAAATCGGCGCGGCAGATCAGGGTCAGGCCCTGCGCGTTGCAGTGGAAGGCGGCGGATGTTCCGGTTTTCAATACGAAATCGCGCTGGACATCCCGAAAGAGGATGACCTTGTTCTGGAAGGAAAAGGCCAGAAGGTCATTGTGGACTCGGTCTCGTTGCCGTTTCTTGAAAATGCGGTGATCGATTTCTCGCAGGAACTGATCGGGGCGCGGTTTGTGGTTGATAATCCCAATGCCACGTCCTCCTGTGGCTGCGGCACATCTTTCTCAATGTAGCGACTCAAATGGGGGCTCTACCCCCACCCCGGGAAAGACCCGCCCCCCCCCAAGGCGTTTGCAAACAAAAGAAGCATGGTCCCTGCTCTTCTTCTGTTCAAAAGAACCTCGAACGGCGAAGCCGAGCCCCGCGAATCCGTCCATGATCTTGCCGCCGTGCCTTTTCTGGGCGATAGGTTGCTCAAAGCCACGGAGGACCGCGCATGAAAATCGCCACATTCAACATCAATGGCATCAAGGCGCGGGCCGAAGCGCTGCCCCGGTGGCTGGACGATGCGCAACCGGATGTGGTGCTTCTTCAGGAGATCAAATCGGTAGACGAGGATTTCCCACGGGAAATGTTCGAAGAGCGGGGATACAACGTCGAGACCCACGGCCAGAAAAGTTTCAATGGCGTGGCCATCCTTTCCAAGTTGCCGCTTGAGGACGTGACCCGCGGATTGCCGGGCGATGATGCAGATGAACAGGCACGCTGGATCGAGGCGACTGTCGTCGGCAAAAAGGCCCTGCGCATTTGCGGTTTGTATCTGCCGAACGGCAATCCCGCTCCGGGACCGAAATACGATTACAAACTGGCGTGGATGGACCGACTTTATGAGCGGGCCAAAGATCTGCTGGCCAGTGAAGAGCCCGCCTTGATGGCCGGTGACTACAACATCATCCCTCAGGCCGAAGATGCCAAACGTCCGGACGCCTGGCGCGACGACGCCCTGTTTCGCCCGGACAGCCGTGCGGCGTTTCGCAAGATCCTGAACCTTGGGTTTACCGAGGCCTTTCGGGCACGCACGCAGGGGCCGGGCCACTATTCATTCTGGGATTATCAGGCCGGAGCCTGGAACAAGAATGACGGCATTCGCATTGATCATTTTCTGCTGACCCCGCAAGCGGCCGACCTGATGCGCGATTGCCGGATCGATGCCGAGGTTCGCGGACAGGAAAAACCATCCGACCACGTTCCGGTCTGGGTCGATTTCGATCTGTAAGTCGTCACGCCGTGGCGTCGTAGCTGTAGATCCACTCATACCGCCGCCCCAGTCGCGGCCCCATCGCGGTCAGTGCCATCTGTGCTGCTACGCGCATCGGCCCGCGCAGATGAAAGTTGCGCGCATTGGCAGTTGCCGTTTCGACTACCTGTCTGGCGCGCGCAGCGCGCGCGGTTTCATAATTGCCAAGCGCATCCGCCAGACCGTCGGCCTGAAACGAACGCGCCAGTATCAGTGCATCTTCCAGTGCGAGACAGGCGCCCTGCGCCATGAACGGAAGCGTCGGATGGGCGGCATCCCCCAGCAAGGCAATGCGTCCATTCTGCCATTTCCGTGCAACCGGCCGAAGGTGAAGCGCCCAGACAAAAGTCTCTTGCACTTCGCCCAGAATCTCACGCACTTTTCCGCCAAAATCCGAGAACCGTTGGCGCAATTCCTCCGGATCACCCGCAAGGCGCCAGTCTTCCTGTTGCCAGTCTGATCGTTCCTCGATCGCGACAATGTTCATAAGGCTCTGATCCCGCAGGGGATAAGTCACGACATGCTGCCCCGGCCCCATCGTCAAATGCGCCTTGGGTGCGCTCAGCTCGACACTCCAGGGGATTGTCGCGCGCCAGGCAACCTGATGGGAAAAACCTGGTATCTCTTCTCCGTTCAGATAGGGACGAATGGCGCTGCGGCCGCCATCTGCCGCGATCAGACAATCGACCGTCAGCAGATCACCGTTCGCCATCCGGATCTCGACATTGTCGTCGTCTTCCCGGATGTCCTGAACTTGGCTGTTCAAACGGATTTCCACGCCGGCCGCCTGGGCGGAGTTCAGCAGCAATTCAATCAGGTCCGCCCGGTGATAGTAATAAGTGGGACCTGCCGAAGGTTCCCGTATTCGGCTGATGAAGCGGCCGGTTTTGTAATCACGTAAAACCGTTCCATAGGACCGCTGGCCAGCTTCGATGGCACCACTCACCGCACCCAATGCTTTCAGCACCACCATGCCGTTGGCACTGATCTGCAACCCGGCCCCGACCTCGCTGATGTCACTGGCCTGTTCAAGGACCACCACATCAGCCCCGGTCTGACGCAATGCGGAGGCGGCGGCAAGGCCGCCGATTCCGGCGCCCACAACCGCGATTTTCAAACCCTGAGTATTCATGAATCAGACTTACCGCACAAAAAACGCCGGAGCCAATGGCCCCGGCGTTTTTGAATTGCAATATTCCGGCGGTTAATCGTCGCGGTGGACTTTTTCACGGCGCTCGTGACGCTCTTGCGCCTCAAGCGTCATGGTCGCAATCGGACGCGCATCCAGTCGCTTGAGCGAGATCGGATCGCCCGTCATCTCGCAATACCCGTATTCGCCCTCGTCAATCCGGCGCAGCGCCGAGTCGATCTTGGCCACCAGCTTGCGCTGACGATCACGGGTACGCAGTTCCAGCGCGCGGTCGGTTTCCTCGCTTGCGCGGTCTGCGACATCCGGGATGTTACGCGTGTTGCCCTGCAACCCTTCGATGGTATCGCGGCTGCCTGCCAATAGTTCATTCTTCCAATCGGTCAGCTTGCGTCGAAAATATTCAAGCTGGCGGTCGTTCATGAACGGTTCATCTTCGGCCGGTCGATAATCTTCCGGCAGAAAAACTTCCTGTTTCATTTGTGCTCCCTCGGTACGGCCAGAAACGTCGGTCGCGGTCGTTTCACCTGACATTTGGCACCCCCTCTGCGCAGCATTTATCCGACGGCGCAGGGAATGTCACTACACAAAACCCGGACTGCTGCGCCGTCATCATGTCAGTATCTAATAATGATACTTTGCAAGGGAGAACCTTGTTTTTCTGTGGAGTTTTCCGGGCCTTTTCCGGGCAGTTTGTTAACAGCGCAACTTTAGGATGAGGGCGAATCAATTCCCTGGCCTTCCCGGGCTGCAATTTTGCCTGCACGGACGCAGCGGCGCGGGTTGTCAAACCCGCCCGCCCTCTGTACCCCAAGGGGCGCAAATTCCGCCCATGACGGGCACGATACGACACGGGGGCCCAATGACCACACGTTTCCAAGGTACAGCCGAATATGTTGCCACAGACGACCTCAATATCGCCGTCAATGCCGCTGTGACCCTTGAACGCCCGTTGCTGGTCAAAGGTGAGCCCGGTACTGGCAAGACCGAACTGGCAAAGCAGGTGGCCGGTGCGCTGGGTCTGAGAATGATCGAATGGAACATAAAGTCGACCACGCGCGCGCAACAGGGTCTGTATGAATACGATGCCGTCAGCCGCCTGCGCGACAGCCAGCTGGGCGAAGAGCGTGTGCACGACGTGTCAAACTACATCCGCAAGGGCAAGCTGTGGCAGGCATTCGAGACGGACGAAAAGGTCGTTCTGCTGATCGATGAGATCGACAAGGCCGATATCGAGTTTCCAAACGACCTGCTGCAGGAGCTCGACAAGATGGAGTTCCATGTCTACGAGACCGGAGAGACCATCCGCGCCAAAAACCGGCCGATCGTAATCATTACCTCGAACAACGAAAAAGAACTGCCCGACGCATTCCTGCGCCGCTGCTTCTTCCACTACATCCGCTTTCCGGATGAGGCCACGATGCGCCGGATCGTCGACGTGCACCACCCAGGCATCAAGGACGCGCTGCTGACCACGGCCCTGACCCAGTTCTACGAAATCCGCGAAACTCAGGGGTTGAAGAAAAAACCTTCGACCTCGGAAGTGCTGGACTGGCTCAAGCTGCTTCTGGCCGAGGATCTGACAGCCGAAGACCTGAAGCGTGATGGTGTCAACGCTCTGCCCAAGCTGCATGGCGCACTGCTTAAGAACGAGCAGGACGTGCATTTGTTCGAACGCCTTGCTTTCATGGCGCGCAGCAAGCGGTAATTCCGCCGATCTGGCTGAACATCGGGTGATCGCGGGTTGCCTTGGGTCCGACCGGGTGTCAGCATAACTCCGGCCAGCCCCGGCGCATCGCGCCCCGAAACCGACATGAATTGACAGGATCTGCAACAGATGCCCGACGCCCCAACAGTTCGCCCCTTGCGTAACGAGGACCGGGATCAGTGGTCCGACATGTGGCGCGACTACCTGGCGTTCTACGAAACATCGGTTCCGGACGACGTCTATGACACGACCTTTTCCCGTCTTCTGGGAGATGACCCAAGTGATTTTTCCTGTTTCGTTGCCGAACTGGACGGGCAACTGATCGGGCTGACTCATTTCCTGTTTCACCGCCACGCCTGGAAGGTTGAACAGGTTTGCTATCTGCAGGATCTGTTCGCACGCCCCGAAGCGCGCGGCACGGGTGTCGGGCGGGCACTAATCCAGGCGGTCTATGACGAGGCGGATCGCCAAGGTGCGCCGTCAGTCTACTGGTTGACCCAGGATTTCAATCATACTGCCCGAAAACTCTACGACCGCATTGGAAAGCAGACACCGTTTATCAGGTATCAGCGCCCATGATGCGATGGGGTGCTCTTTGTCTGGCGGCCGCATTGGCGGGCTGTGCGTCTGTCAAAACGACGGAACCCCCGACCCGGGTGCAAGCGGTGGAAACCGTGCTGCCCCCGGCAAAGATGTTCACAAGATCTTATCCGATGCCGCCCGCGCGCTCGAACGGAAACATCGCTGCTGATTTTATGTCGCTGCATTTCGCACTGGAATCCGGCGCGGTTCTGCCCGTGTTCACGCGCTTTGAAGGTCCGGTCACTGTCCGGTTGACCGGCACTCCGACCGCCAGCATGCAACGCGATCTGAACAGGTTGCTGACCCGCCTGCAACGTGAAGCCGGGATCGACATCCGTCAGATCAGGGACGGTCAGGCCAACATTACCATCGAGGCGGTCGGTCAGAAACAAATCCACAGCATCTTGCCCAATGCCGCCTGTTTTGTGGTGCCAAACGCATCCAGTTTTGAAGAATACCGCCGCGACCGGCGTAAACGCAAAAGCAACTGGACCGAATTGCGCAAGCGCGATCGTCTGGGGATTTTCATCCCATTCGACGTTAGCCCACAGGAAATGCGCGACTGCCTTCACGAGGAACTGGCGCAAGCGCTGGGGCCGCTGAATGACCTGTATCACCTGCCGGATTCGGTTTTCAACGACGACAATATCCACACCGTCCTGACCGGCTTTGACATGCTGATCCTGCGCACCGCCTACGCGCCCGAACTGCGCAACGGCATGACCCCTGAACAGGTCGCGGCCGCCCTGCCCGGAGTTCTGAGCCGCCTGAACCCACGCGGTGACAGATTGCCGAAGCAACCCGTTTCGGAAACGCCGCGCGAGTGGATTGTTGCGATACAGAAGGCGCTTGGGCCGGGTCAGGGCTCGTCCAGACAGGTCCGGGCAGCCGAGAACGCAGCGCGGATCGGAAAAGCGCGCGGCTGGACAGATCATCGCCGCGCTTACCCACACTATCTGTTGGGCCGCATGGCCCAGTTCGATGACCCGCTGGAAGCGAAACGTCAGTACGACATTGCCATGCAATATCTGATGCAGACCCCCGGCACCGAAGTTCATAGGGCGCATGTCACGACACAGACTGCAGCCTATTCGCTGGCGCAAGGCAGAGGGCCGGAGGTTCTGCCTCAACTGGACAACGCGATTGATGTCATGACAAGGGCCGAAAACGCCTCGATCCTGGCCACGCTGCTGCTGTTGAAATCCGAATCTCTCAATCAGGCCGGTCGCCCGGAACAGGCACGCGCCGTCAGGCTGGACAGTCTTGGGTGGGCAAGATACGGCTTCGGCTCGGATCTGGTAATGCGTTCCGTGACTCAGGAAGTCGCCGCGACGAACGCCAACACTGAAAACAACGGATGACGGGCGAATGGTAGTGGTTTTGGGCATGGCGGTTCTGGGCGCAATTCTGGGGGCGCTGACCGCGCGAAAACGCAATGGGTCCGGGGCGGACATTGCACAATACGCCGCCGGATACGGCATCGCGTTCGCATTGGTGGGTTTGGTGATGTCCCTGATCCTGGTTCGTCTGGTGGCCTGATCCGATGTTTCTGCCCTTCTTCGAAAACCTTCGCAAAGCAGGCATTCCGGTGTCTCTGCGCGAGTATCTGACGTTTCTGGAAGGGATGAAAAAAGGGCTTGCCACCTATGATGTTGAGGCCTTCTATTACCTCGCCCGTGTGTCGATGGTGAAGGACGAACGCAACATCGACAAATTCGACCGGGCCTTTGCCGCCAGCTTCGAAGGACTGAACGAAATCAGTTTCGATCAGGTGCTGGAGGCGGTCGATATCCCCGCCGACTGGCTTGCCAGGATGGCTGAAAAGCACCTTAGCGACGAGGAAAAGGCCGAAATCGAGGCTCTGGGCGGGTTTGAAAAGCTGATGGAGACGCTGCGCGAGCGTCTGAAAGAGCAGCAAGGCCGCCACCAGGGCGGCAACAAGTGGATCGGCACCGCCGGAACCTCGCCGTTCGGCGCCTATGGCTACAATCCCGAAGGCGTCCGGATCGGTCAAAAGGAAAGCCGCCATCAGCGCGCGGTCAAGGTCTGGGATAAGCGTGAATTCAAGAACTTAGACGACACAGTTGAACTGGGCACCCGCAACATCAAAGTGGCACTGAAACGCCTGCGTCGCTGGGCCCGTGAAGGGGCTGCCGAAGAACTGGATCTGGACGGAACCATCCGCGCCACGGCCGAACACGGCTATCTGGATGTCAAAACCCGGCCTGAACGTCACAACGCCGTAAAAGTGCTGCTGTTTCTGGACGTGGGCGGTTCGATGGACCCGCATATCAAGGTGGTCGAGGAGCTGTTCTCGGCCGCCCGGACCGAGTTCAAGCATCTTGAATACTACTATTTCCACAACTGCCTCTATGAAGGCGTCTGGCGCGACAATCGCCGTCGTTGGGATCAACAGACACCGACCCACGAAGTGCTGCGCACCTATGGTCCGGACTACAAGTGTATCTTTGTCGGCGACGCTTCGATGAGCCCTTACGAGATCGCCTATCCCGGTGGCGCGAACGAGCATTGGAACAAAGAGGCCGGTCAGGTCTGGATGCAACGCGCGCGCGAGCAGTGGACATCGAACCTGTGGATCAATCCGGTCCCCGAGAAATACTGGGAATACACTCACTCGATCGGAATGATCCGCGAGATTTTCGAGGATCGCATGGTGCCGATGACACTGGCTGGACTGGAGCAAGGGATGCGCGAACTGACGCGGTAACGTCAGGGGAGCCGGGCGCAAGGCGCACCATGTTTTGATGTACCATTCTCACCATGTCGGAGAGGTACACGAAAATGATCATTCGCATCTTTCAGGTTGTAACACGCCCTGGCAAAGAGGAAGAGTTTGGCAGGTTTTTCCATGAAACCGCTATTCCGCTTATGAAAAGCACTAAGGGAATCGTAAATGTGCTTCCCGGTGCGCCGCGGAAAGAGACCCCCAGAGAATTCAGTTTTGTCATGGTTTGGGAGAGTTTGGACGCCCTGAAAGCCTTTGTCGGGGAAGATTACACCAGCCCGCATATCGACCCCGCCGAGGCTGAACTGGTCGAAAGCAGATTGATAAAGCACTACAATCTGGTCGAAACCTGAGTTCAAATGCCCAGATCAAAACAAGCGTTCAATCCGAGAATTCAGGTTGCCCTGACCGGCCTGCACGCCCATATCTGAACTATGCTTCGTCTGACCCCGATCCTGCTGGCCATAGCCTATGCCGTCGTGATGTATCGCATCTCGGTCTGGCGCACGCATCGGGAACTGGATGCCAAATCGACCGAACTGGCAGACCCGGCCCTGAAGCGGATGACCGACCGGCTGGCTGCCGCTTTGAATGTGGATCGGGTGCCGGTCTATATTTACGAGATTGACCCGGTTAACGGGCTGGCCTCGCCGGATGGCCGCATCTTCATCACACGCGGCTTTTACCGGAAATTCGCAAACGGAGAGGTTTCCGCCGAAGAAATGGCCAGCGTCATCGCTCATGAGCTGGGCCATGTTGCGCTTGGACATGCACGGCGGCGGATGATCGACTTTTCCGGGCAGAACGCTTTGCGCGCAGCGCTGATGATGCTGCTGAACCGGTTCATTCCCTTCATCGGTGCCTGGATTGCAAATATGCTGACGCATCTGCTGGCATCGCGACTGTCGCGTGGCGATGAGTATGAAGCGGATGAGTACGCTGCTGCGCTTCTGACCAAGGCGGGAATTGGAATTGGCCCGCAAAAATCACTGTTTCACAAGCTGGAAGGCCTGACCCAGCAGCGTGCGGGCGTTGTTCCGGCCTGGTTGATGAGTCACCCGAAGACGGATGAACGGATTGCGGCGCTGGAAGTCCTTGAACAGCGTTGGGGATCAAACGGATAGGGCCGGAACTTGGGGGCGCCGCCCCTTTCGCTCTCCGAGGGACTTTCAAACAGAAGTCGTATGCAGCGCTTTGCCCAGACGCGGCAGGCGGGCCTTTTTCATGAGCGCGCGCATGGTCCATTGATCGCCGGACAGACGGTTGGCTTCGGCCAGAACGCGCGCGGCGTTTTGGGCCATTCCGTTGGGGTCGGTAGTCCATAAACCATGCAGAAATGTATCGGGGTCGATCCGTTCAAGGCCCTCTTCGGCCAGAAGGTTTCTGGGAAAATCCTTGGCGTTTACCGTGACAATCACATCAGCGGAACTGGCGACTGCAGTTGCCAGCACGTGGATGTCCGCAGCATCAGGCAGCCACAGTCGGTTTTCGATACCCGGAGCCGCTGACTTTGCTGCGCCCGGCCATTGCGTCTGTGTCAAAGCGATTTCGGCGCGGGCCTGCATTTCACCGTTAGGACCCAGCTTGCGCGCGGCACGGGCCCATTCCTCGAGGATACGGTCCGACCAGACAGGTGTGAAATGGCCCAGATGGGCCGCGCCCAGCAGCATCTCTCGCATCACGGTGGGGTAGATGACGCAGGTGTCCAGAACCGCCTTCACAGTCGGAAGAACACCGCTTTGAGGTAGCCGCTTTCGGCCAGTTGCGGCAGTTGCGGGTGGTCGGAACCGGCGAAACCTGTGTGGATCAGTTGCGCCTGCCGCCCGGCCCGCCCGATCCCGCGGGCGGATGCGTCCCTGAAGCGGCCCAGATCCGCCGCGTGGGAACAGGAGCACAAGCCCAGATACCCGCCGGGTTTGACCAGCGGGGCGGCCAGACGCGCAATACGTTCATAAGCCCGCAAACCTGCATCAAGCGCTTGTTTCGAAGGTGCAAATGCCGGGGGGTCGCAGACCACCACGTCAAAGCGGCCCCCTTCTTCGCCCAGCTGGGTCAAAACATCGAACGCATCACCCTGCCGGGTGCTGAAGCGGTCCAAAAAGCCGGAGGCCGCGGCCCCCTTGGTCGCCAGATCCAGCGCTGCTGCAGATCCATCCACGGATAGCGCACCAGCAGCGCCGCCCGCCAACATCGCCAGACCGAAGCCGCCCACATGGCTGAACACGTCCAGTACCTGAGCACCGGGATGCACCAGTCTGGCGGCAAAGGCGTGATTTGGGCGTTGATCGTAGAACAGACCGGTTTTCTGGCCACCCGTCAGATCGGCCATGTAGGTCGCGCCATTCATCGGAACGTGCAACGGAGCATCCGGGGCTGTACCGCGCAGGGTCATGTTCACATCATCCAGCCCTTCCAGCCCGCGCGTACGACCAGAGGCATTCTTGAGCACCGTGGAAACCCCGGTCACCTTGACCAGCGCATCCGTCAGCCTGTCCAGATGGGCTTCGGCCCAAGCTGCGTTAGGCTGGATCACGCAGGCGTCACCAAAACGATCGATGATGACGCCCGGGAATCCGTCGGCCTCGGCATGCACGAGGCGATAATAGGGTGCGTCGAACAAACGCTCGCGCATCTCCAGCGCCCGTGTCAGGCGGGTTTCAAACCACGCTGCATCAATCTGCGCGTTCAGATCGCGATCGAGAACGCGGCACATGATTTTTGAATCCGGGTTGACCGCCACTAGCGCGATCGGCGCCCGTTTGTCGTCTTCCAGAACGGCAAGCGCGCCTGCTGCGATCTTGCGCGTGCGGCGGTCGGTGACGATGTCGTTGGCATAAACCCAAGGAAAACCATGGCGCAGACCGCGCGCGTTGGCTTTGGGTTTCAGACGGATGGAAGGGCGATCTGTTTCAGCAGGCTGGGTCATGGCGCCCTCTTAGTGGCGAACGCAGGTCTGCGAAACCCCTTGTTTACCTGTCGCGCCCGCGCCAGCCGCCGCGCCGCTTCGGAGCCTGAGCGGTTTGCAGCCCCTCACTCAGCACCTGCGTCATAGGATGTTCAGCATTTTCAGTTGCGTAAGCCGCGTGCAACTCGGTCAGGGCCTGCGTCTGATCACGATCCGCAGGCAGGCTGAGCGCCCAGTCCAGAAAGATACTGCGGCATTCGGGCAAAGTGATGCCGTCTATACGATAGGCCTCGAGTATCAGACCCTTGTGATCGTTTGGATCAGTGTTTCGGCCCATCGTCTTCCCCTTGCATCACCACCCCGATCAGCCGGGCGGCCGTATCGTAGCTTTCCTGCAGCGCGTTCTGCAACTGGCTGACCTGATCAAATCCAGTGGCCCGGCAAAGGAAGGCGGTGCCGCCTTCGCCGATCTGATCAGCCTCGATCACTTTACCCGACAGCAGTCGCGCAGCGCATTGTACCGACCAGCATAGGTCGTAACAGTCTTTCAGAGATTGTGCCTGCGCGACATCCAGCAACCCGGCAGCGACCGCGCCGTCAAGCCCGGAATGCACGTCGCGTTGGGGAATGCCTGCCAGCAACGCTCCGGTTTCGGCCATAAGTTCGATATCCATCATCCGCCCCGGGCCGTTCTTGGCATCCCAGATACCAGCCGGCGATTTTGCGGCGGCAAGCCGTTCCCGCATTTCGGCGACCTCCCGCAAGATCTTGTCCCGGTCGCGCGGCTGCGCCATGAAATCTGCGCGGAAGGTTTCGATCGCAGCGCCAAGGTCCGGGTCACCGCCCACGACGCGGGCACGGGTCAGCGCCAGATGTTCCCACACCCAGGCCTCATTTTTCTGGTAATTGGTAAAACTGGCCCAGCTTGTAGCCACCGGACCCTGATTGCCGGAGGGGCGCAGGCGCATATCGACCTCATAAAGCCGTCCTTGCGACATCGGCGCAGACAAGGCGGTGATCAGGGCCTGTGTAAA
Source organism: Ruegeria sp. AB8 (assembly GCF_056542605.1). Taxonomy (NCBI): domain Bacteria; kingdom Pseudomonadati; phylum Pseudomonadota; class Alphaproteobacteria; order Rhodobacterales; family Roseobacteraceae; genus Ruegeria; species Ruegeria sp. AB8. The sequence continues at coordinate 237,573 of NZ_JBQGAB010000001.1, forward strand.
TCGGGCAAAATACGGACGCGTGCCCAACGGACGCGGCCCGTCCGACATATCCTGATCCAGCGGATCATAGATTACAATCATGTCCAGATCGGATTGCGAGTTGATCTGCCCCGCCCCTAGCGAGCCTATGCCCAGAACCACGGCCCCGCGCCCCGGCGCCGGACCATGTTTGCGGGCAAACTGTTCGGCCACGCAGGGCAGGATTGCGGCGATCACGGCATGAGCCAGTTCGGCGTATTGCCGCCCGGCCTCTACACCGTCAATCAATCCGCGCAAGTGGTGTACACCGATGCGGAAATGCCATTCCTTGCACCAGCGCCGTGCCAGATCCAGCCGGGATTCATAATCGTCCTCACCAGACAACGCCTGCGTCAACTCAGCCTCAAGCGCGGCCTGCCCGGGCCAATCGGCAAAGAAACTGCCGCCTATGACGGCATCAAAAACCGAAGCGTTGCGCGACAGATGCGTAGCCAGCGCGTGTGAAGTGCCAACAATATCGATCAGCAGGTCGATCAGTTGCGGGTTGGCTTCGAACAGGGAAAACAGCTGCACACCGGCGGGCAATCCGGCCAGAAACCCATCAAGCGCCTGCAAGGCCTCGTCGGGCTGGGCTGTCTTGGCCAGACGCGAGAGCAATTCGGGCTTCAGGCGTTCGAATATCCGTGCGCCGCGCTGCGAGCGCAAAGCGGGGTAAGTCGGCCAGCGGGCCAAAACGTTCTTGTCAAATTCTACGCTTTCTACCGAGCTCGGCCGTGGGCCATGCCCCGGGGCGAAAAACCCTTCGGTCAGTTCATGTACTTCGGTCAGCCTGCGGGTCAGGTCCGATTGCAACGCGGCGCTGCTGATCCCCATCAGGCAGGCGACGCGTTCAATTCCGTCTTCGGATTTCGGAACCTTGTGGGTCTGGGCGTCGTGAACCATCTGGATGCGGTGCTCAACCTCGCGATGGGCGCGGTAGTGATCGCTGAGCTTTTCTGAAACGTCCTGCGGCACCCACCCCTTGTTCGCCAGCGCCGCCAACCCCGGAACCGTTGCGCGCAGCCGCAGATCCGGGTCGCGGCCACCCGCAATCAACTGGCGTGTCTGGGTGAAGAACTCGATTTCCCGAATGCCACCCTGCCCCAGTTTCATGTCATGGCCCGGGATGGTCAGCGTGCCGCCGGTCCCCTTGTTTTCCCGAATGCGCAAGCGCATGTCGTGGGCGTCCTGAATCGCTGCAAAGTCCAGATGGCGGCGCCAGACAAAGGGGCGCAGCGCGTCAAGAAACCTGTCTCCGGCCGCAATATCGCCCGCGCAGGGGCGCGCCTTGATATAGGCGGCACGTTCCCAAGTGCGACCCAGGCTTTCATAGTACCGTTCCGCCGCTTCCATCGCCATGCAGACCGGTGTTACGGCCGGGTCGGGGCGCAGGCGCAGATCGGTGCGGAATACATAGCCATCAGCGGTTTTCTCGCTCAGCGTGGCGCAGAAATTGCGGGTCGCGCGCACCATGCTTTGCCGCGCGTCATAGAAATCATCCGGTTCGAAACGTGTCTCGTCAAACAAGATGATCAGATCGATGTCCGAACTGTAGTTCAGTTCGTGCGCACCCATCTTGCCCATAGCCAGGATGACCATTCCGGCAGCGTTTACAACATCTTCCTCGGTCATTCCCGGCAGTTTGCCGCGTCTGATCAGAGCCGTGATTTCCGCCTTGGCAGCGACATCCGCTGCCAGCGCACCAAAATCGGTCAGCGCTGCAGTCACTTTTTCCAGAGGCCAGACCCCGGACAGATCAGCAAGCGCGGTCAGCAAGGCCACGCGCCGCTTGGCCTGCCGCAACCCCGGTTTCAACTGATCCGGCGGCAATGCACGGGCGGCATCCATCACATCTGCCAGCGCCTGATCAGGGTGGTGCAATGCGCCCGACAGCCATTCGGCCTCTCGTTCAACAAGGCTTTTCAGATAAGGACTGGAACCGGCTGTTCCGGCGATCAGATCACCTTGTTCGCTGGTCAGATCAGGCACCAACGCCCGCGTCTCGGCCCCCAAAACGGGATCATAGGCGAGCGGTGCGCGAATAATGGCAAGTGCATCTGTCATGCGCGCAGGTTGCGCATCACCGTTGAGCAACGTCAATGAGACAATCCGGTCACTCTCCGGTCAAAGGCGTGTCCTGACTGAAACTGTTAACCCAAACGCCGTGCCGCCTTTCCCAAAGAAATGAAATCAACATCGCCTCTTTCATCTTCGAATTCGGGCGCGTGTAGTCAGCGCGATAACTCAGCAATACGATGTCCTCCGTCAAAACCCGGAGCCTCGCATCGCCGAGTTCAAAACTGGCCATCGTCGGCGCATCCGCGAACTGCCCGACATGAGCGTCACGGTTCGCAAAGCCCGTTAGGTATACGCCTAAGAAATCCGGGCTCAGCAAGGCCCGGTCAGCCGTCGCGTCCCCCTCGACCAGCGCCGTCCAGACCTGGCGTTCAAGCGAAAGGATTTCTTCCAATGTCGGGGCGGATTTGTATTCGCGGTCATCCATAGCCGGAACCTGCGCGAGTGATGCCCCTGCGTCAACCGCAGTTGAGGAAATTGCCAAAATGTAAATCTTTTTCACATTACCCCTTGCAACCCGGTTTTTCCGCTCCCATCTTGGTGATGTGAAGACGATTTACATCAACCCCGGAGACCTGAAATGACCGCATTGTCCGACCACGCCACTCCCCAAAACCCGGGATGGCTGCACCGTTCCGAGGCCTGGCTTGACGACAAAGGCAAAGGCGCCTGGATCGCCGTCATGGTGCTTGGTTTCATCATTTTCTGGCCGATTGGCCTGGCCCTTCTGGCCTACATGATCTGGAGCAAACGTATGTTCAGCAAATCCTGCAGCCGCCGCAAAACCTGGCACAGCCACATGAGCGCCATGAAACCTTCGGGCAACAGCGCATTTGACGCCTACAAGGCCGACACGCTGGCCCGACTGGAGCGTGAACAGGCAGATTTCGAAGCATTTCTGCATCGCCTGCGCGAAGCCAAGGACAAGGCCGAATTCGACCAGTTCATGGATGAACGCGCCCGCGAAAACCATGAAGAGCCGGAAAACGGCGAGCGCACCTGATCCAGCCTTGCCCTGTCCCGTCATTCGGGACAGGGTACACCTACATAAGCTCCCGGAATTCCTTTAATGACCCACCTGCCCGATCCCGACCGCCAGCCTGAATTCTATCAGTCCGTGGCGACCAAACGTTTTGTCGCATGGCTTTTCGACATCGCCTTCATCTCGCTTCTTTGCATCGTCCCGGTCTTCCTGACATTTGGAATGGGCGTTTTCTTCCTGCCCCTTATCTACGCGGTCATCAGCTTTGTGTACCGGGTTGTCACCATCTCGAACGGATCCGCGACGCTGGGAATGCGCTTCATGAACATTGAATTGCGCGATGCCTTCGGTGCCCGGATGGATACCGGCAAAGCACTGGCCCATACCGCCGGCTATTTTGTCAGCATGGCATTCTTCGTGATCCAGATCATCTCTGTCATCATGATGCTGACCAGTTCCCGCTGCCAGGGGCTGACCGACGCGTTCCTTGGAACCGTCATGATCAACCAGCGGGCATAAAAGAACCGACGCCTTGAATCACTTGGCGGCTCGCGGAAGCGTTGCTATCATCGCGTTGCGGGAAACACGGGACTTTCATGCGACACACGCTGCCAATAGCGCCACAATTCTATGTGACGGCACCACAGCCCTGTCCTTATCTTGAGGGCAGGATGGAGCGTAAATTGTTCACTGCCCTTCAGGGTGATGGCGCGGATCAGTTGAATAACTCGTTGTCCCAACAGGGTTTTCGCCGCTCTCAGAATGTACTCTACCGCCCATCCTGCACGGACTGCGCCGCCTGCCTGTCCGCCCGGATCGACGTGTCGGCCTTTCAACCCAACAAAAGCCAGAGACGCGCCGCAAAACGCAATGAGGGTCTGGAGCGCCGCGCCAATTCCCCCTGGGCGACGGACGAACAGTACGAGCTGTTTCGCCGCTATCTCGATACCCGCCACGCCGATGGCGGCATGGCGGACATGGATGTTTTCGAGTTCGCCGCGATGATCGAGGAAACGCCGATCCGCAGTCGCGTGGTTGAATATGCTGACCCCAAAACCGGCGATCTGATCGCTGTCAGCCTGACAGATGTGCTCAATGACGGGCTCAGCATGGTCTATTCCTTTTACGACCCCGCCCAACCGTCCAATTCGCTTGGCACCTACATGATCCTCGATCATATCGATATCGCGCGCGAGGCCGGCCTGCCTTACGTGTACCTGGGCTACTGGGTTCCGGGCAGTCCCAAAATGGGATACAAGGCCCGGTTCTCGGGTCTGGAAGCGTATATTCAAAACGAATGGAAACCTATCCGGGATCCTGATGGCCTGCCCGATGCGCAGCATCATCCATTGTCTACAGCTCCGATCGCGGAACAAGTCGCCAATATTCAGCTGCCTGACCGCCACCCGACTAAAGGCTGAACAGCATCCATGCGCCAAAACCTGCACGCCGTCACCCTGGTGGTTCCGGATTATGACGAGGCGATTGCATTCTATACCGAAACACTGAATTTTGCGCTGTTGCAGGATATTGCGCTTGGCGAAGGCAAGCGATGGGTTCGTGTTGCGCCACCGGGTTCCGGAGGCGCATCGCTTTTGCTCGCACAGGCTGACGGTCCCGACCAAAAGGCCGCCATCGGCAATCAAACAGGCGGCCGTGTCGGCTTTTTTCTGGAAACTGACAACTTCCAACGCGACCACACCGCAATGCGTGAAAACGGTGTCCATTTCGAAGAGGACCCCCGCCAAGAACCCTATGGCACCGTCGCCGTCTGGTGCGATCCGTTCGGCAATCGCTGGGACCTGATCCAGTTCACCTGATCCGTATCTTCATCTGGCTGAAAATATCCCGGGGATGAACTGGCCAAAGGCCAGGAAGGGGCTGGCCCCTTCCTACCAAGTTCAAAGCAAAGGGGGCCCGAAGGCCCCATTTTCATTTTGTCAGTCTTTGATCAATTCGGGATCAGATCCGGCACAATGGTTACAATCGATGGGAAGAACCACAGGATTCCGATGCCCACGACCTGAATCAGGACAAACGGAACGATCCCACGATAGATATGACCTGTTGTCACCTCTTTGGGCGCGACGCCCCTCAGGTAGAACAGCGCAAACCCAAATGGCGGTGTCAGGAACGAGGTCTGCAGGTTCACCGCCACCATGATCGTCACCCATTTCGGATCGAACGACCCGCCATAGATCACAGGTCCCACGATCGGGATCACGATGTAGATGATTTCCAGGAAATCCAGCACGAACCCAAGGATGAACAGCACCAGCATCACGATCAGGAAGACCGTGAACTCGTTGTCGAAACTCTTGAGGAATTGCTGGATATAGTGCTCGCCCCCGAACGAGATCACCACCAGGTTCAGCAATTGCGAGCCGATCAGGATCGTGAACACCATCGAGGTCACTTTTGCGGTTTCCCGCACCACAGGAGTCAGAACGCCGCTGGAGAACAACACCCAGCATCCGAACAGCAAGCCGAACAAGGCGAAAAGATAGGTACCGTAGGCCAGGAAGAAGGCTACCCAGGTCTCAGCGGTGACACCGCCCTGATTGATCCTAAGGTCGAAATTCACCCCAAGCAGCAAGCAGATGATCACGGCAAAGGTCGACCAGATGATAATATTGCCCGACCGTTCCTGATCCTTCAGCTTGCGGTATGCAGCCAGCATGATCGCACCACCAGCCCCCAGCGCGGCTGCCGGTGTCGGGTTGGTCACACCACCAAGGATCGAGCCGAGAACAGCGATGATCAGAACCAGCGGCGGGAACACCACGCGGATCAGATCATTGGTCGCGCAGCGCGCGGCGGCCTCCTTGCAGCCATAGATGGCCAGCGCAAATGGCAACGCCAACAGCACGAACGTGGCCCCTGATGTGGTCGTTGGCGCAACCAGCAGCACATCGACCAGCAGCATCAGCAACAAGCCAATCCCACCCACGATCAAGGGCTGCACGGGACGGGACGGCGCGATGCCGCGGCCCAGCACCAGAGTCAGGCCCAACAGTACCACGACAATTGCAACGCCGGTTCCGATCGGCGCTGCGGCAGCGATCTTGGCTTCCTGCGCGGCGGCCAGCTCTTCTTCGCTCAGCCGCTGCGCCTCGGACACGCCACCGGCAGCGTCAATCGCCTCTTGCTCGGCGACGGCCTGATCCCATGCTTGCTGGCCATGCAACTCGATCATCGACGCCTGACATTCGGCCGACACGCTGGTCCGCAGCGAAGCGCCCTGCCCGATATCCGAAAACCCGGAGACAGTGATATTCTGGCTTCCGATCGCGCCAACACTGCTCAGCAGGAAGGCACCGGCGATCAATGCCACCGGAACACCCAACAGCCATGTCAGACCCTCGGCGCGTGTGATTGGTTCACCGCCACCACCGGACATCTCGACCGCGGGCGCCTTTTCCGGGTTGAGCAAAGCGTAGCCAAAGGCATAAAGCGCGTAGAGCAACGCGAGCATGATACCCGGCAGCAATGCCGCCTGAAACAGCGTACCCACCGAAACCACAGCAGGCTCGCCCAGATAGGTCAGCGCGTCGGTACACCCGGCCTCGACCGCGCGGGTTTCCTGTGCGGTGGAATACAGATCACCCGCCAGCGTTCCCAGCAGAACGATCACGATGGAGGGCGGAATGATCTGCCCCAGCGTGCCCGAGGCAGCGATCACACCGGTCGCCAGTTCCGGCGAGTAGTTGTTGCGCAGCATTGTGGGCAGCGCCAGCAGGCCCATGGTCACTACGGTCGCGCCCACGATACCGGTCGAGGCAGCCAGAAACGCGCCCACAACCACGATCGAAACGGCCAGACCACCGGGCAGCGGGCCAAAGACCCGGGCCATGGTGGTCAGCAGGTCGTTTGCGATTTTCGAGCGTTCCAGGGTGATGCCCATCAGTACGAACATCAAAACGGCCAGAAGGGTTTCAATCGACTGCCCCGCCAGAACACGCTCATTCATCCGGTTCACGATGAAGGATACGTTCCGGTCCAGCGCTGTTTCCCACCCTGCGGTAAAGACCGGTTCTGCCATCGTGGGCAAGTCCGGATATCGAAACACCGAGATCACATCAGGTTTGACACCCGAGTTCACGACGTCCCGATAGGCTTGTGACCCGGTGTCGATTGCCTGATGGATCAGCAACCCGGCGCTGTCCAAAGCCGCGATGATCCCGAACGAGATCACCCCGGCCCCACCAATGGCGAAGGCCACCGGAAAGCCGCTCAGAATGCCTCCGAAAAGGCAGAAGAATACGATAATGAGGCCTATCTCGACGCCATCAAGTCCGAATAGCATTGTCTTGGTCTCCGTCCTTAATGTGCGCCTTCGTAGGCTTCTTCACCCTCACCAAGGCTGTCCTTGTCGAGGTATTTTCCTTCGCTTTCCGGCCCTTCCACAAATTCCAGGTAAGACCGGTACAGGAATGCAATCGCGTGCAGAAACACCATTGCAGCAAAGGCAATCAGCAGAATTTTGAACAGAAAGTAGCCATTGAAACCATTGGGGCTGAAACCGATGGTTTCGACATTCCAGCGCATCGCGCGGGATTTCATGACCAGCCTGTCCAGCGTGTCGCTGGCCGATGGTTTCGGCACGATCAGGTGCCGCCACATGAAGTACCAGCCGTACATCCAGGTCAGTACCGCCATCGGCATCATGAACAGGACCGACCCCAGCATATCGACCACACGCTTGGCCCTGTAGCTGATCCCGGCATAGATCAGGTCGACGCGCACGTGACCGCCCTGCACAAATGTGTAGGTGCAGCACAGGCATACGACCATGGCGTTGTAAAGTTTAAGCTCTTCAGCATACCAACTGATGTCCATCTGGATCGGAATACCGAAACCAAATGCCATGTCGGGACGCGCGAACACGCGCTGCATGAAAACGATGACGATCTGCTGGATGACCATCAGCAGACCGGCCCAGGCAAAGAACCGGCCAGTGGTGTTGGCGAACCCTTCGAGACCGCGCACCATCCCCCACATAAAGTTCCTGAAATACAGCCCTACGGCCGTCAGAACCAGAAAGATGGTAAAAACCACAAAGAAGAACTCGACCGACCCGCCGTAGTAGACAAAGCGCATGATCGCCTCTTTGTCCGACCAGTTCAGCCAGAGTTGCGGATGCGTGATGGCGTATCCGAAATTATAGAAGGCTTCGGCAATGTTCTGAATGAACCACACCAGTCCATTCCACAGGGCGCCGAAGAACGAGATACCGTTTTCGTCCTGCATGTTGTCCCCAGGTCGCGTCAGTTGCACTTGTTATTATAGCCGGTTTGAAATCACCGTGCATGTGCAACAGGAAAGGTTCCCCCGCATGTGCGGGGGAACCATGTGAGTGTGAGCCGGATGTTAGCCGCGGACGCGGTCGCGCTGCGAGGTGTAGACGCCCGACGACAGGTTGAGCCATGCCGAAGACGCGGTCGACGAAGCAACGGCGCTGTCGTGGATCTTCTTGAACAGCTCATCGCTCATGTTCTCGTCCAGCACTTCCTGGCTGGCTTGGCCAAATGCATCCCAGACGCTGTCAGGGAATTCCATGACCTTGACGCCACCCGACTGCAGACGCTGCAGTGCGGCACCGTTGTTGGCCAGGAACTGCGACAGGTTCCACTGGTGACATTCGCCTGCAGCGATCTCGATGATCTTCTGCTGGGCGGGTGTCAGGCTTTCGAACACGTCGCGGTTGGTTGCCAGAGACAGGCCCGCATTCGGTTCATGGAAGCCGGCGGTGTAGTAAACCTTGGTGATTTCCTGGAAACCGGCCTTTTCGTCGGCCCACGGACCGATCCACTCGGTTCCGTCAATCGCGCCCGAGGACAGCGCCTGATACACTTCCGAACCCGGAATGTTCTGAACCGAAGCGCCCAGTTTACCCAGTGCTTTACCGCCCAGACCCGGCATGCGGAACTTCAGACCGTTGAAATCTTCGGGGCTGTTGATCTCTTTCGAGAACCAGCCGCCCGCCTGTGCACCGGTGTTACCGGCCAGGAACGACTTCAGACCAAAGATCTGACCCAGTTCGTCATGCAGCTCCATGCCGCCATCCTGGTAGTACCAGTTCACCATTTCCTGCGCGGTCATGCCGAACGGAACAGCGGTGAAGAAGGCATAGCCCGGGTGCTGACCAACGAAATAGTAGTCAGCGGCGTGGTACATGTCGGCCTGACCGGACGATACCGCGTCAAACACCTCGAACGCGCCAACCAGTTCGCCGGCAGCTTTGATGTCAACGGTCAGGTTGCCGTCCGACATTGCCGTGATGCTGTCGGCACAACGCTGTGCGCTGTCGAAAACACCAGCCAGACCACGACCCCACGAAGTCACCATGGTCAGCGTGCGCTTGCCCTGCGCGTAAGCCGGTGCCGCCAGCGTGGTGGCTGCAGCTGCCGAGCCGCCCAGAGCAGATGTTTTCAGAAATGAACGACGATCCATATGAGTGTTCCTCCCCTACATATTCAAAAACCCGGCGACAGCCGGGTCAGTCGTTTTCGGTGCGCGTCAGCCTAAATGTCGTCGCGGGAATGTGAATACCAAGTACTACGTAGACGATCAGGTTTTTTTCATCTCGCCAGATGCAAATACCGTGTTTTCAGGCCCGTTCCGCTGAATTTCCGCCAAATCTGTTTTTCCGTCCCCGCAATCCTTTTGCTTTTCCGGCCGGGCTTGCGTATCGATTCGAACATGGCAGGGCTTCGACATCTGGTCTCACTCACCTATGCGCAAAAGCTGTCGCTTGTTGCGGCAATTCCTCTGGTTTTGGCAGTGGCCGCGATTGCTTTGGTCGTTGCTTATGAATCGCGCGCAACTGCCGAAAGCGAGATACAGGCGCTTGAGCGGCGCCTGATCGAGGCCAAAAAGGAAGAACTGCGCAACTACGTCACGCAGGCCCGCAACGGATTTGCCTACATTTATGGTCGCGCCGAGCCTGATGATGACACAGCCAAAAGTCTTGTGACGCAAATCCTGGCGGCGATGATCTATGGCAAGGACGGGTTCTTCTTTGTTTATGACTATGACGGCAACAACTTGGTCAGTCCGCGCCAGACCGAGTTCATCAACCGCAACTGGGTCGGCCTGACCGACAGTGACGGCACCCCTGTCGTGGATGAGTTCATCCGCATGGCCCGCCAGGGCGCAGGCTGGCACAGTTTCATGTGGCAAAAACCCTCGACCGGGGAAGAGGCGCAGATGATTGCCTATGTGGTCGGATTGCAGGACTGGCGCTGGGTTGTCGGCACCGGCGTTTTTATCGATGACATCGTCGCCACGGTCGCAAACGCAAGGGCCGAGGTCGAAGCGAGGGTGCGACGAACATTCATGTATATCGGCGGTATTGTTCTGGCGGCGGTACTGATCGTGTTCGCATCGGGCATGTTGCTAAATTTCCGCGAGCGGCGGCTGGCGGACGCCAAGCTGAAAGAGCTGACCCAACGCGTGTTTGACGCGCAAGAGGAAGAACGGGGCCGCGTGGCGCGCGAGTTGCATGACGGGATCAGCCAGATTCTGGTCGGGGTGCGATACGCGCTGGACAATGCGCGCCGACGTCTGCTTCGCGGTGATGATGACGGTGCCCGGGACCCGCTCGACAAGGGGATCGACAACCTGGGCTCTGCCATCACCGAAGTCCGCCGCATCAGCCGGGACCTGCGTCCCGGAGTACTGGACGATCTGGGCCTTGGCCCTGCCCTCAAGGCGCTGACCGACGATTTTGCCGAGCGCACCGGGATTGAAACCGAATTCACCACAGTCGTTTTCCGCAATCGGCTGGACCAGGACAGCAAGATCGCGCTCTACCGGATCGCACAGGAGGCACTGACCAACGTCGAACGTCACTCTGGGGCGACCCGTGTTACAATCGACCTGCGCGGGCACAAGAAGGGTGCGACCATGCGCATCACCGACAATGGCTGCGGCCTGCGCACCGGGCCGGACCAGTCCAGCGCCGGGATTGGATTGCGTAATATGCAGGAGCGTATCGAACAGCTTGACGGATCGCTGCGCATTCTGTCATCACGCGGCGCGCAAAGCGGAACAGTAATCGACGTCGACCTGCCCCTCAGCCACCTCTTGTCCCCTCAGGACGACGCGACACCGAACCGAAAGGCCGGGACATGACCGAGCAAACAATCCGAGTCCTTATCGTTGATGACCATCCCATGGTCGCCGAAGGCATCCAGTCCATCCTCGAAAGTTATGACGGTATCGAAGTCGTCGGAACCCTCGGCAGCGGGCAGGACGCAGTGGATCAGGCTGCGCGGCTGAACCCGGACGTTGTTCTGATGGATCTCAACATGCCGGGCATGGGCGGGCTCAGCGCCACAGAAATCATTCTGGAACGCCTGCCCGACATTCGCATCCTGATCCTGTCCATGCACGACAGCCCCGAGTACATTTCGACCGCCCTGAGCCATGGCGCGAAAGGATACATCCTGAAAGACGTCCCGACCGATGAGATAAAACATGCCATCGACGCGGTGATGAAGGGCGAACAATATCTGTGCACCGGGGCCAGCGGGTCGCTGAAACCAAAAGGAGACAACGCACGCGAAGCGCTGACCGGGCGTGAACAGACGATCCTGCTGGAGCTTGCGCAAGGTAAATCGAACAAGGACGTCGCGCATGCGCTGGATATTTCCGTGCGCACCGTCGAAACGCACCGCAAGAACATCAAGCGCAAACTCGGCATCTCATCGACTGCCGGTCTGACCCGTTATGCGCTGGAACATGGCATGTTGCAGGGGACAAGCCCCGGCTTCTGATACGCGCTTGCAGCGCGCAGCGCTGCCCGGCCCAACCAGAGCGGATACGCCAAAGGCGTGTTGACGATGGGCGGGAGGGTTTATCCCTGCGGTCTCTCTCTGATGTCCTCACCAAAGAAAACCAGTGTCCCGTCTTCATCTATCACGTGGAATTCGCGCTGCTCATAGGGCTGGTCAAACGGTGGGCGCACGCGGCCCGCTGGCAGGTCAGCCAATCCCGCACGCAGGCTTTCGAACAGATCGTCGATGCCCTCGACATCGATGTAAAAGGACTGATCATCGCCCAAAGGGCGGCCATCATCGCGTGGCGGGCATTGCAAAAGGCGGATCGCGACGGCTCCGTGCCTCAGGAAGGCATAATTGTCCTGCCTGAAATTGCAGGTAAACCCAAGCCGTTCGGTGTAGAAGCGGATCTGGGCATCTAATGAGGAACACAGAACAAACGGTGTCAGTTGCAAAATTCGTGGCATGAGGCTCCCTTCGGCCGATTGATCATGGGTTCTCACATCCCGATATGGGGTCAATCCAGCAACTGATCTCGCCGGTTCCCTTCTCGTTCATAGTGATGTGGCAATACGCGACCGCAAAGTTGCCGGGTCCTTTCGACCCCGCCGCACATCCCTGCCGTCTCGACAAACGAGAATATCCCGACGTAGCGGTTGCGCGGTCCCTTGACCGGAGCAACCCGATGCAGCGCATACCGCCCCTTAAATATCTGCAGATCCCCCGGCTGAAGTTCCAGTTCACGTACCTGCGCCCGGTTTCCATCCAGTATCGAGGCCACCTGGCTGAAATTCTCGTCTTCTGCCGTGCGCAAATTGGGCACATATTCAAACGTGCCGCCGGTTACACCGTTCTGGATGGCAAGCGTCACCGTAAAATTGTTGGTATCGAAGTGCCACGGAAAGCCCTGCCCCTCCTCGACCACGTTGATAATCACGTCCGCCAGGGGATCGTCGTAACGGAAAAACCGGTCCTCGGACTCGTCAAGCGCATCCCGCACGAACGGCATGAAGCCTTCATATTCGTAAATCCGGCGCAGGGGGCCGGAATCCGGGAAATTGTCCGCCGGAACAAACGCGTTTGATCGGTCATAGAAGCGTCGTATCGGATGGCCGATCCCGAACCGGGGATCGTCCTTGGTGAAATAGGCGTTTGTCCGGTTGAACGAGCGATGTGCCTGGGGGGCGACCGCATCGGCTTCGCGCACCAGCAGGTCCAGCCCCGCCTGATGCACAAACCCGGGCAAAACCGCGCATCCGTCCCTGTCCAGATCCCGCCGCAGATCGGCGATCATCTGATCATAGGCGCGCGAGTCCGGCCTGTCGATCGGATACCGTCCCAGATCCACCAAATCCTGTAGCATGGTTCGCCTCCTGAAACTGTTGACCTGGGTTCAGCGTGACCCAGACAATTGCACCTCTCATGTCAATTTCAGACATGAGGCTGACGCAATTAGACCACTGCTGACATGGCAAGGATTGACCCCAACCGGCCCAATTTCACGGAAATTCCGGGCATGCGGCAATCTGCGCAACAAAATGTCGCAAAAACCGCGCCCTGAGATAGAAAATTGGCACAATTGCCTGTTGACGCCCCTTCCCCCCGCTCATAATGTCCCCCCACGCAAAGAAGGAGCCTCTGGCGATGAAAACGCTAGTCGTAATCGTAGGAACCACGCGCATGGGCCGGTAACGGTAAACCATAATCGAACCCATGCGCCTCCGAAAATCTCGGGGGCTTTTTTTTGTCAAACGCAAGACACATGTCGCGAACGGAGCAAAGCAGATGACACGTGAGATGACCGGCGCAAAGATGGTAGTTCAGGCCCTCAAAGATCAGGGCGTGGACACGGTATTCGGATACCCCGGCGGCGCCGTGCTACCGATCTATGATGAGATCTTTCTGCAAAACGACATTCGCCACATCCTGGTACGTCACGAACAGGGCGCGGTTCATGCCGCCGAAGGCTATGCCCGCTCGACCGGGAAGCCCGGCGTAGCGCTGGTGACGTCCGGCCCCGGTGCCACAAACGCGGTAACGGGTCTGACGGATGCGTTGCTGGACTCGATCCCGATCGTCGTTCTGACCGGTCAGGTTCCCACATTCATGATCGGCTCGGACGCCTTTCAGGAGGCCGACACCGTTGGCATCACCCGCCCCTGCACCAAGCACAACTGGCTGGTCAAAGATACGGATTCTCTGGCCGCGACCATGCACGAGGCCTTTCACGTCGCCAAATCGGGCCGCCCCGGTCCGGTGCTGATCGACATCCCGAAGGACGTGCAGTTCGCCTCGGGCGAATACAGCCCGCCCAAGCCATCGACTTCGCATTACCAGCCGGTGCTGAAAGGTGATCTGGAAGAGATCACCGAACTTGTCGCGGCGATGGAATCCGCGAAAAAGCCCGTGTTCTATACCGGCGGCGGCGTGATTAACTCGGGCCCTGCCGCCAGTCAGTTACTGCGCGAACTGGTAGACGCGACGGGCTTTCCGATCACCTCGACCCTGATGGGGCTGGGTGCTTATCCGGCGTCGGGTAAGAACTGGCTGGGTATGCTCGGCATGCATGGTCTTTATGAAGCCAATCTGGCGATGCACGATTGCGATCTGATGATCAATATCGGCGCGCGGTTCGACGACCGTATCACCGGCCGGATCGATGCATTCTCGCCGAAGTCGAAAAAAGCCCATATCGACATTGATCCTTCGTCGATCAACAAGGTGATCCGTGTGGACATACCGATTGTTGGCGACGTCGCCCATGTTCTCGAGGATATTCTGAAAGTCTGGAAAGCCCGCGGGCGCAAAACCAACGCCGCCGCGGTCAAGAAATGGCAGGCTCAGGTCGATGAGTGGCGCAAGGTCAACTGCCTTGCCTATACCAACAGCGAAAAGACCATCAAGCCGCAATACGCGCTGCAACGGCTGGAAGAACTGACAAAGGACCACGACCGTTACATCACAACCGAAGTGGGCCAGCATCAGATGTGGGCTGCGCAGTATCTTGGGTTCGAGGATCCGAACCGCTGGATGACGTCTGGCGGTCTGGGTACGATGGGCTACGGTTTCCCGGCCTCGATCGGCGTACAGATGGCACATCCTGACGCGCTGGTCATCAACGTTGCCGGAGAGGCCTCGTGGTTGATGAACATGCAGGAAATGGGCACCGCAGCGCAGTATCGTCTGCCGGTGAAACAGTTCATCCTGAACAACGAACGTCTTGGCATGGTGCGTCAGTGGCAGGAATTGCTGCATGGCGAACGCTATTCCCATTCGTGGTCCGAAGCGCTGCCCGATTTCGTCAAACTCGCCGAAGCTTTCGGAGCCAAGGGCATCCTGTGCACTGACCCGGCCGATCTGGATGATGCGATCATGGAGATGATCAACTATGACGGCCCGGTGATCTTTGACTGTCTGGTTGAAAAGCACGAGAACTGCTTCCCCATGATCCCGTCGGGCAAGGCGCACAATGAGATGCTGCTGGGCGAGGCCGAAACGCAGGGCGTCATCGACTCCAAAGGGTCGGTTCTGGTCTGACAAAAATCGACAAATTTTGTCGGGTGCCTCTTGTGCCCGGCACTATGTGATGACGAAAGGGACATAAATGTCTGCCCTACATATCAAAAAAGGCGCGAACCGCCATTCGGCCTACAACCTACGCCCGACTTTCTCGGACGTGCAGGAACAGCATACGATCGCCGTTCTGGTCGAGAACGAACCGGGTGTTCTGGCCCGCGTGATCGGGCTGTTCTCGGGCCGCGGTTACAACATCGAAAGCCTGACCGTGGCCGAGGTGGACCATACCGGCCATCTCAGCCGTATCACCATCGTAACCACAGGCACACCGCAAGTGATCGAGCAGATCAAGGCGCAGCTTGGCCGGATCGTTACCGTCCATGACGTGCATGATCTGACCGTCGAAGGTCCCTCGGTCGAGCGTGAACTGGCGATCATCAAGGTTGTGGGCGAAGGCGACAAGCGGGTCGAAGCGCTGCGTCTGGCGGACATCTTCCGTGCCAACGTGGTCGACAGCACGCTGAATTCCTTCATCTTCGAGATCACCGGCGCCCCGGACAAGATCGACGCCTTCGCCGATCTGATGCGTCCTCTGGGCCTTTTGGAGATCGCCCGTACTGGCGTTGCCGCCCTGCTGCGCGGCGACTGAGCTGAAAACTCCGCTCCGGACACAAGATCATTGCGACCGGGGCGGGCCAGCCGGCCCTGGTTAGCACCCCAATTGACTGCGACGCGTGCTCAAGTATGGGCGCGGTTCAACTGCCATACGCCTCGGAAATCAAGAATAAGACCACTCAATTGGCGATTTAGCCTATTGCGTTTATTCCTTTGCGCGTTAGCCTCTACACGCAACGAGACGTGACCACACGTCCGTCAGGTGTTTAGTCACGATTTCAGACGCAGCGCGCCCTATGAGCCGCACGTGTCCTTGGTTCCAAAAAGAGTACGTGAGTTCCGGGACGAGAATGACGAATGACTTCCGCAGCCCTACTGAATTGCGCAGAATGTTCGGCGCAAATCTGAGATTGCTGTCTCACCAGTACCCATCTGTCTCAGAGCTTTGCCGCCAGCTTGGTATCAACCGGACGCAGTACAACAGATATCTTGGCGGCGAGAGCTTTCCCAGGCCCGACGTACTGGACCGCATTTGCCGCTTTTTCAAAGTCGACGCCCGTATCCTGCTGAAACCACTGGACGAGATCGCCCAGCCTTTCCGCCACCCCGCTGCCTCGGCCCTGACCGAGTTCCTGGGGTCTGGCCCGAATGCCTTGCCCGAGACCCTGTTTCCTGCCGGATTCTACTATGCGACGGAAACAGCGCTGGACAGCAACACTGCTCTGCGGCATCGGTTGTTCTACGCCCGCAGACTGCCGCAATGTACGCTTGTGCGCAGCTACGAGCCTCGTCCCACCATGCCCGAGGCGCCGCCCAAAGAACGTGAGGTTCAGGGCATTGCCGCCTGCGCTGGTCGTCAGATCTATATCCTGACGTCACAGCGCGACGCGCAAAACAGCCGGATGTTCCTGATCTCTCATCATTCCGGAGATCAGGCCGGTCAACTGCGGGGCGTGGCAATCAGGTTGTCGGACACATCCACGGACCCCAGCGGGACACAGCGGATCATGTTGCGGCATCTGGGATCGGATCGGTCCGCTGTCTTCGGCGCGGCAAGGGCCGCGCGCGCCTGGCTCTGATCCTGTACTCGGAACAGCCCCCCCTGCCTTACTCGGAAACAGCATTCTGTTCCTGCGTGATCAGCCGGTACAGATGCCAACTGGCGTGGCCCAGTAACGGCAACACAAGAAACAGCCCAAGAAACCAAGGCAACATCGCCACAAAGGTCAGAACCGCAATAAACATGCCCCATCCAATCATGACCGGGAAATTGTCACGGACATAGCCGAAGCTGGCGATCATGGCGGTTACGAAATCCAGTTCGCGATCCAGCAGCATCGGAATCGAAAGCACGGTGATCATATACAGCACGGTCGCGAATATTGCGCCAACGATCGAGCCGATGGCCAGCATCGCCAATCCGTTCGCAGTCAAAAACACCTCAATCGAGGAAGAGACATTCGTCATGGTGGAAAGCCCCATGAACAAAGCGAAAATCATGTGCCCCAGAAAGAACCAGAACAGAAACATCACCACGATGATCGCACAGATTGAGGGCAACTGGCGGCGGCCCTGCTGCAGCACCACGCCAAAAATCGACCCGAAATCCAGCGGTTCTCCCTGCTCAAGCCGATGGGATACTTCGTACAGTCCAACCGCCGCAAATGGCCCAAGCAGCGGGAAACCGATCGCGGCCAGAACAAGCCAGTAGGTGGTTCCAGTTTTCAGGGTGACCCATGCCATTGCCCACCCGGCCAACACGTAGAATCCCGCGAACAGAATCCCGAACACCGGCGCCCGACGATAATCGGCCCATGCCTGATGAATAGCCTGCCGCAGCATCGCCGTATCGGCCTGCTGCATTACCGGAACACCAAAGGGTTTTTCCATGTCTGTCTCTCCTCCCCAGCGACCCTATTGCAGGGCCGGTCGTTTTTGGGGCCAGCCGGTTGCATCGTGATAGCTTGCCCCGATGGACAAGAGCTTTGCATCCGCGCCGCGCGGCCCGAAAATCTGCATTCCCATTGGCAGACCGTTCTCTCCAAAACCCACAGGAACCGACAGGCAGGGCAACCCGATCAGGCTGACCGGTGTGACGACCTGCATCCAGCGGTGATAGGTGTCCATCGCCTGCCCGTCTATTTCGGTCGGATACGCAGTTTCGACGGCGAAAGGCCAAACCTGGGCCGTTGGCAGCACCAGCGCATCATACGTCTCAAACAAACGGGCGGCACATCGATACCACTCGGATCGCAGAACGCTGGCGTGATGCACGTCCATCGCACTCAGCGCCAGTCCCCGATCCAGCTCCCATTGTGCGGTATCCTTCAGCACGTCCCGATGCTCCGAAAGTTCCAAAAGCCCAGCCGCAACGCTCCAGGATCGTAGTGTAATCCAGCTGTCCCAGATCTGGCTTGCGTCAAAAGGCGGTTTTGTTTCTTCGACGTCGGCCCCCAAATCCGAAAACACGGTCAGCGCAGACCGGCACAGATCGACGATCCCGGTTTCGAACGGAAAGGCACCGCCCCAGTCACCCAGCCAGCCAACACGCAAACCCGTGAGATCAGCCGGCTGCACAGGTGACACAGCGCCATCAACATACAATGGCTGACGTGCATCCGGACCTGCCATGACGTCCAGCAAAATACCCATATCTTGCGGGCTGCGGGCCATGGGGCCCAATGTCGAAAGCTGATGCAGAAAACCGTCTCCGATCGGTTCACTCGGAACCCGGCCCCAGCTTGGCCGGAACCCGTATACATTGTTCCAGGCCGCCGGGTTGCGAAGGCTGCCCATCATGTCCGAGCCATCCGCCAAGGCCACCATGCCCGTTGCCAGCGCCACCGCCGCGCCACCGGACGAACCGCCGCAGGTTCGGGCGGGGTCGTACGGGTTGCGCGTGGCGCCATACACCGGATTGAACGTATGCGATCCCAGCCCAAACTCGGGTGTATTTGTTTTGCCGATCAGAATGGCACCGGCAGTCCGCAATCTTTCTGCGATCAGATCGTCCCGCTCGGGCACGTTGTTTCGGTAAATCGGCGATCCATGAGACGACACAATCCCGGCCACATTGACCAGATCTTTGACCGCCATGGGCAGTCCATGCAGTGGGCCGCCCCGGGGACCGGCATCCAGCGCCTCAGCCTCGGACATCAACTCATCCTCATCGCGTAGGGCGACGATGGCATTGACCTCTCCATTAACGCTGGCAATCCGATGCAAGGTTTCGCGCATTAACTCAGCAGCCGTCAATTGCCCCGAGGACAGCGCAGACAGCAATGCAACGGCGGAAGATTGGCTCAGATCCATGGGAGTTCATCAGCTCAGATACAACGTGGTCGCCACCAGCCTAGCCGGGGCAACCTGCCAATTAAACCCACTGTTTACATGTATCTTTTCGGGACCCCCAGGCACCCCGGCGGATCCGCTTCATCTGGCCAAAAATATCCCGGGGGAGTCGCGTCCCGCCGAGACGGGGGCAGAGCCCCCTTGTGATCAGCCGTCGCCCTGCGCTTCGGACCGGCTTTTGCCGGCAACGTTCTGGGCCAGCGTGGCTGCCATAAACCCATCCAGATCACCGTCCAGAACCCCTTTGGTGTCCGAGGTTTCGTGATTGGTCCGCAGGTCCTTGACCATCTGATAAGGCTGCAACACGTAAGACCGGATCTGATTGCCCCACCCGGCATCGCCCTTGGCTTCGTGCGCCGCGTTGATATCGGCGTTGCGACGGTCCAGTTCCTGCTGGTACAGGCGCGATTTCAGCGCCTTCATGGCGATGTCACGGTTCTGGTGCTGCGACTTCTCGGACGAGGTCACAACGATGCCCGTGGGGATGTGCGTGATCCGAACCGCCGAGTCCGTGGTGTTCACGTGCTGACCACCGGCACCCGAAGAGCGGTAAGTATCGATGCGGATGTCCGACGGGTTCACCTCGATCTCGATATTGTCGTCAACCACCGGATAGACCCAGACCGAGCTGAACGACGTGTGCCGCTTGGCCGCCGAGTCATAGGGCGAGATGCGCACAAGCCGGTGCACCCCGCTTTCCGACTTCAGCCAACCATAGGCGTTGTGGCCTGAAATCTTGTAGGCGGCAGACTTGATCCCCGCCTCTTCACCCGCGGTCTCGGACTGCAATTCGACCGTATAGCCCTTTTTCTCGGCCCAGCGCACATACATCCGCGCCAGCATCGAGGCCCAGTCACAACTTTCGGTGCCCCCCGCGCCCGAGTTGATCTCAAGGAACGTGTCATTGCCGTCTGCCTCGCCATCCAGCAGGGCCTCAAGCTCTTTCTTGGCGGCCTTGGCCTTCAGTTTCCTGATAGCGTCCTCGGCGTCGGCAACGACTTCTTCGTCCTCTTCCATCTCGCCCAGTTCGATCAGTTCGACATTGTCACTCAGGTCGGTCTTGATCGACTCGTAGGTTTCGATGGCATCGACCAGCATCTGGCGTTCGCGCATCAGCTTCTGAGCGTTCTCCGGGTTGTCCCACAGGTTCGGGTCTTCGACGCGTGCGTTGAATTCCTCAAGCCGGTGCGGCGCCGTTTCGTAATCCATGCGCTTCGCCAGCAGCTCCAGCGACTTTTCTATTTCCGCCACAATATTCTGGGTTTCGGCGCGCATGGTTTTGTCCCAACTTGCTCAATCAGGCCTGCGTGATAGCAAGAGGCGAGAGCCACCACAAGACAAGTGAGATGCGAATGAAGGATGCGTCGGGCGAGTTTTTGACAGTTGGGACCTGACACGCATCGTGTTGCTTGCGGACACGGGGCTGGCCCAAGATCTGTTAAGCAGTCAGCACACGCACGACCCGCTTCACGGCGATCTGCATACCGACAACGTGCTACTATCGGATCCCGGTCCTCGGGTTATAGATGCCAAGGGATATCTGGGGGATGCTACTTTCGAACTGGCAAACGCTATGCGACATCCGAAAGGCATGCCGGAACTTGTACGCGAGCCTTCGCATATTACCCGCTGCCTGTCGCTCTATTCGGACGCATTGGACGTGCCGGCCAAACGGTTTGCCAAATGGGCTGCTGCCAAATGTGCGCTATCGATCTGCTGGCGGTCTTGTGAACAGATTACTGATGACAGCGAACCGATCTTTTGAACCTATTCGTACAAGTTGCGGACTAGTACAGTCCGCCCCCCTGCAGATCACCCTGGCTTGCGTTGGGTCCGACCGTAACTGTGCTTCCGGTGGAAGTTGTCACCTGCCGACCCGATCCGCTTACTTCTTCGAACAGTGGCAAATCGGATCCCATGGCAAAGCCGCCATCGAAAATCCGGTCTATGAAGCCATCGACACCGTCGCGGAAATACTCGGCAACTACATATTCCCCGACCGCGTCCTCCGGCAAGCGCGCCCCGCTGAAACGGTCAATCTTGATGAAGTGCCCGCCTGGCGGAACTTCGAACGGACCGCCGCCATATTTCTCGACCGCCTTTTCCATGAAACTTTGGAATACCGGCCCGCACATCGTACCGCCATAGGCGCCACTGCCCATCGGACGAGGCCGGTCGTAGCCAATATAGCAGCCGGCCACGATGTTCGAGGTGAAGCCGATAAACCAGGCGTCCTTGGATTCGTTGGTGGTGCCGGTCTTGCCGGCAGTCGGCACCGGCAGGTTGACAACACGTGACGCAGTGCCGCGATCAACCACGCCTTTCATCATAGACGTCAATTGATAGGCGGTGATGGCATCCATAACCTGTTCGCGATCGGTCACGATCTGCGGCGACTCATCCGGTTCCAGCCAGGTTGAGTTGCAGTCCAGACACTGGCGGTCATCATGCCGGTAGATCGTCTTTCCGAACCGGTCCTGAATACGGTCGACCAGAGTGGGTTCGACCCGCTCGCCGCCGTTGGCGAACATCGCATAGGCGGCGACCATCTTGTACAGCGTCGTTTCTTCCGATCCCAGCGAGTTCGCAAGGAACGCGCCCATTCGGTCATAAACACCAAACCGTTCGGCATATCCCGCAACCACCGGCATCGTCACCTCCTGGGCCAGACGGATGGTCATGAGGTTCCGCGACTGTTCGATCCCGGTACGCAGCGGTGTCGGCCCGTAGAATTTGTTCGACGAGTTCTTGGGCCGCCAGAGACCTTGCGGCGTGTTCACCTCGATCGGGGCGTCCACAACGATCGTGGCGGGACTGTAACCACTGTCCAGCGCGGCGGCATAGACGAAAGGCTTAAAGCTGGATCCCGGCTGACGCTGAGCCTGCGTGGCACGGTTAAACACCGAATCCTGATACGAGAACCCGCCCTGCATCGCCAGAACACGGCCCGAGTTCACATCCATCGCGACGAAGCCGCCCTGCACCTCAGGCACTTGGCGGGCAGACCACTGCCCTTCTTCCCCGGCCATCACCAGAATGACATCGCCGCGCTTGAAATTGTCCTTGAAGCTGCCCTGCATCCATTTGATGTCTTCGCGTGGAATGGTTCCGTCTGCCGGACCGTTTTCGATACCCACGGTCAGCGACTGATCGGCCACGTTCATCACAACAGCCGGATACCATTGGGTCGGCAATTCGACATCGCGCGGAATTTCCATGATGGCCAGCGCCTCGCGCCACTGGGCTTCCTCCGCCAGTTTTTCTTCCGGGATCACCTCACCCGTACCGCGCCATTTCCCGCGCGAGCGGTCGTATTTCTGCAGGGCCGTGCGCAGGGCCTTGGCAGCTTCGACCTGCATTTCCTCGTCCACCGATGCACGCACCGTGAAGCCGCCGGTAAAGAACTCACCCTCACCGAAATCCTCGCTCAGCTGGCGGCGGATTTCGTCGGTGAAATAGTCACGGGGCGGCAATGCGGTGCGGAAGCTTTCAAAGTCACCGTTCTGTACCGAGCGCAAAGGCATGTTGACCTCGGCCTCATAGGTGGCCCGATCAATGTAGCCGTTCTGGTTCATTTCCCGCAGCACGTAGTCGCGACGCGCCAGCAACCGTTCCTTTTGCAAAACCGGATGGTAGTTTGACGGCGCCTTCGGCATGGCCGCCAGCATGGCGGCCTCATGCGGGGCCAGCTCCTGCAGCGTCTTGTTGAAATACGTCTGTGCAGCCGCCGTCACACCGTAAGAGTTCTGGCCCAAAAAGATCTCGTTCATGTAAAGTTCGAGGATCTGTTCCTTGTCCAGAGTGTCTTCCAGCCGGGTCGCAAGGATGATTTCCTTGATCTTGCGTTCGGCCTGCCGGTCGCCGGACAACAGAAAGTTCTTCATGACCTGCTGCGTGATGGTCGACGCGCCGCGCACGTTTTCACCTTTGGATTTCACCGCTTCGACACCCGCAGCAATTATCCCGCGCGGGTCATAGCCCTGATGGGTGTAGAAATTCTTGTCTTCCGCCGAAATAAAGGCCTGCTTCACCAGATCCGGGATTTCCTCGGACGGCGTGAACAGGCGGCGCTCCTGGGCGAATTCGTCGATCAGTTGCCCTTTACCGGAATAAATCCTGCTGATCGTGGGCGGCTTGTACTGCGCCAGTGATTCATGACTGGGCAGGTCGCGCCCATACATCCAGAAGACCGCACCGATGACCAGTGCCGCCATGAAGATACCCAGGGTCACGAGGCTGAAGATCGCCCCGAAAAACGAAAGAATGAACCGGATCACTGTACTGCCTTTTACTCGCGGTGCGGCCTATATAGTGTCGGCCCCACGCCAGGTCAAAACACCATGGCGTATTCTAGCCTGTTTGCGACGCGGGGTCACTGGCCAATCAATGAGCGTCTGATCACATCCTGCTGTCGCCAGTTTTCCAGACCGTTGTAAATCCCACGCGCCATTTGCGCGCGCCATTCGGAATTTTGCAGGTTTTTCAGGTCTCTGGGGCTGGAAAGAAAACCCAGTTCGACCAGTACCGAGGGAATGTCCGCCGCCTTGAGAACCGAAAACGACGCCGTACGGACGGGCCGCCGGTTCATCGGACCACCTTGCTGCGCCATGCCATTGGCCAAAGCCCGCGCCAATGCGTTGGTGCGCGGTCTGGTTTCCTGACGGGCCATGTCCAGCAAAACATCCGCAACCTGATCGTCGGCCCCGTTCAGATCCACCCCCGAGAGCAGGTCGCCCCGGTCGTGACGTTCCGCAAGTTTCTGGCTGGCAACATCCGATGCGTCAGTTGACAGGGTATACACGGCCGCACCATGCGCCTGCCCGTCCGACAGGGAATCCGCGTGCAGCGAGATGAACACATCGGCACCGGCCCGATGCGCCAGCGCAATTCGCCGCTCCAGCGAAACAAACTGGTCCTCGACGCGGGTCAGAACCACTTCATACCCACCTGAACGCAGCAATAGTTCTTTCAGTTCGCGCGCAAAGGTCAGCATCAGGGTTTTTTCATCGGTCCCGCCAACCTCGGCCCCCGGGTCGATGCCGCCATGTCCAGGGTCCAGCATGACGCGAATGGGTCCGTCGGGATCACGCGGCGCCGCCGGAAGTGGGGCGGTCGCTTCCGGCAAATCCCAACCGGGAACCTGAGGAGCACCGGCGCTGGCATTGAATACGTCGAACTCGACCCCCTTGAGCATAAGGGACAACACCGCAGTGCCTGTTATCTGATCCAGCTTCAACTGCGCCGTATCGACACCCATCGGCGCACCAAGTTCCAGAACCAGACGGGACCAGCCGGGGACGTAAGTGCCGAACTGCACCCCACTGATCCGTTCGGATTGCAGGAATTCACTGCTGATCAGACCGGTCCAGTCGACCTCGCGGAAGTCAAGAACCATGCGATACGGATCCCGCAAAGTGAAAACGCGGTAAGGTACGCCCTGGCTCAGCCCGATATCCACCTTCACGCCGGTTCGGCCGACATCCGTGATACGGCTTTGGTCCGGCTGCACGCGCGCAAGGGCGCTGAAATCCTGCGCTGCGACAGCGCCCGTCAGCGCCCAGATCAGCGCGAAGGCATAGAAAAGTCTGCTCATGGCCTCAAGTTTTCCCGAGATCGTGTTGAGCAGACCCTACTGTACCAGCGCCGGTTTGTGAACGGGTTACACTGCCTGCGGGATGGCCCCTCGTGCCGCCATGAAGCTGCGCAGCCGCTGCAACCCTTCCTGTATGTCCGCCGTCGAGCGGGCATAGGAAAATCGAAGGGTCTTGTGGCCGCGTTCGGGATCGAAATCCAGCCCCGGCGTCACCGCCACACCGGCTTGTTCCAAAATCTCAGCCGCAAAGGCGCGGCTGTCCTGCGTCAGGTCCGATACATCGGCATAAACGTAGAAAGCGCCGTCCGGCGGTGCGATATTGGTAAATCCGGCTTTGGGCAGCCCGTCCAGCATGAGGGTTCGGTTTTGCCGGTAGACGTCCAGATTGGCTTGCAATTCGTCCTCGCAATCCATCGCGGCCAGCGCCGCGACCTGGCTGGCGTGTGGGGCGCAGATAAACATGTTCTGAGAGATCCGCTCGACCACGCGCACCTGGTCCTCGGGCACCACCATCCATCCGACGCGCCAGCCGGTCATCGAGAAATACTTGGAGAACGAGTTGATGACGTAGCATTCGTCCGTCAGTTCCAGCGCGGTGACGGCTTTGGCCTCGTATTCCAGGCCGTGGTAGATTTCGTCGCTGATGAATGACGCGTTCTGTCCGTGGGCCGCATCGATCAGCGCAGCCATAGCCGGTCGATCCAGCATGGTGCCGGTCGGGTTTGCCGGGGACGCCACCATCAAACCTTGCAGATCAAGCCCCGCGAAATCCGCCGGGACGGGTTGCAGGCGGTTTTCCGGCGCGGTCGGCAGATCGACCGGAACCAGCCCAAGCGCCCTGAGGATCTGCCGGTAAGAGGGATAGCCCGGCGCGCCGATACCGACCCGATCGCCGCTGTCGAAAAGCGCGGTGAACGCCAGCAGAAACCCACCGGAAGATCCGGGCGTAATCACCACCCGGTCAGGGTTCAGATCGACATTGTACCACTCGCCATACATTTGTGCGATCCGTTGCCGCAGCGCCGGCAGGCCCAGCGAAACGGTATAGCCCAGCGGCGACTGACCCATGGCCGACGCCAAAGCCTCGACTGCGCCTTTGGGGGCACCGGTTCCGGGCTGCCCGACTTCCATGTGGATGATATGGCGTCCTGCTTCTTCGGCGCGGCGCGCGGCTTCCATCACATCCATCACGATGAAGGGATCGACCCCGGATCGGGTTGAGTTTCTCATGGCCATCTCCCATGTTGCGGCCATGGCTTTTGAACGCGTATCCAGGCTGGCGTCAATCCCGGCCATGTTGCTGATTGCGGTGACATGGATAACCGGCGCTGTTCCCGCCAAGGCACAGGGCCTGATCCGCGATCCTGACATCGAACACGGATTGCGGGAACTGGCTTTTCCGGTGCTGCGGGCTGCTGGACTGAACACGAACAGGGTGCGGATTCTGGTCGTCCACGACAAGACGTTCAACGCCTTCGTCATCGATTACAACGCCATCTACGTGAACTACGGGCTGATCCTGACTGTCGACAGCCCCGAGATGCTGCAGGCTGTCATCGCGCATGAGGCCGCACATATCGCAAATGGCCATCTGGCCAGACGTGTGGAAAACCTGCGCGCCGCAAAGCGCAATGCTTCTCTGGGAACCGCTTTGGCGCTGATTGTCGCCGCGGCGGGCGGTGGCGAAGCAGCCGGCGGCATCGCTGCCGGGACATCCGGATCAGCCCTGCGCAGCTTTCTGGGGCATACACGCGCCGAAGAGGCATCGGCAGATCGCAGTGCGGCAGGTTATCTGCGATGGGCGGGCATTTCACCAAAAGGCATGGTGGCCCTGCATCGCAAGTTTGCAGGCCAGGAACTGCTGAGCGAGGCAAATCAGGATCCCTATACACGGTCGCACCCCACCAGCCGGGAACGCCTGCGCGCGGCCGAGGCGTTTCTTGACGAGTTCGGAGACAACTCGACCCACAACGCCAATGCCGACTACTGGTTTGCCCGGGTCAAGGGCAAGCTGTCTGCGTTTCTGCGAACGCCTGCCTGGACAATGCGACGCGCGCGCGAGGAAAGCGCGGAGGATATTCGCCTGATGCGCCAGGCAGCAGCGCACCACCAGAACCGAGATCTTGCGGCCGCCCGCGCGGCGATTGACGGGGCACTGGCCATTCGCCCGGACGATCCGTACTACTACGAACTCAAGGGGCAGATATTGCTGGAAAACAGGCAGATGGATCAGGCTGTTGCCGCCTACGGCCGTGCTGTTGAAATGGCCCCGAACGACTCGCTTATCCTCGCCGGGTACGGGCGTGCGCTGCTGGCGCAAGGGCAAACCGAGAACGCCCTGCAAGCGCTTGAAAAAGCCCGCGCGCGCGATTATCGAAACGGTCGGCTGATGCAGGATCTGGGGGTTGCCTATTCTCAGGTCGGCAACAACGGAATGGCCGCGGTTGTGACAGCGGAACGATACGCCCTGCAAGGTCGCATGGCCGATGCAGGCATCCACGCAAAACGGGCCATAAGGCAATTGCCCGAAGGGTCTCCGGGGTGGCAAAGGGCGCAGGATGTGCTGATAGCCTCGGAACAGGTAGAAAAGAAAAGGAAACGCAGATGATCCTCAGACATGCAGCCACGGCCCTTGTTGGGCTTTCCCTGATCACCGGACCGGTGCAGGCGCTGGACCTGAACGACATGAGCGACGCCGAAAAGGCCGAGTTCGGTACACAGGTTCGCGAATACCTGCTGCAAAACCCCGAGGTGATCCTCGAGGCGATCAACATTCTGGAGCAGCGCAACGCCGCCGCCGAGGCCGTGGCTGACCAGGAACTGGTCGCAGCCAATGCCGAGGACCTGTTCAATGACGGCTATAGCTGGGTGGGCGGAAACCCCGATGGCGACATCACTCTGGTCGAGTTCATGGACTATCGCTGCGGATATTGCCGCCGTGCGGTTCCCGAAGTGGATGCTCTGCTGGCGGAAGACGGGAACATCCGGCTGATCATCAAGGAGTTCCCAATCCTTGGCGAAGCTTCGATGATATCGTCGCGCTTTGCCGTGGCGACCAAACATGTCGCAGGTTCAGATGCCTACAAGCAGGTGCACGATGCACTGCTTGAATTCACAGGCGAACCCAACGAAGTCACGCTGCGTCGTCTCTCGGATGGTCTGGGTCTTGAAACCGACGACATCATCGCCGCCATGGACAGTGACGCGGTTTCCAAAGAGATCGCCCAAACCCGAGAACTGGCGCAACGCATGCGGATTTCCGGCACCCCGTCGTTCGTGCTGGGTACTGAACTTCTGCGCGGCTACCTGCCTGCCGACCAGATGCAACAGATTGCGGACGGTGTTCGGGCCGAACAAGGATAACGATTCCGGGATCACCCTTTGATGTTCCTTGAAAAATAGGCCGCTTCGCACGCCAGACCTTTGCGGTAAATGGTGCATGTGAGAACCTTGAAGGCTCGAAGCGCAATTGCTGCTTCGAGCCCGAAACTGACGGTCATTCTTGACCGCAGGCACCCTTTTTCGCCAGTCTCGAACGAATGATATTTGTTTGGAGCGTCGTCATGAAGCGGTTTTCGCGAACATTCCTACTGTTGCTATCTCTTCTAATGGGCACTGTCGTCTCGGCTCAGGACAAGCCCAATATTGTCTTTATATTTCTCGATAACTTTGGATGGGGTGAGCCAGGGTTCAACGGCGGCGGGATAATTCGTGGCACCGCCACCCCGGAAATGGACGCTCTGGCCGCTGAGGGCTTTAGGCTTACGAACTTCAACGTGGAAAGTCAGTGCACTCCTTCCCGTGCAGCGACTATGACCGGTCGTTACGGCATTCGGAGTGGCAACCATACAGTCCCACTTGGAGGTGGCGTTTACGGTCTGACCCAGTGGGAAATCACAATGGCCGAGATGCTTAAGGAAGCAGGGTATAACACGGCCATGTACGGCAAGTGGCACCTAGGCTGGACCGAAGGCCGCTTTCCGACGAGCCAAGGCTTCGACGAGTTTTATGGTGTTGAAACCACGGACGTCACGGTCTGGCGTTCGCTTGCGGGCTTTGCCGATGCCAACATGGAAGAGCCTGTTGTCATGCAGGGAATTGCGGGCGAACCGGCAACCGTTGCGCGGGCCTATGACTTGGACTATCGCGGCGAGATAGATGGCGACCTGACAATCAAGGCCATCGATTTCATCAAAGCCAAGAGTGTGGAAGATGCACCCTTCTTCATCTATCTTGCTTACACGCAGACCCATTATCCAAACATCGTGTCCAAAGAATTTGAAGGGACCACTGGAAACGGTGTCTGGGCCGACATTCTACTTCAAACAGATACCTATATAGGGCGCATCGTTGATGCGATCGAGGCGGCAGGTGTTTCCGACGACACCGTGGTGATATTTACTGCTGACAACGGCCCTGAAGCTCTTCCGGTTGGAAACGCCAATGTCTCGCCGGTTCCTGCGGTACATGGTACTGCGGGGCCTTGGCGGGGCACTCTGTTCACCAGCCTCGAGGGAAGCATGCGCGTGCCCTTCGCAATCAAGTGGCCGGGGAAGATTCCCGCTGGTTCAGAAAGCAATGACGTTGTCCACTCGATGGACCTTTATCCAACACTGGCGGCATTCTCAGGCGGCAAAGTACCAGAGGACCGGGCATTTGATGGCATCGACCAGTCCGAGTTCTTTCTGGGCATCCAGCCGAGATCGAACCGAGAAGGCGTGATCGTTTACATGGGCGAACAGATATTCGGTGTAAAATGGAAGGACTGGAAAGTTCTGTTCAAAGAGAACACTACGGCTTTTGGAGCGACGGAGTCCTTCGACACACCAAGGGTCTACAACCTTCTGAATGATCCGCATGAACGCGAAAGCGTGCTCTTCCCGCACACTTGGGCAGTCGAAAAGGCGTTGCCACAGCTACAGGAACACCTTGCTACATTCGAGGAATTTCCTCCGATCCCCCCAGGAACGCCGGACCCCTACGAACCAACCAAAGACTGAATGGCGGCCTTGTACGCATAGCTGACATCCGTCGCAGACAGCGGCCGAAGATATCTTCGGGCGCTGCTTTTTCCGCATGGCGTCGCGCCTACAATGCGTTCGGCCCGACGCTGCATCATCAATCGCAAAGGCATGGCTCCGCGCGGCCTTATTTACTTTTCCCCGGTCTTTTCGAAGTTTGCAAAGCCTTCGGCGAAGTCGGGGTGCCATCGGGACAAGGGCGGACGGTTCTGGGTGATATCCTCGACATTCCACGCGATCCGGCGCGCGTCGCGGGTTTGGTCCACGTCATTGTCCGGGCAAAGGATGTAGAAATCCCCGTCCGCCATACGATGGATGAAATGATCTATTGTTTGCTCGCTTGTCCAGGCCCCGGCAGGCTTTTCCGGCAGAAAGGCGGCGATCATCCCGGTGTAGGTAAAGCCCGGAACGAACAGATGTACCGATATCGGTGCGCCCGCCTCGCGCAACTCATGCGCCAACTGCTCGCTCAGCACTTTCACGGCGGCCTTGCTCACATTGTAGCCGGGATTGCCGGGCGGAGTCGTGATACCCTGCTTTGATCCGGTATTGATCACGACTGCCGGCCGGTCCGCCTCGATCATGCGGGGCAGAAAGGCCTGAACGCCGCGCAACACGCCCAGAAAGTTGATTTCCAGCAGTTTCAGCCAGTTCTCCATCTCCGACCACGCTTTGGTCGGCAGACCGACCCCGGCATTGTTCATGAGAACTGCAACCGGACCGGTTGCAAAGGCCTTTTCGGCCAGTGCGTCGATGTCTTCCTGTTTGGAGACATCGGTGGCAACACCAATGACCTGCGCACCTTCAGCAGTGCTGGCACTGACCTCTGCCACGGCCTCGTTCAGCTTGTCCCCCGGCAAATCCGCCAGAATGACGCTAAGCCCGCTTTGCGCAAACCTAAGGGCAGCAACGCGCCCTACACCGCTGGCCGCCCCAGTGACAACGGCGACACCGCCTTGTTCAATTGCCTTTTCATACATCGCTGACCTCTGGTTTACTCGGCAGCCTCCAGCGCGGCATCCAACTCAGCCGCCTTCTTCTCGACCTGTTCAACAATATGGTCGATCATCTGATCGTTCGACATCTTATGGCTGGCCTTGCCGGCCAGATAAACCATGCCCGAGCCTGCCCCGCCGCCGGTAAAGCCGACATCTGTCATCAGCGCCTCACCGGGGCCGTTCACGACACAGCCGATGATGGAAAGGCTCATCGGGGTCTTGATGTGTTCAAGACGCTGTTCCAGCGCTTCGACTGTCTTGATCACGTCGAACCCCTGCCGCGCGCAGGAGGGGCACGAGATGATGTTCACCCCACGATGGCGCAGGCCCAGCGATTTTAGGATTTCGTATCCTACCTTCACCTCTTCGACCGGGTCAGCCGACAGGCTGACACGGATCGTGTCACCAATGCCCATCCACAACAGGTTGCCCAGACCGATTGCGGACTTGATTGTACCCGAGACAAGTCCGCCAGCTTCGGTGATCCCTAGATGGATCGGGGCGTCCGTTGCTTCGGCAATGCCCTGATAGGCCGCTGCGGACAGGAACACGTCGCTGGCCTTTACGCTGATCTTGAAATCGTGGAAATCATTGTCCTGCAGGATGCGGATATGCTCCAGCCCGCTTTCGACCATCGCCTCGGGGCACGGCTCGCCGTATTTTTCAAGCAGGTGCTTTTCCAGGCTACCTGCGTTCACGCCGATCCGGATCGAACAATTGTGGTCGCGCGCGGCCTTGATTACTTCTTTCACCCGTTTCTCGTCGCCGATATTGCCGGGGTTGATCCGCAGGCAGGCAGCGCCGGCTTCGGCGGCTTCGATGCCGCGGCGGTAATGAAAGTGGATATCGGCCACAATCGGTACTGGGCTTTCGCGCACGATCTCTTTCAGTGCTTTCGATGACGCCTCGTCCGGGACCGACACCCGCACGATGTCCGCGCCGGCCTCGGCTGCGGCTTGCACCTGTGCCACAGTGGCCGCCACATCCGTTGTCAAGGTGTTCGTCATCGTCTGAACCGCGATCGGTGCATCACCACCTATGGCGACATCTCCGACCATGATCTGACGGGATTTGCGGCGGTAGATGTTACGCCACGGACGAACGTGATTGAGCGACATGAGGACGGGTCCAGAACAGCCAGAGTTGCGACTTTAGATAGTCTGGCAACAGCACTATCGCAATGGCAAGATCACTCGGACGGAGTTTCCGCCGCCTGTGTCTGCAACTCGGCTACCAGTTGTTTGAGCGCACTGTTCTGTTCTGCCTCAAGGTCGGCAACCTGGAACCGCTCTGCCACCGCGTCTTTCGACAGCACGACACCCTTGGTGACTGTACCGGGTGCCCCAACAGGCCCGAAGTGTTCACCGTTCATCGAGAAGTAAACCGCGCCCGATGCCCCTGCCCGCAATTGAGGCGGTTCTTCGGTCAGCGGCACTTCGAATGTACTGCCTTTTTCGACCGTGCCCAGCGTCCCTTCGAACAGAATGCTGCCATCCGCCGCCGTGATCCGCATCCAGGATGGGTTCACAGCTACGATCTTGAGGGTGGTGTCGATCTGTTCGACCACCTGCGGCAGCGCGGGGCGTTCGACAGTGTGAACTTCGGCCAGCTGAATTTCGGGCAGCTCCGGCGGCCGGAAGGCGCCCACTTCCCGCGGATCAAGGGTCGAAATCGGTGCGTCACGCGCGACCAGAACCGGAACGTCCAAAGCCTGCGGGCGATAAAGGCGGTCCAGTGCCTCGGCGCTGGGTGTCTCCAGTGCCGCCACTTCCTGAACATCTTCTTTCGAACGCGCGGCATCCAAGGGATCAAGGTCTGACAGAACAACCGGTGCCTGTTCGACCGGGCTGACCTGAACCTGCTGAATCCTATTCAGAACCGACCAGCCGCCATATCCAATGCCGCAGATGACAGCCACAAGAACCAGTGAAGATCCTATGGCACGCGGCTCGATCTGACTTACGAACGATTCCCTGCCGGGCAGATACGGTGTGTTCGGAGAAATAAACGGGTCACGGCCCATCGGTCCCCGGGATGGCAGATTGCCTGTACCCTTGCGGATGACCGAAGCTTCGGCCGACATGCCGTGCGCAACCTCGAACCCGCTTTCCTGGCAGAACGCGGCGAAGGTATCATCCGGGTTCATACCCAGATAACGCGCGTAAGAACGCACATACCCGGCGATAAAGCCGGGCGTGTCGAAGGCGTCAGGGTCGGCGTTTTCTATCGCGGCGATGTAGTTGGCTTTGATCCGCAACTCGCGCTGAACATCCAGAAGCGACTTGCCCATTGTGGCGCGTTCGCCACGCATCACATCACCCAGCCGAACCTCGTAGTCGTCAAAACCCTTCGGTCTGACGTCGGTATCCTGTTCGGAATCGCGCTGAGATCTGCGCCCAATCATTCCTGCTGCCCCATTCTGCCTTCGCGTGTGTTTCACGCTAACGGCGAATCATCCCCAAAACGATTCGTCCGATGCTTTTGTTGCCGTTAGCTTAACACGCGTCAAACACGTTGCACACTTTGGTGTTAGATTAACCCGCAAGTTCGGCGCGATTTAGCGCACAATGTGACCAAAGTTCGTCCATAGCGTGTACAAGGCGGTCCATTTCGTTCGGACCATGCACTGGAGAAGGGGTAAACCGCAGACGCTCGGTTCCACGGGGTACAGTTGGGAAATTGATTGGCTGCACATAAATGCCGTAATCGTCCAACAGCATATCGCTCAGCTTTTTCGTGTGCACCGGATTTCCGACAATCACCGGAACAATGTGACTGCCGTGATCGATCAATGGCAGACCAAGCCCCTTAAGCCGCAGCTTGAGGATACTTGCCTGCGTCTGATGCTGCTCGCGCAGTTCGGGCGCCCGCTTCAGGTAAGCAACCGACGCTGCCGCCCCGGCTGCAACCGCAGGCGGCAGAGAGGTTGTGAAGATGAAGCCCGGCGCATAAGAACGCACGGCATCGCACATTTTTGCGCTGGCGGCGATATACCCAC
This sequence comes from Ruegeria sp. AB8, assembly GCF_056542605.1. NCBI lineage: Bacteria > Pseudomonadati > Pseudomonadota > Alphaproteobacteria > Rhodobacterales > Roseobacteraceae > Ruegeria > Ruegeria sp. AB8. Next base: position 271,524 of record NZ_JBQGAB010000001.1, read on the forward strand.
CCATCACACCATAAGCCTTGGCGAGCGTTCCATTGATAATATCGATGCGATGCGCCAGGCGATCACGTTCGGTTACGCCCCCGCCGCGCGGGCCGTACATGCCAACCGCGTGCACTTCGTCGACGTAGGTCAGCGCGCCGAATTCATCGGCCAGATCGCAGATTTCTTCGATGGGGCCAAAATCGCCGTCCATTGAATAAACGGATTCGAACGCAATCAGCTTGGGCGCGGCCGGGTCGTCAGCCTCCAACAGCTCGCGCAGATGTGCGACGTCGTTGTGACGGAAGATCCGCTTGGCCCCGCCGTTGCGGCGCACGCCTTCGATCATCGAGGCATGGTTCAGCGCATCGGAATAGATGATCAGACCGGGGAACAGTTTCGGCAGCGTGCTGAGCGTCGCATCGTTGGCGATATAAGCACTGGTAAACAGCAGCGCGGCTTCCTTGCCGTGCAGGTCAGCCAATTCAGCTTCCAGCCGTTTGTGGTAGACCGTCGTGCCTGAAATGTTGCGTGTTCCGCCCGAGCCTGCTCCGGCGGCATCCACCGCCTCGTGCATGGCGTCCAGAACAACCGGGTGCTGACCCATCCCCAGATAATCGTTGCCGCACCAAACAGTGATGTTTTGCTGCGAGCCATCCGGGCAAGTGCGTACAGCATGTGGAAAATGGCCCTTGCGACGCTCAATGTCGATAAAGGTCCGGTAGCGCCCTTCTTCATGTAGCTTGGCAATCGCTGAATCGAGCTGAGCTGTATAATCCACCGGTCTCTCCTTGCACCCCGATCTGGTCGTCCACAACCGGGTAACTTACTTTATCAACTGGCACCTTTTCAGGCCATAGCGGCCAGGTTCCCTACCCCGTCTGCCTAACCGTGTTGCGGGGCGGGCCACTTTGATTTGCATCAACTATCCCCTATCACAACGGCAGACAAGTAAAGTTACGGCCATCAGACGCGAGGAAACGACGCAGGCCGCCGTGTTTGGCGCTTCGATTTCATCAGTATAGACCAAATTCCCGTCGATACACACTGGACGGCGCGGCCAGCGCTGATAGGCTCCGCGCAAATTCACAACCATTCAGGAGAAAGCAATGTCGCTTGACGCTGTTCTGAGCAGGATCGACGACGATCTGACCACTTCTATCGACCGTCTGATGGAGTTTCTTCGCATCCCTTCGATCTCGACAGACCCGGCCTTCAAGGAAAAGGTCGATCAGGCGGCAGACTGGCTGGTATCCGACCTGCAAAGTATCGGTATCGACGCCGAAAAACGCGTGACACCTGGTCACCCCATGGTTGTCGGTCATGTTGGTGACGACAATGACGCCCCGCATGTTCTTTTCTATGGTCACTATGATGTGCAGCCGGTCGACCCGCTAAACCTCTGGAACCGCGATCCCTTCGACCCGGCGCTGGAAGACACCGAACATGGTCAGGTCATTCGCGGGCGCGGCTCTTCGGACGACAAGGGCCAGTTGATGACCTTTGTCGAAGCTTGCCGCGCCTGGAAAGCGGTTCACGGGAAACTGCCCTGCCGCATAACGTTCTTTTTCGAGGGTGAAGAGGAGTCTGGATCGCCATCGCTGGTGCCGTTCCTTGAGGCCAACAAAAAGGAATTGCAGGCTGACCTGGCCCTGGTTTGCGACACTTCCATGGTATCTCGCGGTGTGCCTTCGATTGCATCGCGGTTGCGCGGAATGCTGAAAGACGAATTCACCGTCGTCGGCCCCCGCATCGATCTGCACTCGGGCCACTATGGCGGCCCGGGCCTGAATCCTTTGCGGGAGTTGTCGAAAATCGTCGCCTCTTTCTATGACGATGAAACTGGACGCGTTTCGGTTGATGGCTTCTATGAGGGCGTCCACGAAGTTCCCGCCGATCAGTTACGCCAATGGGAGGGCTGCGGATTTGACGAAGCCGAATACCTGAACTCGGTCGGGTACACACAGCCGCACGGTGAAAAGGATTATTCCACGCTGGAACAGCAATGGGCGCGCCCCACGCTTGAGGTGAACGGGTTGTGGGGGGGCTACAACGGCGCGGGATCGAAAACCGTTATCCCGTCCGAGGCGCATTGCAAAATCACCTGCCGTCTGGTGGGCGACATGGACCCTGACGCGTTGCGCAACAAAATCCGCAAACATGTCGAAGACCGCCTGTCACCCGATGCCAAAGTTATCTGGGACAGCGATCTGGAGGGATCCCCTGCTTCGGTCATGAACCTTGACCGCCCTGAATTCGAAGCGGCGCGCGGCGCGCTTTCGGATGAATGGGATCGCGAAGCGGTCTTCACCGGCATGGGCGGATCGATCCCTGTGGTTGGCTATTTCAACACGGTTCTAGGATTAGATTCGATGCTGGTCGGGTATGCCAATGACGATGATGCTATTCACTCACCGAATGAAAAATACGACGTGAAAAGCTTTCACAAAGGCATCCGCTCATGGGCCCGTATTCTTGACGCCCTGACCCGCTGAACCGGTTTTAGGCGAGGCTCTGCCTCGCGCTCCGGGATATTTGGGGCCAGATGAACTGGGGATCCTTCATTCATCTGGCTCAAAAATATCCCCGGGGAGTCGCCCATAGGGCGGCGGGGGCAGCGCCCCCTGATGCGCTACATGTGGATTACGCGCCCATAGGCATCGAGAACGCTCTCATGCATCATCTCTGACAGGGTCGGATGCGGGAAGACCGTGTTCATCAAATCTTCTTCCGTGGTCTCCAGTTGACGCCCCACAACATAGCCCTGGATCAGTTCGGTAACTTCCGCGCCGATCATATGAGCCCCCAACAGTTCGCCCGTTTTGGCGTCGAAGACGGTCTTGATCAGACCTTCCGGTTCACCCAAAGCGATGGCTTTACCGTTACCGATGAAGGGGAAGCGGCCGACTTTTACGTCATACCCAAGTTCCTTTGCCTTGGCTTCAGAATAGCCGACAGATGCAACCTGCGGCTGGCAATAGGTGCATCCCGCAATGCTCTCAGGTTTCACCGGGTGTGCGTGCTGACCTGCGATCAAGTCTGCGACCATGACACCTTCGTGACTGGCCTTGTGCGCCAGCCAGGGCGCACCGGCGATATCACCAATCGCATAAAGACCATCGACTCCGGTGCGACAGTATTCGTCCGTCACAACATGGGTTCGGTCAATTTTGACGCCCAGCGCCTCGAGCCCCAGGCCTTCAACATTTCCGACAATGCCCACGGCAGAAATCACGGTATCAAAATCGTGCTTTTCGACCTTGCCCTTGACCTCGATATGGGCCGTGACTTTACCCTTGGCGCGATCCAGTTGCTTGACCATGGCTTTTTCCATGATCTTCATGCCCTGCTTGGTAAATGCCTTCTTCGCCAGACCGCTGATTTCCGCGTCTTCAACCGGCAGAACCCGATCCATGACTTCAACTACGGTCGTGTCGGCACCCAACGTGTTGTAGAAGCTGGCAAATTCGATGCCAATTGCGCCGGAACCAATGACCAGCAACTTTTTCGGCATCCGCGGTGGTTGCAGCGCATGCTTGTATGTCCAGACCAGATCGCCGTCGGCCTCGAGGCCCGGCAGTTCGCGCGCACGGGCACCGGTGGCCAGGACGATATTCTTGGCGGTCAGTTCCTCGGTCCCCTTGTCGGTTTTGACGCTGACTTTCCCTTTGGCAGGGATTGTTGCCTCACCCATCACGACGGTGACTTTGTTTTTCTTCAGAAGATGTCCAATTCCGCCCGACAGTTGGGCTGCAACGCCGCGCGAGCGTTTGACGACCGCGTCGAGGTCATAGCCGACCTTATCCGCGCTCAGGCCGAAATCCTTCGCGCGTTCCATCAGATGGAAAACTTCGGAAGACCGTAGCAGCGCCTTTGTCGGGATACATCCCCAGTTCAGGCAGATGCCCCCCAAATGTTCACGTTCGACAACAGCGGTTTTCAGACCCAGCTGTGCGCCGCGAATGGCAGCGACATATCCGCCGGGACCGGCACCGATTACGATCAGATCAAAAGATTGTGCTGCCATGTGTTCCTCTCGGCGCAGGTCGATTGAAAATTAGTTTACCATTAAACTATTCCCCGCAATGCATCAATATGCCGTCTCCGCGACAAAAGCGACGCAAGGTCATCCAAATCGAAAGACGCGGATTTCTGCCTATACCGACGGAAGAACGGGCGTTAGAACAAAAACGGCGGAGTTCTCCGGCCTTTTCTGATCAAGCTTCAACTGAAAGATGACTCATGGCCAAAACGCTTAAAGATCTTGTACTTGCCCTGCTGAACGCGACTTTGCTTCTGCTGGCGCTGTGCCTGTTTTTGGGATGGAAACTGGCTTCGACCCTTGAGGGGATAACAACCGGGTTTGCTGAAAAGCTGCAGGTCGTGGCCCCCCTGCAGGAACAGGCACAAGGCATCAGGGATGAGATCAAGGGGTTGAGGGATGAACTGACACTGATCCAGGTAAATGGTGACGTTCTGGATAGCGCTGTAAAACTACGCGTGACAACCGCACTGGATCGTTTGCAAGAAACACAGGATCGTCTGCAATCGGTTCAGGAGCGCTTCACTGATCTGTCAGAGTCCCCGGACGAGTTGATCAACAATGCAATCCATACATCTGCCGACGCTATCGCCGACAGAGTCATCGCGATCCGTGAGTGTAAACCTGCGTCCTAGCTTGCGGCCTGCAATTCGCGAACGGTGGACCCGTAGCCACCTTTGCTTACATAAGCAGCCTCATGTTCCGTCATCTGCCGCGACAACGCTTCGTTGCGATAGGGAAAGCGACCGAACTTGCGGATTACTTCGCGATGCGCGCGCGCGTGCAACAGGTTGCCCGGATTGCATTCGCTGAGGTTCTGACAAATCAGGCGTACACACCGTTCCTGATCACACAGATTTTCCGAATGCATCATCGGAAGATAAAAGAACTGCCGGGCGGGTTCATCAATCTTCAAATCCCAGCCTTTGTCGACCGAACATTTCGCAGCCGCCAGCGCTGCACGATCCGTCGAGAATGCCTTTCCAGAGCCCCGGAACATGTTTCGCGGGAACTGGTCCGTCAAAATGATGTAGGCCAAAGCACCGCTGGGATAGGTGAGCCAAAGAGAAAACTTGCCCTCTTTCGCGGCTTCCCAGGTTTTTAAGAACTTGTCCCGGATTTTCGCGTCCAGCGCGTCATCCTGAATATACCATCCTTCGGGGCCAACTTCATCTAACCAAAAACTCAATACTTCTTCAGGCGTAACCATTGCCGTCACTCCGTGCATTGTCCTCCCCAGGGACGTAACGTCATTTAAGGCCGTTTTACAGAAGTGTTACAGTAACATATTGCAACACTTGCGACATAAATCTGTGTCCTAGGCATCAACCCGCTCAGCCTGCTCGGCTTCGGCGGCTTCGATGGCAACCTCCTGCGCCAATTCAAACGCCACAGGCGAAGCCGTCGGGTAAAGGGTCGACATGGTGCCAGTTTCGTCGACCGGTACAGAAGCGCGCTGTGTCATACGGTATAGCGAATAGAAGGCCATCACGAATAACAGTGCGGCAATAAACAGAAAAAAGCCCGGTGGCCCGAAGATCGCATCACCCATCAGCCAACCGGTGATCAGCGGGCCTGCAATTGCTCCAAGCCCGTTGATGAATACAAGACCGCCGGATGCGGCGGGCATGTCATCGTGGTCCAAGAAGTCGTTCGTGTGGGCAATCAGCAGGGAATATAGCGGGTTGGACATTCCGCCGATCAGGAAGGCCGCGCCCAGAAGGATTGGAAACGATACGCCGAAAAGCATGGCCACTGTTGACCCGCAGCCACCCAGCGTTGCGACGACAAGGATCAGCACACGCCGGTCCATACGGTCGGAAAACCAACCCAACGGGTATTGCAGTACCATCGCGCCGATATAAAACGAGGCGACAAAGGTCGAGATTTCGACCAGCGAAAGCCCTGCCCGCGCGCCGTAAACGGCGGCCATGCCGAACTGAGCTGAAAAGACGCCACCCAGCAGGAACATGCCCACGCAGCCCAGGGGTGATATCCCCATTAGCTGAAGCAACGTCATGGGTTTGGCGGTGTCAAATGCCGGGGTCGGTGAAATCGACAGCAAGATGGGCGCAAAGGAGACCGAAACAAGGATCGATGCGATCACGAATGTCTCATAGCCTGCCGGGTCGCCGACCAGCATAAGGGCCTGAGCACTGATGATCCCCGCCATCTGCACAATCATATACAGCGACAGCGCCTGCCCGCGGTTTTCATTGCTGGCCGCGTTGTTCAGCCAGCTTTCAGCGGTCACATAAACACCGGAAAAGCAGAAACCGATTACCACGCGCCCGAGAATCCAGGCGATCGGATCGGTCAGCATCGGGTACATGATCATCACAGCCGAGATGAACGAGGCCAGCGCCGCAAAAACACGTACATGGCCAACTCGCCGGATCATTTCCGGCGCCAGACGGGACCCACCCAGAAACCCAAGGAAGTATGCCGACATAACAAAGGACATCTCGAGGGTCGAGAACCCTTCGATTTCGCCGCGGACACCCAGGATTGTACCCTGCAGGCCGTTGCCGATCATCAGCAACCCCATACCGAGAAGAAGCGCCCATGCGCTGGAAAGAACCTGAAGCATCGGGGCCTCCGAAAATTGCCAATCTATCTGTCCGCACCGCAGTCAGATCAAAAAACACTCTGATCGTGCTTGTCTATGATATTGCCAGCGCCTGATCCAGCGAACGCGCCATTCACGGGATTAAAAGCGACGCGTCTCCGTACGAAAAGAAGCGATACTTCCGGGCGATTGCGTTCGCGTAGACCTTGCGCATCCGATCCTGTCCCATCAGGGCCGAAACCAGCATCAACAAAGTGGATTTCGGCAAGTGGAAGTTGGTCATCAGCGCATCTGTGACGTTAAAACGAAAGCCGGGATAAATGAAGATATCCGTATCCCCTTCCCAGGCTTCGATCTCGCCATTTCGGGCCGCGCTTTCGATCAGACGCAATGCAGTGGTTCCCACAGGAATGACCCGCCCGCCCGCGGCTTTGGTCGTCCGGATATCGGCGGCGGCTTCGGCACTGACCCTGCCCCATTCTGCATGCATCTTGTGGGTTTTGACATCCTCGACCTTGACTGGCAGGAAGGTTCCGGCCCCGACATGCAGAGTGACATGAGTGATCGAAACACCCCGGTCCGCCAGCGCCTGCATCAAGGGTTCATCGAAATGCAACGACGCGGTCGGCGCGGCCACCGCGCCCGAATTTCTGGCCCAGATCGTCTGATAATCGGTCTTGTCTTGATCGTCCGCCGGACGTTTCGCTGCAATGTAAGGGGGCAAAGGCATCGCACCGGCCTGTTCAAGCGCCGCATCGAAATCCTGGCCCGTCAGGTTGAAGCGTAAAAAGGCCTGTCCGTCTGCGACGGTCTCCAGCGTCGCGCTCAGTTGGTCCGAGAAGCGGATTTCCTCACCCGGCTTCACCTTCTTCAACGGTTTGACCAAAGCGGACCATGTGCCATCGGCCTGCGGATCCAGCAAAGTCGCCTGGATCGCGGCCGATACCGGCCCCTGCGCGCTGTCGCGATGGCGGTGTCCGTTCAGGCGTGCGGGGATCACGCGCGTGTCATTCAGCACCAGCCTGTCGCCGGGCTCCAACCAATCGGGCAGATCGAACACATGCCCGTCCGAAATTGAATCCCCCTGCGCCACCAGCAAACGGGCCGAGGAACGCGGGCTGGCGGGCCGCGTGGCAATCAGGTCTTCGGGCAGATGGAAATCAAAATCGCTGAGTTTCATGGCCGCGCCATACAAGGCCGCGATAGATTCGGCCACAGTTGCGTTCAATGATCTTTTGGCGGGGAACCGTAGGTGCGTTTGGGTTCATCCGGCTTGGGCGCCTGGGCATTCGGGCCATCCGACACGGTGGGTGCAGGGGCACGCATCAGGTCCCGCAGAAACAGGGGCGCCAGACCCGACAAAGGATTCACCGAAACCTTGGGATTCGTCAGCGGCCCCTTCAGCGTGTAGTTGAAGCCAAAAACACCTTCACCCTTTCGGGTCAAAACGCTACCGATGGCATTCACCAGATAGATGGGTGAGATCGCCCCGCGCAAATTCAGTCGCTGGGTTACCGTATCAATGCTTCCGTCAAAAGAAAGGCCCATCGACGGCCCAACCGCGCTACCGCTGAGCACCTTGATCTCTGTCGGCGTGATCCGCATCCGGCTGTCGATTGCCGAAAAGAAAATGCCCTGACCCGCCATCTCGTCTACCAGCCCCACCAGGCTGATGGCGTTCAGAAGCGCCGCCATGGCTGGCGCATCCTTGATCCGCGTATCTACGATCTTCAGGATCACGTCATAATTTCCGGGACCTGCTACCGGCTCAAGTTGCAGGTCAAATCCTCCGCCACGCGCCTGCGTTATCACTCCGGCCGAGCGCAGGACCGCCCCCGCGTCCTGTGATTTCAGGGTGACGGCGCTGCGCCCCGCGCGCGGCGTGACCTGCCCCTGTACAGTTGCCCCGCCATTGACCTGTGCAGTGAAACCACCGTTGACGCCCCCGGTTGTTGCAAACGCGCCTTTGAAACCGGTCAATGCAACGGCTTCCGTGATCTGCAGACGATCCAGCGCGACGTTCAGTCTTGGCCCGGCCCCTGCACCACCACCGCCACTGCTTTGGCCAAAGGTTGCCTTTGCCATGTTCATGACACCGCCCAGCACCCGAATGTCCGGGGCCCCGGCCCCGCGCGCGATCAGTTCGGCAGGCACGGCCAGCCAATCACCCAAATCGAACGAGCTGAAGCTGACCCGGTCGAACGCCCCCCCTTCGCGGAACGAAATCGACGCCTTGCTGCGCAGCCCTGCTGCGTCGATCTGCAACTGATCCACCTTCAACTGATCGCCGAGCGTCGCTTCGACATCCATCGTGCCCGCGCTTCCGTCAGCTTTTCTCCAACCAAGTTCCGGTATCGCCAGACCAACGCCGACAAGATCAGACGTCGCCGTCAACCTTGGCGGCTCTCCTCCACCGATACCCAAATCGAAATCGGCCGTCCCCTGCCCGGTCAGCATCCCGTTTGGCAGGCCGGCCTTGAGTTCATCCATGAGACGGGGTGAGAGTTCAATCTGGCCGCTCAAGGTGCTGCGCTGCGCACCGCCGGTGCCAATCGGCTGGTTCCAGCGCGCCTGTACCGGCACAGCACCGAACAAACCGTAACCTTCAATGGCAATGTCGTTCTGATCACCGGTCAGCGTCAGACGGTCCGCGCTGACGGTGAAGCCGGGCACCAGCCGGTCGCTGAACAGGTTTCCCAGCTCACCGGTGAAATGAAACTCGGTATCCTCAAAATCCAGCCCCTTTTGCATTGGCAAGGCCAGCGTGCCTTCAACCGTCAGGTCGCCATCCGCCAGTTCAACCGGCAGATTTGCCTTGCTCATCAGTTGCAATGGTGGGCGCTCCAGCAGTGACAGGGCCGCCGTTGTGCTGCCGCTTGCCTGAATACGTGCGATGGCCGGAGAGGACTTCTTGATACCTGTATCAGGAATAATGAAGGACGTGCCCGATGCGTCCACGGGCCCACCTACGTCAGGGATCACGACCCCGCTTTGCGCGGTCACGGTGAACCGGTCGCTCAGCAGGCTTGCCTGCCCGTGTGCGTCCTGGACCGGAGGCAACGTTTTTGCAAATCGGACAGTCGTTTCACTGAACCCGAAGTCCAGATAGATATCGGGCTTAACTCCCGGTTTTAGCCGCAAAGCAAAATCCACGTTCGAAAGATTGCCTTGGTAAACGTTCTCGGAGACCCATTTCCTGGGTTTGGGCGCCAGACGCTCGGGCCAATAGTTCAAAAGATCGTCGGACGGCATTTTATCCAGATGAGCATCCAGCCCACCGGCCCAGCCATCGGTCAGACCTTCCAGCCGCCCCGACGCAAGCAAACGGTGGCTGCCATCCTCAATCACCATCTGGCCAAGTCGCAGGCGAAATGGGGCAAGCTTCATCTGGAAATCAAGCTCGGCACGCGACAGTTCGAGCGTCTTGGGAAACAAATTGGCCGGGTTGATCCGGATGGCACTCAGCCTTAGCTGCGATGACAGGCTTTCAAGCACATTATTTTCCAGACCGTGCAAAAACGCCTTGCCGTCGGCATGTACGGACCCCCATGCCGACTCGATTGACACCTCGTTGAAATCCAGCGTCTGGCCTTTGGGATCGTAGGTGAAATAAGTGCGCGCGGCTTCAAACGGGATCGGTTTGATATCCGCTGTAGGCTGCACAGCACCCGCCCCAAGGTTCAGCGTCGCAAACACCGGACCCAAAGCACCTTCGGTATCGAAACTGCCGCGCAACGCGCCAGAGATCGCGGTCTTGAGCACCTGCAACCACGACAGTGCCAGACTTTGTCCGGCAATATCCTCGGAGGGCAGATCAGTAATGGAAATGCCGAAACTGGCCTGCGGCGAACCCAGTGTACTTGTGTAATTTGCCTCGATCGTGCTGGCGTAATCGCGCCCGGTCAGTACCGAAAACCCGGTGGCAAGCCGCATCTTTCCCGCGCTGCGAATGGCCTGAATGTGGCCCCCGTCCAGAACCCAGGACCGGCCCAGGCGCAAATCCTGGTAGCCCAGAGTGATCGCATCCAGTTCCACCGACGTCAGAGCGGACAGGAGCGGCGACAGGAATATCTCGTCGGCTTCCTCGATCAGCTGCGCCAGATCGGGCGCCTCTTGAACCGGCGCGCTGCCGGAGCCGACGGTCAGTGTCAGCGCACCGTCCAGCCCCCGGGTCAGGTCGATCTGGGCACCGCTGAGCATGATACGCTTGGGCCGCACGTTACCGCGCAACAGGGGGCGCATCGCCAGGCTGGCTTGCAAGTCAGAAACCTGTGCGATTTGCTGACCTGCCGCATCGCTGATACTTACGTCGCTCAGCCGCAATCTGGGTCGCCACCCTTCGTGGATAACGAAAGTGACATCCCCAAAGCGGATCTGCAGCCCGCCCAGCGTCCTCTCCAGACGTTCTTCGACCCGGTCGCGCAGCCAGGCGGGCGCATGCATCGTCTGGCCCAGAACCATGAATCCGGTGAAAAGACCCAACAGAACCAACAGCGCGACACCCCGCATCGCCCAAAGGCTGGCGGCGCGGCGACGTGACCGCCGGCGTGGAGGCTGGCTGGCCTCTCCGGTCTGCTGTTCTTCGTTTTCCGTCAAAGCGTTCACTACACCTTTCAACCTGCTCGTGCCGCCCTATAGTCCGCTAAACCGAACTTGACCAATTCAACGGAGTTTCCAATGCCCGATGTTTCAGACATAGCCCCCGATTTCGCCCTGCCACGGGACGGAGGCGGTGAAATTACCTTGTCGGACCTGCGCGGCCAAGCCGTCGTCTTATTCTTTTACCCCCGTGATGATACGCCGGGCTGCACCAAGGAATCCATCGGTTTCTCGGAACAACTTCAGAGCTTTGCGGAAGCTGGCGCTCAAGTTTTCGGCATCTCGAGGGACAGTGTGGCCAAGCACGACAAATTCGTCGCCAAGCATGGACTGACCACACCGCTGTTGTCAGACGAGGGATCAACCACTTGCGAGGACTACGGGGTCTGGGTGGAAAAGAACATGTATGGGCGCAAATCCATGGGGATCGAAAGATCAACCTTTCTGATCGACGCTGATGGTCGGATCGCCCGGGTCTGGCGCAAGGTCAAGGTGCCCGGTCACGTCGACGAGGTGCTGGAGGCTGTACGCGCACTTTAGGTTCGGCCCCCTCGACCCAGGCGACCATACGGTCTATCAACCGCGCGACACCAGGCTACTGCGGAGGATACCCGTGTCCGACACGCTGACGACGATGGCGACCGAAGTTCTGAACACGGCAGATGGGCGGGCCAAGACCGCGCTTTCCAAGCGCCATGCCGCCGCATGGTTTGCTGCCCGCAAGGGTGAAGCGCCGCGGATTGAAATCGGCACCGCCACGCCACCTCTGAACCCGGCACGGCCTGAAAAGCCCGAACTTCGGTCGCCGCGCGACGTACCCAAACGCCGCCCCGGCTCCGAGGCCGGTCGCATCGCGCTGTTACACGCAGTGGCCCATATCGAGCTGAATGCAGTGGACCTCCACTGGGATATCATCGCCCGGTTCGGTCACATCTCCATGCCGATCGGGTTTTATGACGATTGGGTCAAATGCGCCGAAGAGGAGTCGCGCCATTTCGAAATGGTCTGTGATTGCCTTGAACAGATGGGCAGTTTCTATGGCGCCCTGCCCGCCCATGCCGGAATGTGGCGCGCGGCTGAAGATACGGCCGACGATTTGATGGGGCGGCTGGCCGTGGTGCCAATGGTGCTGGAGGCACGTGGTCTGGACGTCACGCCGGGCATGATCGAAATCTTCCGCAAGGCTGGTGCAGATGAAGCCATCGCCGCGCTTGAGGTGATCTATGCCGAAGAGGTCGGCCACGTGGCGTACGGCTCGAAATGGTTTCATTTTCTGTGTGGACGCGAAAACGCCGACCCAAAAGACGTGTTCCACCAGCTTGTCCGGCGCTACTTTCATGGCAGCCTGAAACCACCTTTCAACGAAGAGAAACGCGCCGAAGCCGGGCTGCCCCCGGATTTTTACTGGCCCCTCACTGAAGAGATGCCATTGCCGGGAAGCACATGATCTGGGGGCCAATGCGGCTGTTTAGGCAAAATCCCGCCGACAATTGGCCCATTACCGGCTGTTAAGTTGTCTCTCCGGTCAACAAACTTGCCCAAATCGAACCGGCCCTCTATGCACTTCGCCCAAGGGACGGCTATCACTCACGACCGGTCCCCAAAATGGGGACGAGAGAGGGAAGACGCGTGCGAACACGTCTGGCAATCAAAATTCACTCACTGCTCGAGCGGCACTTTCCCGAGCGCAGAGTTTTTCTGAAATCCGACCAGGACACCCGGTTCATACGGCTGAGTTCCGAAACCCAGATTGCGGCGGTTGCCGGTGTGGCCATCATGGTCGGCTGGACCGCCGTTGCCACGGCGATCCTGCTGATGGACAGTATCGGGTCGGGCAATTTCCGCGATCAGGCAAGGCGCGATCAGGCGACATATCAGGAACGGCTGAATATCATCTCGGAAGAACGCGACGCGCGCGCACAGGAGGCATTGGCCGCGCAGGACCGGTTCAACGCCGCGCTTGAGCAGATTTCCGTCATGCAATCAGAACTGCTGGCATCGGAAAATCGCCGCCGTGAATTGGAAACCGGGATTGACGTGATCCAGACCACGTTGCGCGCGACGATGAAGCAGCGCGAAGAGGCGCGAACCGAGTTGGCCCAAGTGCAACAGGGCACCGACGGGGGCGACGTCTACATGGCCGCTGCCGCGAACCCCGCGCAAATGGGTTTCATGACCGAAGCGCTGGCGCGGACGGCGCAGGAACGCGATCAGATCGCCGCCAATGCCCGCGATGCGTTGGATCAGCGTGACGAGCTTGAACTGGAAATCCGCCTGATGCAGGAGCGCAGCGACGAGATTTTCCGGCAACTGGAAGAAGCGATGGTCATTTCTGTCGAGCCATTGGACAAGATGTTCCAGCAGGCAGGTATGCCCACAGACCGTATCATCGAAGAGGTCCGGCGCGGATATAGCGGTATGGGCGGTCCGCTGACCCCTTTATCCTTCAGCACGCGCGGTGAGGAGTTATCTCCGGAAGAAATCCGCGCGAACCGTCTGCTGCAGCAGATGGACCAGTTGAACCTCTACCGTATTGCGGCGGAAAAAGCGCCCTTTGCGAGCCCGGTGCGTGCCGCGGTGCGATACACCAGTGGCTATGGCACCCGTCGTGACCCCAAAACCGGTGGGCGCCGCATGCACAATGGTGCAGATTTTGCCGGACCGCACGGCACGGATATCTTTGCCACGGCCGATGGCGTTGTCACCCATGCGGGCTGGCAGTCAGGCTTTGGGCGGCTGGTAAAGATCAAGCACGCGTTCGGACTTGAGACACTTTACGCTCATAACACAAAGATCCGCGTGAAGGTCGGTCAAAGGGTCTCGCGCGGGGATCATATTGCTGATATGGGTAGCACCGGACGGTCAACCGGCACGCATCTGCACTATGAGGTGCGGTCGAACGGGAGACCTGTGAACCCAATGACTTACATCAAGGCTGCGAGAAATGTTTTCTAAGAGCAAAATCAACGAGCCCGGTTCCAAGGCACCTGAAGCGGCCAAGCCGGCCGCCCCGGCAACGCCGGCAGCACCCACCTCGACCGAAACCAAGGCCAGCACTCCGCCCAAGCCGAAGCCACCAGCATCGGTTCTGTCGTCGGACCTGCACATCACAGGCAACATCAAAACGTCCGGCGACATCCAGGTGGAAGGCACCGTCGAAGGCGATATTCGCGCCCATTTGCTGACCATTGGCGAGACGGCCACCATCAAGGGTGAAGTGACTGCCGATGACGTGGTGATCAATGGCCGCATTGTCGGCCGGGTCCGCGGCCTGAAGGTCCGCCTGACTTCGACCGCACGGGTTGAAGGCGACATCATCCACAAGACCATCGCTATCGAAAGCGGCGCGCATTTCGAAGGTTCGGTGCAACGTCAGGACGACCCTCTGAACCCTGGCCGCAGCGGCAAGTCGGGCGCAAACCCGGCAGCGGAAGTCAGCCAGTAACCTCTGCTGAAACAGAAAATGTCTGGAAAACGCCGCAGCAACACTGCGGCGTTTTTCTTTGACTGCATCTGGGCCTTCTAGGTCTCACGCTGGTTCCACGTGGCATTGGTTTCTATGATTCCCGCAACTGCAGTTGCCTTTTCGGCAAGTTCTGCCTTGGTGTCGTCTGCAAAAGCCAACTTCTCAAACCTCTGATGCATCTCTTTTGAAGTGTAGAAGTCGAATATTCTGGAGTTGTTCGGGCTTGGCCAAAAGGCGGTGATCCAAATCGCCTCGCGACCAGGTACGCGACCGGCGCACCAGTCGTTCCAGAAACGGCAGACCAGCTTGTCATCGGCAACATCCGCAACCTGCGCCAGCAGGGTTTCCAATGGCCACCCACCCAGGCTGAACATACAGATCGTATCATCCAGGTAATCATGCCCTTGCCGGTCGATCTCGCGCATCAGGAAGAGGCGCTGAAACCGATCGAGCACATTCCATTCCTCGGCTGACCAGTTATCCGGGTTGCCGGTTTCAAACCGGCTCAGGCTGACTTCAAGCCCGTTCGAGCTGACGTCTTCATCACATGCCAGCACTTCCAGTATACGTGGCAGGAGATAGGCCCAAATTATCTTATCGACGCCTTTCGGATCACATGCCGCAAAGAACCAATCCCGAATATAGTGCAGAGGCAGATCTTCAATACCCGGATTGAAGAAATCCGCTTCGATGGACGCCTCCATGCAGCACCCTTCGCAGACGCCGGTTCGTGTTGGCTTGGGGTAGGAAAAAACGCGATATGCATCTTCGATGACACCGGCGAACGAATGGTCCCCGGGCAGTTTTGCACTGAGAGGCATTTTCCGTTTTTGACCCATCCAAGATTTGACCTTGATCGCAATCGACTGAACAAGACATACCGCTGAGGTCCGGTCACTGAAACACTCATCAGGTATCTACATAGAATCTCGAGCCTCGGATGTAATGCGCTTGCCGCAGTCGGCAACTGGCGGCGGTCAATAGAACATCAACTAAGGATGCTTATGCGACGCGGGTTTCGCGCCCTCTATGCTCAGGCGATTGAGTAGCGCAGCCAGAGCGTCCTCGATGGTCTGTTGAGTGCGGCCCGCTTTCGCAAAAAAACTCTCCGATTTCATTAGTTTCACAAAACGTGTTTTTTGAATTATCCTGAAAATCATTGTTTTCTGGAGGACTTTTGATGTCATCAAAACTAATGGCAGAGTTTTTCGGCGCCTTCTGGTTGGTGCTGGGTGGGTGCGGCAGTGCGGTACTTGCTGCAGGTGTAGCTGATGTTGGTATTGGCTGGCTGGGTGTTTCCTTTGCGTTCGGCCTGACCGTGCTGACAATGGCCTATACGGTCGGGCATATTTCAGGCGGACATTTCAACCCTGCCGTCAGCCTGGGGCTTATGATTGGCGGGCGGTTTCCGGCCAAGGATCTGTTGCCCTATTGGAGCGCGCAGGTGGTCGGCGCGATTGTTGCGGCGATTGTTCTGTATATGATCGTCAGCGGTGCACCCGGTTTTGAAGGCGTGGGCGGGTTTGCATCGAACGGGTACGGTGATGCATCGCCCGAAGGGTATTCGATGATGTCCGCACTGATCATTGAGATCGTTCTGACGGCGTTCTTCATTCTGATCATTCTGGGTGCGACGTCTGCCGGCGCGCCTGCGGGTTTTGCCCCGATTGCAATCGGTCTGGGCCTGACTCTTATCCACCTGATCTCGATCCCGGTCACGAATACGTCGGTCAACCCGGCGCGGTCGACCGGTGTGGCGCTGTTTGCGGATGGTCCGGCGCTGGCGCAGCTGTGGCTGTTCTGGGTCGCGCCGCTGATCGGGGCCGCGATCGGAGCAGTGATCTGGAAAGTAATGTCCCCGGAAGACTAGGGTGAACTCTGTCGGAGGCCGTTAAGGGCGGCCTCCGACCATCCATTGCCCGTTCGGCCAGAAGGCATGAAAGGCAAAGGCAAACATGACATCGTGGACAACGTCCCTGCCCTTGTCATCCCGCACGCGGATCGATCCGATATCACGCCCTTTTGCAATCCGCCCCGTGTCCAGCGCCGAGGCCTGACCCGGTGACCACCGTATTGTCAGCCCCGCTTCCTGCACTTCATGTTCTTCGCTCAGGCGCGTCAGGGGCCACGCCTTGTCCCCCACCCGCACGACCCGTTCAAGCGGTGGAATACCGTGCGGCGGGTCTTGTCCGGAGTACAGAAACGGTCGACGCGACGTGTCATAGCCCCGATAGGGGTTGCGCCCATAGTCGCGGTTGTAGGCGGGTTCAGCCATCACCAGCCCGTCGGGATTGCGGGCGCTGAAATCGGCCCAGCTTTCCATCCAAACCGGCAAAGTCCTGAGTTCGCGACCTGTCATGCGTCCGACAATGGCCTGACCCGTCGCCTGTTGCCACCAGCTTTGGGTTTCGCGGTCATACATCACCATATCGGAATGACGTAGTTTGCCGGTGACGCCAAAACTCAACACACGATTGGACAATCGCCGATCAAACACGATGGCCGAGTTGCAAAGCGGGCAAAATGTAACGGCGATGGGGGTGCTGCCGATACGGTCGTTCACGATCTCATGCCACATCAGATAGCGGATTGGATAGGCGCGTGGCGCGTCTCCCGCCAGTTCCACAGTTATCACAGGTTCGACATCTGCAAGCGAGCCAGTGGAAACGGGGACAAAGCCGGGATTGTCCAATGCCGGAATCCCATCTTTCGGCGGACCACCAGACCGGATTTCGGACCAGTTCGCTATTGCGGATTTTCTGAAATCGGTCTCCGGCCATTCCGCGCGCCATTCATCAGGGCCGGCTCCTGTGGCGGTGGCCCAAATCATCAACGCACATGTAAAGAGAACGCGCATCAGCCCACCTCTTGACGTTCTGTCATGCTGACGCAGCTTTCCCCCTTGGACCAGACCGATACACGCAAAATTGAATGCACCGGATCGGGGTAAAGAAGCTTCCGCTGGCACCCAATTCTGTTTCTATCAAAAGCCAGGGCCATGTGCCGTCATAACCGGCGCACCAGTCAAGGAGGCGATCCTGACGGATTATTCACAGGCAATCGCCGATGCGATCCCTGCTGCTGCAATGTTAACATTGAAAGATGTAAGCCACTTCGCTTCGCTTCAGGCGCCGGAAGCTCATACCGTGCGATCCACGATTTAATCGATGGGTAGCGGAATGGGAAAACCCGGCGCGAAACAGCGCCGGGTTTGAGGTATTACTCGGTCACGGTGACTTTTTTCATCACGTCAGGCTGTCCGATGACGGCACCGTTCTGCCCTTCACCGCGTTTGATCGCATCAACAACATCCATGCCGTCCGTGACTTTTCCGACGACCGTGTACTGGCCGTCCAAAAACGGACCGGGCTCGAACATGATGAAGAACTGCGAGTTGGCGCTGTTGGGGTTATTACCCCGCGCCATGCCTACAACGCCACGATCGAACGTCACGTCCGAAAACTCGGCAGGCAGGTCCGGACGTTTGGAACCGCCGCGCCCGGCCAAACCCGCGTTGAACTCATCAGAGTTCTGATCGCCGAAATGCACGTCACCCGTCTGTGCCATGAACCCGTCAATCACGCGGTGGAAGATCACACCGTCATACTGACCTTCGCTGGCCAGCGCCGCGATCTGTTCAACATGTTTGGGGGCTACGTCGTCGAACAGTTCGATGGTGATGGTGCCATTGGCCCCTTGACCTTCGACCTTGATCTCAAGCCCGGTTGCCAGCGCCGGGCCGGCAATCAGAGCAAAAACTGCCGCCAGCTTATGCATCGGCCGCCACCTTGACGCTGACCATCCGGTCGGGGCTTGCAGGCGGCTCGCCGCGGGTGATGGCGTCGACATGCTCCATGCCTTCGATAACGCGGCCGTAAACAGTGTACTGGCCGTTCAGGAAATGATTGTCCTTGAAGTTGATGAAGAACTGCGAATTCGCCGAGTTCGGGTTCTGTGACCGGGCGGCGCCCAGCGTTCCCCGGTCGTGGGGCAGTTTCGAGAATTCCGCCGGAACGTTCGGCAGGGACGAACCGCCGGTACCTGCCATACGCAGGTTGAACCCGTCTTCCATGTCGCCATGCTGTACGTCGCCGGTTTGCGCCATGAAGCCGTCGATCACACGGTGAAAGGCCACGTTGTCGTATTCGCCCGCTCGCGCCAGTTCCTTCATCCGCTCACTGTGTTGGGGCGCCACGTCCGGCAGAAGCTCGATGACGACATTGCCATCCTTCAGTTCGATGATGATGGTGTTTTCGGGATCCTTGATCTCGGCCATTTGGCCCTCCTGTCGTTTATCTTGCGCAAATACCTATGATGCGGGCGCATGAATGCCAAGTGACGCATTGACCTGAATGCAAAATGCAGGAAAAGAACCGCCTAGATCGGTTCAAAAATGACGAGGATTGGGCGATGAGCTGGAAAACGCTGGACGATATGGACATGGGCGACAAACGGGTGCTGGTGCGCGTGGACATCAACGTTCCGGTCGTGGACGGCGTCGTGACCGATGCAACCCGTATTCAGCGGATCGTTCCGACCGTGCGCGATATCCTGAACGCAGGCGGCAAACCTATCCTGCTGGCCCATTTCGGACGCCCTGGCGGTGAACGCCGCGAGAGCCTGTCTCTGAAACAGCTGGTACCGACCCTGGAGGCCGCATTTGGAGCCGAGGTCCTGTTTGCTGCCGATTGCGTCGGTGCCGAAGCCGAACTGGCCGCGCAGGAACTGAAGCCCGGTCAGGTGCTGCTGTTGGAAAACACCCGTTTCCATGCGGCAGAGACCAAGAACGATGCGGACCTGGCCGCAGGTATGGCTCGCCTGGGTGATCTGTATTGTAACGACGCGTTTTCCGCCGCGCACCGCGCCCACAGCTCGACCGAGGCGCTTGCACGTTTGCTTCCCGCTTGCGCCGGTCGTCTGATGCAGGCGGAACTTGAGGCGCTGGAAGGCGCCTTGGGTTCACCGAAACGCCCCGTCACTGCCGTTGTCGGTGGGGCCAAGGTATCGACCAAGCTGGAGTTGCTGGGCAATCTGATCGACAAGGTCGACTATCTGGTCATTGGCGGAGGTATGGCGAACACATTTTTTGTCGCCAAGGGCATTGATGTCGGGAAATCGCTGGCCGAAACCGCGATGAAGGACACGGCTGCGGAAATTCTGGCAAAGGCGGAGACGTCGGGCTGCACGATTGTCCTGCCCCGCGACATCGTGGTCGCCGAAAAGTTCGAAGCCCATGCTCCGCATCAGGTTCTGCAATCTGATGGATGCCCCCCGGAGGGTATGATCCTGGATGCCGGCCCCGAAAGTGTCGCGGCCATCAACGAAATCTTTGCGCAAAGCCAGACCCTGATCTGGAACGGCCCGCTGGGTGCTTTCGAGCTGGAACCCTTCGACGCTGCCACAAACGCCGCAGCGCTTAAAGCGGCTGCGCTGACCCGGTCGGGCAAGCTGATCTCGGTTGCAGGTGGGGGTGACACGGTTGCCGCCCTTAATGCGTCGGGGGCAGCCAGCGATTTCACCTACATCTCAACCGCCGGCGGCGCGTTTCTTGAGTGGATGGAAGGCAAAACCCTGCCCGGCGTCGCGGCATTGGAAGGCTAGTCATAAAGACAAATTAGCTGCATTTCGCGCCTCATGATAAACTCTCCTTATTGAATTGGAGATTTTGTCATGAGGTACCTTGCCTGCCTGATCGTTGCATTGATCCCCGCCTATTCCGCCGCACAATCCAGTTGTGGCGGACAAACCCAACTCGACGCCAATTTCTGCGCCAAGGAAAAATGGGAAATCGCGGATCGCGAGTTGAACCGTATCTGGGCCGAAGTCAAACCGCTTGCCGATGCGCGTGGGAACGGTCAATCCCTGTTGAACGAACAGCGCGCCTGGCTGAAGGCGCGTGACGCGACTTGCGATCCGGAGCTGGCAAGCGATGGCAGCGCGGCGCCCATGTTCTATTGGGCCTGCATGGAGCAGCAAACTCTGACCCGCAATCAGGCGCTGGCGGCATGGCGCTGAGAAACCTAATTCGGCAATTCGCAAAAAAGTGCGAATCAAGGGATTCACAACGCGAATCGCCTGTGACATAGTGCGATCAGATGTCCGCAAAGGGCACGTTTTTGAGGCAGACTTCATACGGCGGTTAACAGAGTGTCCCGTTCCCATCGGCCCGGTTTGGGCTCAGTTTTGTTCTTCATGGTGGCTTTCATGCTGGGTGTCTATTTCACCTTCGCCGCTGTGCAGGGCGATTTTGGCCTGTTCAGACGGGTCGAGATTGCTGCGGAACGGGACGCTCTGTCGCGCGATCTGGCCCGGCTTGAGGCTGAGACCTCGGAAATGGAAAACCTGACCCGCCGTCTGTCGGACACCTATCTGGATCTTGATTTGCTGGACCAGCAGGCCCGCTCGGTTCTGGGCATGGTCCGAACGGATGAAATCGTCATTCATTGATCCCTGAGGTTTCAGATTTTTCATCGAAAAACCTTTGCCCGCAGTCTTTTAACGAAGACCGCAAGGCCAAGGATCGCGTATCCTGCCCCTGCGTTACTTTTACTCTCGCCAGATGCGGTCAAATGTTCTATGAGATAGTTTAACGCTAAACTATCTTGCCGAAAGGGGGAGATTGCCACAATGGCTGCGCGAAAAACCACAAAGAAACCAAACGTTTCTGCGGACGAACTCAAACTCTATTATCGCGAAATGTTGCTAATCCGCCGATTCGAGGAGAAGGCGGGACAACTATACGGTATGGGTCTGATCGGCGGATTTTGCCATTTGTACATCGGTCAGGAGGCCGTTGTGGTCGGTCTCGAAGCTGCTGCCGAAGAAGGCGACAAGCGCATCACCTCCTATCGTGATCATGGCCATATGCTGGCCTGCGGCATGGATCCCGGCGGCGTGATGGCCGAACTGACTGGGCGCGAGGGCGGCCTGTCCAAGGGCAAGGGCGGCTCGATGCACATGTTCTCGAAAGAGAAACATTTCTACGGCGGCCACGGCATCGTGGGCGCGCAGGTGCCATTGGGCGCGGGTCTGGCCTTTGCCGACAAGTACAAGGGCAACGGAAGGGTGACATTCACCTATTTCGGCGACGGAGCGGCGAACCAGGGTCAGGTGTATGAAACCTTCAACATGGCTGCCCTGTGGGATCTTCCCGTTGTCTTCGTGATCGAGAACAACCAGTACGCCATGGGCACCGCGCAAGCCCGCTCTACCTCGACCCAGGACATTTACGTTCGCGGAGAAGCCTTTGGCATTCCCGGCGAGATCGTCAACGGCATGGATGTTCTGGCCGTCAAGGAGGCCGGCGAAAAGGCCGTCGCCCACTGCCGCGCGGGCAAGGGTCCCTATATCCTTGAAGTCAAGACTTATCGCTACCGCGGCCACTCGATGTCCGACCCGGCCAAGTATCGCACACGGGAAGAAGTTCAGAAGGTCCGCGAGCAAAGCGACCCGATCGAACATGTGCGCGAGCTGCTGTTGTCCGGCAAACACGCGACAGAAGATGATCTGAAAGCAATCGACAAAGAGATCAAAGAGGTCGTCAACAAGGCCGCCGAATTCTCGAAAGAAAGCCCCGAGCCGTCACTGGACGAGCTCTGGACCGACATCTACGCCTGAGAGGACGAATAAGACATGGCAACCGAAATTCTCATGCCCGCCCTTTCGCCCACGATGGAAGAGGGCACGCTGGCCAAATGGCTGGTCAAGGAAGGCGACACCGTTTCATCCGGCGATATCATGGCCGAGATCGAAACCGACAAGGCCACAATGGAGTTCGAAGCCGTCGACGAAGGCATCGTTGGCAAGATCCTGATCGAGGAAGGCACCGAAGGGGTCAAGGTGAACACTCCAATCGCCATTCTGGTTGAGGAAGGTGAAGACGCCTCGGCCCTGCCGTCGGCCGCGCCCGCTGCTGAAGTGGCGCCCGAGGCTGCCCCGGCGGCGGTCGCTGCTGCGGCTCCGGCTGCTGCACCGGCGGCACCGGTGGTGGATCTGTCCCCCGACTGGCCGGCAGATGCCGAAATGAAACCCCAAACCGTTCGCGAAGCCTTGCGCGACGCCATGGCCGAAGAAATGCGTGGCGATGAGGACGTTTACCTGATGGGCGAAGAAGTCGCCGAATATCAGGGTGCCTACAAAATCTCGCAAGGCCTGCTGGACGAATTCGGCAGCAAGCGTGTGATCGACACTCCGATCACCGAGCACGGGTTTGCTGGCATCGCGGTGGGTTCGGCCTTTGGTGGGTTGAAACCGATTGTCGAGTTCATGACCTTCAACTTCGCCATGCAGGCAATTGACCAGATCATCAACTCGGCCGCCAAGACGCTTTACATGTCCGGCGGTCAGATGGGTTGTCCGATCGTGTTCCGTGGTCCGAACGGCGCAGCGGCACGCGTCGCAGCCCAACACAGCCAGGACTATGCGGCGTGGTACATGCAGGTGCCCGGCCTCAAGGTTGTCATGCCTTACTCTGCCGCTGACGCAAAAGGTCTGCTGAAGTCTGCCATCCGCGATCCCAACCCGGTCGTTTTCCTGGAAAACGAAATCCTTTACGGTCGCAGCTTTGACATGCCTCAGGTTGACGACCTGACCGTCCCGCTGGGCAAGGCCCGTATCTGGCGCGAAGGTTCCGACGTCACCATCGTCAGCTTCGGTATCGGCATGCAGTTCGCACTGGAAGCCGCCGACAAGCTGGCCGGAGAAGGTATCAACGCCGAAGTGATCGACCTGCGCACAATCCGCCCGATGGATACAGGTGCAATCATCAATTCCGTGATGAAGACCAATCGCCTGGTGACTGTCGAGGAAGGTTGGCCGCAAGGTTCGGTTGGCAGCTATATCTCATCCGTGGTGATGCAGGAGGCGTTCGATTACCTCGACGCGCCGGTCATCAACTGCACCGGCAAGGATGTTCCGATGCCCTACGCTGCAAACCTGGAAAAACTGGCGCTGGTGACCACCGATGAGGTGATCGCAGCCGTCAAACAAGTGACGTACCGCTAGGCGATGATTGCAAGGAACGCAGATTATCCTTCGGGAGCAGACTGGCTTTTCGAAAGCCTCGATGCCGCACGAAAGGACAACAACCGCAATCTGCTTTATGTTTGCGCAGCGTTCCTTGCCGTTTCCTTCATCAGCATAGCTTTGAATCTGGAAGGCCTGAACGGGATCGAGTTTCAGTTTTCCTTTATGGTTGGAAGTCTGACCGACGCCTGGCCTATCCGGGCAATGCTGAGCGTTGCCTGTATCGTTTCGTATGCTTCCGTCATCTACATCGTGCTCGAGCAGCAGCGCTTGCAGCTTGGCATGGATTACCTGGCGGTTTTGGATCACAGCGACGCGGCGGCACTGGGAAACTTCACTGAGTGGCTGAAGACAAACCACCCGCATGTGTCGCGCGCGCGTTCCATGGTGATTGGTGTGTTCGTCACCTTTTGTGCCGCTATTCTGCTTATCGACATCGCAACGCTGATCTACTCATTCTCGAAGTAAGAGGACATGAAGACATGCCCACCGAAATTCTGATGCCCGCCCTTTCACCCACCATGGAGGAAGGAACACTTGCCAAATGGCTGGTCAAGGAAGGCGACACCGTCGCCTCGGGTGACTTGCTGGCCGAAATCGAAACCGACAAGGCCACGATGGAGTTCGAGGCCGTCGACGAAGGTGTTGTTGGTAAGATCCTGATCCCGGAAGGCACCGAAGGGGTCAAGGTCAACACCGCTATTGCGGTTCTTCTGGACGATGGCGAAAGCGCCGATGATATCGCGGCCGCGCCTGCCGCTGCTCCAGCGGCTGCGCCTGCAGCCGCCGCGGGCAACGAGGCTGCCGCGCCCGCGGCACCCGAGGCGCCGGCCCCTGCCCCGTCTGCTCCGGCCAAAGCCGATGGCGGACGCATCTTTGCATCACCTCTGGCCAGACGCATCGCGGCGCAGAAAGGCCTGGATCTTGCGCAATTGTCCGGATCGGGTCCCCATGGCCGTATCGTCAAGGCAGATGTGGAAGGCGCGACAGCAACCGCACCTGCTGCGGCACCCGCCGCAGCCGCGTCAGCACCTGCAGCGGCGGCGGCTCCAACTGGCCCATCCGCCGATATGGTTGCCCGCATGTACGAGGGTCGTGAATACGAAGAGATCAAACTCGACGGGATGCGCAAGACCATCGCCGCGCGTCTGGGTGAAGCTAAACAGACCATCCCGCATTTCTATCTGCGCCGCGACATCAAGCTGGATGCACTGCTCAAGTTCCGCAGCCAGTTGAACAAACAACTGGAGGGCCGTGGCGTAAAGCTGAGCGTCAACGACTTTATCATCAAGGCCGTCGCCAACGCGCTGCAACAGGTCCCGGAATGCAACGCCGTCTGGGCGGGCGATCGGGTGCTGCAACTGAGGCCGTCGGATGTCGCCGTTGCGGTTGCAATCGAAGGCGGCCTGTTCACCCCAGTTCTACAGGACGCCGACACCAAATCGCTTTCTGCGCTGTCAACCGAGATGAAGGACCTCGCCGGTCGTGCCCGTGAACGCAAGCTGGCACCGCATGAATATCAGGGCGGTACATTCGCGGTTTCGAACCTCGGCATGTTTGGTATCGACAATTTCGACGCCATCGTGAACCCGCCCCATGCAGGTATTCTGGCCGTTGGTACAGGGTTGAAGAAGCCGGTCGTGGGTGAAGATGGCGAACTGACGGTCGCGACGGTCATGTCGGTCACAATGTCGGTTGATCACCGGGTCATTGACGGCGCGCTTGGTGCACAGTTGCTGCAAGCCATAGTGGACAACCTTGAAAACCCAATGGTCATGCTGGCCTGAAACAAGACAACAGCCTCGCCGCATCCTTGATCCGGCGAGGCTTTGCCCCTTGTTCAGAATGTGAGATGGCGAGATCACCATCGACCTTGTTCAGAAAGATCGGCGTCTCGCATCTCTTTGCGCATGATTCCTTTACCTGTCGGAGTGCAATGACCTCTGCGAAATCAGTCAGAATTTTGCTTTTTCTCTTTTTTGCTGGCGACAGCACTTCCAGCGCCATTAAGGGCCAAGCCCAACAGCTGCCCGCGCGAAAATTCCCGTTTCAGTTCATCTGATCCTGCTGCATTCGCAAGACAGAAAACGGCGCGATAGTGTGATCAAAGAGCGCAAGAAGCGATGGGAAGAAAGAAGGTGCGAGCGGTCGGAGAAAATGAACAACCACTCGAACTGATTTGCCTTACTGGTCTTTGCCCAGCATGTGGTCCATCGAGATCGACGGCTGATCACAGCCCGCCTCACCCACGATCTTGGCAGGAATGCCCGCCACGGTCTTGCAAGGCGGAACCTCCTGCAGCACCACCGATCCCGCGGCTATTCGGCTGCAGTTACCGACCTTGATATTGCCCAGCACTTTGGCCCCGGCCCCAATCAGAACACCGTTTCCGATCTTCGGATGGCGCTGTTCTTCTTCCTTGCCGGTTCCGCCAAGCGTCACAGAATGCAGCATCGAGACGTTATCACCGACAACGGCGGTTTCCCCGATCACGATGGAGTGTGCGTGATCGATCATGATGCCTTTTCCGATCTGCGCTGCCGGGTGAATGTCGATCCCAAAGATCTCGGACGAACGCATCTGGAAGAAATAAGCCAAGTCATGACGGCCCGTGCGCCACAGCCAATGCGCGACACGATACGCCTGCATCGCCTGATAGCCTTTGAAATACAAAATGGGCTGCAACAAGCGGTGGCAGGCCGGGTCGCGTTCGTAGACGGCCATCAGGTCTGCCCGCGCTGCTTCTATCAATCCGTGGTCGTCGGCATAGGCCTCGTCCACGATCTCGCGCAGAACCATCATCGACATCTCGTTCGAGCACAGCTTGGCCGCCACCCGATACGACAGCGCACGTTCAAGGCTGCGGTGATGGAGGATACACGCGTGCACCAACCCGCCCATCAGTGGCTCTTTTTCAACAGCCGCGTGCGCCTCGGCCGTGATCCGATCCCAGACCGGATCCATATTTCTCACTTTGGTGCGCGTTTCAAACATAGCTATTGATCCCTTGCTGCGCCTAGAATGCCATTTAGTTGTAAAAACACCAAACGCAAACCCTTGATCCGCAGTGTAACGAAAATGAATGAGTCCGAACTGGCCGATTTCGAAACACAAATTCGCGACCGATTGCGCGAACTGGCCGCGCAATCAGAGGCGGGCAAAGAGGCCCAGGCGATCGTTCCGTTGGATCAACAGGCCGTGGGGCGCCTCAGCCGAATGGATGCGCTGCAAAATCAGGCCATGGCCAAGGCCCAGCAAGCAAACCGGGATCTTGAGGCCCGCCGATTGCAAGCGGCCCTGACACGGATCGACGATGGTGAGTTCGGATATTGCGAGGATTGCGGCGATGAAATCCCGCGCGGGCGGCTGGACCTTGATCCAGCCGCCGGCAAATGTGTCAGCTGCGCATCCGGCTAACCAGAAAGCGGATCAGTTGGCTCAGAACCATCTCAAAGCACTGGCAATATTGAATATCTTCAAAGTCTGGTTCATCCGCCAGCCGACGGCTCCGCGCCGCGGCCATCAACGATCCGTTGCCGAAAACCGGATGCAGATCGCCGGTTCGCCTGACATGTTGATCGGCCAGCTCAGCCTCGGCGATCATCAGGGCGCATAGTTTCCGACGCTCCCGCTGCGGCGCGGCCAACAAGGCACGCGTCGCCAGGGACAGAACTGTCAGGCGATAGAACGCCCGATTGGCCTCCTGAGTTCGAATAGGTCGCTTCCCCCGGGGTCCCTTCAGCATCGGCGGGACCCCAAAAGGCCAGAGCGATCTCGCAGGCGGCGGCTTCCTTGGTCTTTTGAAATTCCATATCGGACGGCGAGAAACCAACCGGTTTCCAATCCAGCCCTCCTTCCAGAACCATCCGCCCCCGGCACCACATTCATCCGGTCCGATCGCAAGACGTACAACTCAACAGGCCGGCCTTCCTCGGCTTGAACCGCCTCGACATAGGCATTGCCCGACAGCAGCAACTGCCCGAACAAGGCCTCCATCAACTCCGCCCGCCCCTGCGCCGCATTTGGACGACGCACCAGCGACAGGATCGGATGAGTATCAAACCGCTGCGCCTGATCCTGCAGCACCAAAGGCAACGCCGACGCCGCCTCGGCAATCAACTTGACCGACCGAAACCCCACCGGGTTCCCCGAAAACCCCGTCCGCGTCAGCGATACCGTATCCCGAGGGCTCCACGCCACGCGCCCGCCCGTCTGCCACGCCACCACAGGCCCCGCCGCGCTCGCCTTCGCCTCGGGTGCCTCGCCAGCCGATCCATGACGCAAGAAATCGAATACCATCTGTGCTCCTTTCTGCCGCCGCTCTGCCCGGCTTGTTGAAAGGAGTTATGACGCAAAAACGTTTAAGCCTCGGGAATGGGGCGTGCGGGGGTTGTGCAACGCCCAACTCAACCGCCTGCTTCACTCCAGATTTGCATTGAGTTCAATTTGCCTCATTGCGGACGAAGCTGCCGAGATATCTGTTGGAACGAATGTCTGCTATCAAGTTAGATAACAACCAGCATCCTTTGGGTTGACTAGAAAACCAAGGAGGTCGTCATGAAGTGCAGCGCATATATCGCAACAAGCGCAGACGGGTTTATTGCCCGTGCTGATGGCAGTGTTGACTGGCTTGAATCCGCGGGCAACCCGGAGGCTGGCATGGCCGAGAGCTACATCGACTTTGCGACCTACTTTGCGACCATCGATTGCATGATCATGGGTCGCAAATGCATGGAAATGATCAGCAGCTTTGATCTGCCACCCGATCAGTGGCCCTACGGAACAACAAAGATTGTTGTGCTAAGCAAAACGATTCAAACGCCCCCAGCCAATCTGAAAAACAGAATCGAACTGTATTCAGGCGACCTGACAGCACTCTTGGATAGGCTTGAGGCTGAAGGCTACCAGAGTGCGTATATCGACGGCGGCAAGACTATTCAGAATTTTATTAACCTCGGTCGACTTGACGAGATCACCATAACCCAAATGCCGATCCTGATCGGCGATGGAACACCATTGTTCGGAAGAACTCTCCGAGATGTCACTCTAACTGACGCGCAGGCAGTCGCCTGCCCGAGCGGTTATATCCAGTTCCGCTATCGTATCGAAAAAGGCGTCCCCGAGAGCTGACTTTTGCGTCTTGCGCAGCATCAATAAAACAGGATGCTTGCAGTCGTTCGGCATCTAGGCTTGAAGTGAACAACCTCTTACAACGCCCTTACCCGCGGCCTCCGATACGCCGCCGCAGGCCCCACAACCAACTCATGCAGCGCCCAGACCAGAGCGTCGACCCGGTCAGGCGAGCCCTGCCCCTCGAACCCACGCGCGGTCATTTGGCACATCTGCTCCTCCAGCGCGTCCATCCCCGCCACATGCGCCACACGCCCCTGCTCGTACAGGGCCGCCACAGGCTCTGCCCTCGCGACCT
The DNA here is from genome assembly GCF_056542605.1 of Ruegeria sp. AB8. Taxonomy (NCBI): domain Bacteria; kingdom Pseudomonadati; phylum Pseudomonadota; class Alphaproteobacteria; order Rhodobacterales; family Roseobacteraceae; genus Ruegeria; species Ruegeria sp. AB8. The sequence goes on from NZ_JBQGAB010000001.1 coordinate 300,631, forward strand.
TGCCCCGCGACGCACGGACTGCCCGGAACGGGACCAGAGGGTCCACCTGCCGAACGACCTCCTCAACCAGTTGCCCGCCCTGATTGACCTCGGCCACGAGCCGTTCCGCCGCGAACTCATCCATCGCGTCAATCGCGGCTTGCGCCCAGCCCGCCGGGCCAACACCCTGCACCGTCCGGTCAGCCAGCACGAACGCCCGCCATTCCTCGGGCGGCCCCTGCACCTGAGCGCCCACGACCACGATCCCACAGGCATCCGCATCCGATCCCGCCGTCACCGCCGGGTCCAATGCCACAACGATGCGATCCAACTCAGGCACCCGCGCACAGCGCGCCGCCTCCAGCATCGAACCCGTCCACAGCGCCCCTTCGGCATCTGACAGCAGTACCCCGTCCAACTCCTGTCGCCCCAGCCGCGTGCCCGCGTATCGCGCGCGCACCTCTTCCAAAAAGGACTCCGCCAGATTGGCCCGGTTCGCCTCGGTCTGCGCATGGGTTTGTACGGTAGAGGGCGACGCCAACAATTCCTTCAAAACCTTCACATTGCGCGGCGTGGTGGTCACACAGACCCGAGGTCGCTCGCCCAGCCGCAACGCAAATTGCAACATGTCCCAGGTCTCGCCCGCCTTCTTCCACTTGGCCAGTTCATCCACCCAGGCCGCATCGAACTGCGGTCCACGCAGCCCCTCCAGATCATGCGCCGAAAAAGCCTGCGCCTCGGCCGCATTGGGCCAGATCAGTTTCCGTTCCGATGCCTTCCAAACAGGTCGACGATCCGGGGGCGAACACTGCAATATCCCGCTATCGCCAAAGATCATCACATCACGCACCTGATCAAACGTCTCACCAACCAACGCGACCCGACTGGCCTCCCCTTTATCCAAAGGCAAAGACCCCTCGACCATCGAACGCACCCACTCGGCCCCGGCACGTGTCTTGCCCGCTCCACGCCCGCCCATGATCACCCAGGACCGCCAGTCGCCCTCGGGCGGCAACTGATGCGGCAGCGCCCAGAATTCAAACAGGAAAGGGAGGGCGCACAGCCCCCCCTTCCCGATCTCATTCAGAAACCTCTCCCTCACTGCAGCATCTGCGGAGGCGAGCCAGCCTGCACCCGATTTCAAATCGAGCGCGCTCAAGGTCAAGTGCGTATCCTCCTTGGGCAATCCCGGCTTGTCTGTGATGTTGTTCGACAAAGCTTGTCTCCACTTTTTGGCAACTTCGGATCAGCCCCTCTAACTGCCCGAGTTGTTTTGCTGTACCAGCAAGATCTGCATCCTCCCCAGCTCCGATTTGCCTGCGCAGTTCTTCCGCTGCCTGGCGCAAACCGCGAATGGACGTCTCGAGCGACTGCAAAAGTTCCGCCGTTTGGGACATCCGCTCTTCCGGGGTAATCAAAGTCATGTTTGCCTGTGACCTCATGCGAGAGTTTTTCCGCACGAGAGAAACGAAAAACGGCCACCGGGTTGCCCCGGGGCCGTTGCCCACTTCTTCTAGCATGACACAACCTTTACGCGAGAAAGGCCGCCCAGTCAAGGCTTCGCGCAACGTCGGCGCAACAGGCATCGTGACAAAATTATTAATGATTTCTTTCGCCTACCGGGCAACCTTCAAGCCTTTGTCGAACAATCAACGCAAAGGCAAAGGCGCCCGTGTTTTGTTTTGACGCAGCACGAAATTGCTCCGGGTATCCCGAACCAGCCCGGACTTCAGAAGACGCTGCATGATAAAGCCCTCAAGTTCCTCCGGTGTTCGTGCATACACTTTCAGAATAAAATCATGGTCCCCGGTGATGGACGCGCATTCCACTATCTGCGGTTCAGTCTCCACCAAACGCAGGAATGACTTGATGCTGTCCTCGTGATGATCTCGCAGCGCAACATGGACATAAGCGATCGCATTCAGCCCGATTTCCTTGGCCCTGAGCTGCGCCCCATAGCCGGCAATAACGCCCGACGCTTCCAGATCACGCACCCGCCGCCAGCATTGTGAGGCCGACAACCCGGTTCGCTCTGCCAAATCCTGCATCGACAGTCGGCCGTTCAGCTGCAACTCTCGCAAAACCGCAATATCCGCATCATGAAGCATATGTTTCACAATTTCCATTCTGGGCATCCATACATTTCAAAATAGCAATCCAATCGCCTCTTTCCAGACATTTATTCCAAGCTTCCCGGCTACAATTGTTTCAGGAGGATACATCATGCCCAAATCAACCAGCTACGTCGCGAAAGTACCCGACAGCCGCGGCCACATAGTCTACACGGATGAAGAGAACGCGGTTTGGGCCGATCTCTATGCCGCGCAAGCGCCAAATGTTCAGCGCTACATGGCGCGCGAATACCTGGACGGGCTGGCACGCCTCGATCTTCCCAAAACAACCGTACCTTCTTGCGCGGACATCTCCGAGCGTCTGCTGGATCTGACCGGCTGGCGGGTGCAGCCGGTTCCGGCCCTCATCGGGTTTAAGACGTTCTTCGGCATGCTGGCGGATCGAACTTTCCCTGCGGCATCCTTCATTCGCTCACGTGAAGATTTTGACTATATTGAAGAGCCCGACATTTTTCATGAAATCTTCGGCCATACTCCGTTGCTGAGTGATCCGCGTTTTGCGGCGTTCAGCCATGCCATCGGTAAAGCCGGGCAACAGGCCGGACCGAACGACTATGCGTGGCTGATCCGGCTATACTGGTTCACAATCGAATTTGGGCTGCGTCGACAGGAAGGTGGTATCAAAGCGCTGGGATCCGGACTGGCTTCCTCGCCCACCGAACTTGTATACGCCGTGAACAGCGACGTACCTGATCGGGAACCGTTTGATGTCCTGACGATCCTGCGCACTCCTTATCGGATCGATATGCACCAGATGGGGTATTTTTTGCTAAACGATCCAGAGGAGCTGTTCGAAGCGGCCGAGCGCAACCTTCTGGCCGACGTCCACCGCGCCCAGTCTCTCGGTCTGTTGCCGAACAAGTTCCCTGAAAAAACAACCGCTGCCGAGTGATCCACCATGACACAGAAACTAGCAGATCAAACATGCGTCCCTTGTTCCGGCGGCATACCGCCGCTGACCGCGCAAGACGCCAAGTCGCATCTCAAGGCCCTCAGCCCGGACTGGCAGCTTGATTCCGAAACCAAAACACTGACGCGGCGCTTTAAGTTCAAGGGATTTGCCAAGGCGACCTATCTGGCCAATCTTTGCGCATGGCTCGCCGATCAGCAGGGGCATCACCCCGATATCAGTTTCGGCTATGGTTACGTAGTGGTCCGGCTCACCACGCATGAGATCGGCGGCCTCAGTGACAATGACTTCATCTGGGCCGCAAAACTGGACGCTCTGACGGCGTAACACGATAATCACCCCAAACAAGCGTTTGCATTCAGCAGCGCTTGACAATTGCGCTCGTAACCCTCATGTGCCGCTCAACACAGCGCTGACGCGTGAGCATCGGCAGGCTCGTAGCCTGCCCAAAGCGCTCCTACCCTCCAGTTCCCCTTCACGCAGGGTTCTTGATGCGATGGCCGGATGGCGCAGGACCCGCCTGCCCGTCCTGAGGTCTCGCTAAACCCTGCCGGTCGCGCAAGTTGCGTGGCCAGAATCTCATGTTCGCGGCCAACCCGGCTTTGCGGACCAAAAAGGAATACGATTTGTTCGACTTCGACATGCTGGGTCTTGCACCCGCTCTGAATGACGCCCTGAAAAACGCGCAACTTACCCAACCCACCCCCATCCAGAACCAGGCCATTCCGCTTGCGCTTCAGGGACACGATATTTTGGGCCTGGCCCAGACCGGTACAGGTAAAACGCTGGCCTTCGGCCTGCCGCTGATTGACCACCTTCTGGCCCAGCCAGGCAAACCGGCCCCCAAAACGGCAAAGGCACTGATCCTGGCCCCGACCCGCGAACTGGTCAATCAGATCGCTGAAAGTCTGCGCAATCTGACCAAGAAGACCAAACTGCGTGTAGCGACCGTTGTTGGTGGCCAGTCCATCAACAAGCAGATTTCGTTCCTGTCACGCGGCACCGACATCCTCGTGGCAACGCCCGGACGCCTGATCGACCTGATGGATCGCGGCGCCGTCGATCTGGGCGCCGTCCGGCATCTTGTGCTGGACGAAGCCGATCAGATGCTGGACATGGGCTTCATCCACGCCCTGCGCCGCATTGCGCCGCATCTGGGAAGCCCGCGCCAGACCATGCTGTTCTCGGCCACGATGCCCAAGCAGATGGAGGAACTCAGCCGCGCATACCTGACCAACCCGCAAAGGGTGCAGGTTTCGCCACCGGGCAAAGCTGCGGACAAGATCACTCAATCCATCCACTTCATCGACAAGCCCGGAAAGCCCGGCAAACTGCGTGATATTCTGTCCACCGACCCCGAGGCGCTGACGCTTGTGTTTTCCCGCACCAAACATGGCGCAGAAAAGCTGATGAAGGGGCTGGTCGCAGATGGTTTCAACGCGGCATCGATCCATGGCAACAAAAGCCAGGGACAACGCGACCGCGCCATCAAGGCGTTTCGCACGGGCGAGATCAAGATTCTTGTGGCGACGGACGTGGCCGCACGCGGGATCGACATCCCCGGCGTTGCCTATGTGATCAACTATGACTTGCCCGAGGTGCCCGACAATTATGTCCACCGCATTGGGCGGACGGCCCGTGCCGGGCGCGAAGGTGAAGCCATTGCGTTTTGCGCACCGGAAGAAGTCGATCTGCTGCGGCAAATTCAAAAGCTGATGAAGATTGAAATTCCCGTCGCCAGCGGCGCGTTGCCTGAAGCAGCCGAGCCTCAGAAACCTGCGCGCCGTCAGGGCAATCGTCGCAGAGGTTCCAAACCGCATGCGGGTTCCGGAAACTCGAATGCCGCCCCTTCCAAACGGCGCAGACAGCGCCGACGCCCGGCGGCCTGATCGCACAACAACAATGGCCGGCGGCGATGCGCCCCCGGCCACTTATTCATGTCTCTTGCGGATTAGTTGCTCGAGTTGCGCTCGGCTTCGATCTCACGCCATTTGGCAACATTGCGGTTATGCTCCTGCAAGGTTTCCGCAAAAGCATGACCGCCGGTTCCGTCAGCAACAAAGAAGACATAGTCGGTTTCTTCGGGCGCAACTGCGGCCTCCAGACTTGCCAGTCCCGGATTGGCAATCGGTGTCGGCGGAAGCCCATCGATCAGGTAAGTATTCCAAGGGGTTGCGCGCCGTAGCTCACTTCTCCGCAATCCGCGTCCAAGGACACCCTGACCCTTGGTGATCCCGTAGATCACGGTCGGGTCTGTCTGCAGCTTCATGCCCTGCTTCAAGCGGTTCACGAATACGCTGGCTACTTGTCCGCGCTCTTCCGGCACGCCGGTTTCCTTTTCGATGATGGACGCGAGGATCAGCATTTCTTCCGGGCTTTCCAGTGGCAACCCGTCCTGACGACCTTCCCAGACTGCGTTGATCCGAAGCTGCTGCTTATCCTGCATTTTCTGCAAGACAGCATTCCTGTCGTCGCCCGGCTTGATATCATAGCTGTCAGGCGCCAACTCACCCTCGGCCGGAATTTGGGTTACGTCACCACTCAGCGCGTCAAATGACTTCAGCGCGTCGACAACCTGCCACGCGGTCACGCCCTCGGCCACTGACACCCGATAGCGCGTGTCAGCCTCGCCACGTTTTTCTGCGTATTCCGGCGGAGTTTCCTCATCTGATCCAAATGAGGCAACCTCGACAAAATCCAAAGTCGCAGGGTCCAATTCGCGTACCCGGGTCTGCGTGCGGGTTACACCGATACGGTACTCAATCTCGGAACCACAGGTGCTTACACCACTGCTGGTGATCTCGTCGATGATCTGCTGCATCGAGGCGCCTTCGCGCACCAGAAAGCTGCCCGCCTTCAATTTCTGCGCCTGATCCGAATAGTCGGCGCCCATGCGAAAGATCATGGCATTGCTGATCGCACCCTGATCCTCCAGATCGCGACTAACACGTGTCATGTTCGAACCGCTTTCCACCCGCAGGCAGATCGCGGATTGCAGCGGACCTTCAGCCTTGTATTGCGATTGCCCCCAAATGATCAGACCGCCCATCAGAAACAGGCCGACCACCAGCAAGGTCAGCGCGTTGGACGCTAGGGCCCGCCACATTTAACTGACCTTTCCAAAGATCACGCTTGCGTTTGTGCCGCCAAAGCCGAACGAATTGGAAAGTGCCACGTTGATCTCACGCTCACGCTTGGCGTTCGGTGCCAGATCGATGGGTGTTTCAACCGCCGGATTGTCCAGGTTGATTGTCGGTGGGGCAACCTGATCCCGGATTGCCAGGATCGAGAAAATCGCCTCAATCGCGCCTGCCGCACCCAAAAGGTGGCCCGTGGCCGACTTGGTCGAAGTCATGGTTGCCTTGCTTGCATGATCGCCCAGCAAACGTTCCACCGCACCCAACTCGATCGTATCCGCCATGGTCGAAGTGCCATGCGCGTTGATATAGTCCAGATCCTTCGGTTCCAGACCGGCACTGCGCAGCGCGGCTTTCATCGAACGCTCGGCGCCATCACCGTCCTCGGATGGCGCCGTGATGTGATAAGCGTCACCCGACATGCCATAACCCAGAACCTCGGCGTAAATCTTTGCACCGCGCGCCTTTGCGTGTTCGTATTCTTCAAGAACCACGATACCCGCACCTTCACCCATGACGAACCCGTCACGATCGATGTCATATGGGCGGCTCGCCTTTTTAGGATCATCCGCGTATTTGGTCGACAGTGCCTTACACGCGTTGAAACCGGCAATACCGATCTCACAGATGCAACCTTCGCCGCCACCGGCCACCATCACGTCAGCGTCCCCGGCGCGGATGATGCGGCTGGCGTCGCCGATCGCATGCGCCCCGGTGGAACAGGCGGTCACGACCGAATGGTTCGGCCCCTTGAAGCCATGACGGATCGACACCTGACCCGACGCCAGGTTGATCAGCGCGCCAGGAATAAAGAATGGCGAAACACGCCGTGGGCCCTTGTCGCGGATCAGATTGGCAGTTTCCGCGATGGACCCCAGCCCGCCGATGCCCGAGCCGATCAAAACACCAGTCCGCAGGCGGCTTTCCTCATCTTCAGGCAACCAGCCGGAATCCTGACAGGCCATGTCTGCAGCAGCAATCGAATACAGAATGAAATCTTCGATCTTGCGCTGCTCTTTCGGCGGCAGCCAGTCGTCAGGGTTGAAAGTCCCGTTCGTGCCGTCTCCACGCGGCACTTCGCAGGCATATGTCGTGGTGACACCACTTGCCTCAGCATCGAAATAGGTAATCGGGCCCGCGCCGGATTCCCCATCCAGCAGCCGCGACCAGGTTTCCTCGACCCCACTGGCCAAAGGAGTGACCAATCCCAGACCGGTTACAACGACTCTGCGCATGAAATGCCTCTTGCCTGCTTCCTGTATGAGAACCGTCCATACCCCGCCCCGGGGTCCGGGGGCAAGAGCAAGGGCGCATTCCTTGTTAGCGTCATTTCGCCAATTCCGGTCATATATTGTGGTTCAGCAGGAATGAACCACCTCTCTGCACAAAAAACCGCCCCTTCCCTGAAACGGAAAAGGGCGGAACAGAATTACCCGGCCGGTCCTATTGGAACTGCGCTACAGGTTCATGGGCAGCGGCCGCAACCTTAAGCGCTTCGGACAAGCTCAGTGTCTTGCGGAACAGCGCACGGCCCACAATCGCGCCCGAGATGTTAGAGATGTAGGCCAGCCGCGAAATATCGTCTGCCGTACGAACGACACCGCTGGCAATGACCGGGGTCCGCGAGTGCTTGGCCAGACCCGAAATCAATCCCAACTGCGCTTCGACGTCATCCATGTCGCTGTCGATATCAGTGACCAGAATGGCAGCAAAAGGCGTGTCGGCAAAAGCATCGATGAAGGCTTCTGGCGTAAAGGCACTTTGGCTGCGCCAGCCCTCGGTCATAACCTGACCTTGCCAGACATCCACGGCCAGAACGATCTGGTCGGGGTGCAGTTTGGCAAGTTCCTTGACCACGTGGGGATCACGCGCGGCCAGGGTTCCGATCACAACCCGGCCGGCACCTTTGTCGATCCAGTGCTCGACGTGCTCGCGGCTTCGCATACCACCGGCAAGCTGCACCGGCATTTCCGCGCTTCGAATTATTTCTTCAATCAGTTCGGCGTTGGTATTGCGCCCTTCGATTGCGTCGAAGTCCGTAAGCTGCATCCATTCGGCCCCGGCCGCGGACCAGCTGCGTGCGGTTGCAACCGGATCGACATGCCAGACCATGGCTTCATCGAGACGGCCTTTGTCCAGCGAGACACACCGTCCGTTCTGCAATTCCATCGTGGGATAAATCCTCATGAGCATGCTCCTTCGCCCAATCGCTGTAAAATCCAGCATAGCATAGACAGCGCCGAAACGGTTGTTTCAAACAGTTTCGGCAAACCACGCTCTATTTGCGGCATTGCTACAATTACTGTGTTTCAGGCGCGTGCTGGCGGACCATTTCGCCGTAACAGATGGACAGGCGTATCCATATATTCGCATTCACGCATCAGAACGTAGCCCAGCTTCTGCGCCAGACTTTGCGACGCTTCATTTGTGGCATCCACCATGGCGACCAACGGCCCGGGAATGACCCTGTCGAACCAGTCGTGAGCCGCCTGTGCGGCCTCGTATCCCAGTCCTTTTCCCTGCGCTTCGGGGGCCAGGACCCAGCCTGCCTCGGGGAAACGGCCAAAATCCTCGCCCAGACCCCGATCACCATAGAAAAATCCTGCCTGACCGATCATCTGCCGATTCGATTGCTGGATCACCGCCCATTGTCCGAATCCGGCCATCTGCCAGTGTCCGGCATTGCGCAGGAACGCATCCCACGCCTCGCCCCGCGATTTCGGTTTGCCGCCAATATGGCGCACAACACACGGATTTCGCCAGATTTCCGCAAAGCGGTTGAAATCTTCTGGTCGCATCGCACAAAGCGTCAGTCGCGCCGTGTTTATCATCGGGGTGGATCTTATCATGCCCTGCCCGCCTGGAATTTTGCCTCAGTGGAAACAGTGCGAAGCAATAAGACGCCGTGCAAGCGGGAAATCGGTCCGGGCACAAAAAAACGGCGCCTCCGTTGCCCGGAAGCGCCGCTCTATCTCGACACGAAACGCTTAGGACGCTTCGCTGATGAATTTGACGGCGTCGCCAAAGGTCTGGATGGTTTCGGCTGCGTCATCGGGAATTTCGATGCCGAACTCTTCTTCGAAGGCCATAACCAGTTCAACAGTGTCCAGGCTGTCCGCGCCCAGATCGTCGATGAAGGACGCGTTTTCCGCGACTTTGTCTTCTTCGACACCCAGGTGCTCAACAACGATCTTTTTAACGCGATCTGCGACGTCGCTCATGTCTTTTCCTCATTCCGTTTCAGGGCGCATTGCCCGGTTCTGCCCTTGCCCGCTCAGGCTGGCTTTGGTTTGCCCGTTCCGGGCGGTTTGAGACCCGGCTGACCGGGCATGGCGAAGGCCAACCTGAATGACCGGCCCCCACATATCTGCGCCGCCTATAGCACAGACAACGCACAAGGCAAACGGTTTCGCGCCTGCCCTGCGCCGCGCTTACAACATGGCCATACCGCCATTCACATGCAAGGTGGTTCCGGTAACATATCCCGCTTCAGGGCTAGCCAGATACAGAACTGCGGCGGCAATCTCCGAAGGGTCACCCATACGGCCCGCCGGAACCTGCCCCAGAATTCCGCTCTTCTGGTCGTCCGTCAGTTTGTCGGTCATCGCGGTGGTTATAAAGCCCGGAGCCACGGCGTTCGCGGTGATTCCGCGGCTTGCCACTTCGTAGGCCAGCGATTTGGTCACGCCCACCATTCCGGCTTTGGACGCCGCATAGTTCGCCTGCCCCGGATTACCGGTTGCGCCCACCACCGACGAGATATTGATGATACGACCCCAGCGGGCCTTCATCATGCCGCGCAGAACGCCTTTGCACAGTTTGGCGGTCGCGGTCAGGTTCACGTCAATCACGCTCTGCCATTCTTCATCCGACATGCGCATAAAGATGTTGTCGCGCGTGATGCCCGCATTGTTCACCAGAATATCAACGGATCCCATCGCTTCGGCCGCCTGCTTCGGCAGCGCTGCAACCGCTTCGGCGTCGCTCAGGTTGCAGGGCAAAACGTGGGCCCGTTCGCCCAGTTCGTCCGCAAGCGCCTGCAATGGCTCGACCCGTGTACCGGAAAGCCCTACCGACGCGCCCGCCGCATGCAGGGTACGCGCAATTTCGCCCCCGATACCGCCCGAAGCCCCGGTGATCAGCGCATTCTTACCTGTCAAATCAAACATTCGGTTTCCCTCTTGGTTCGTCTGTGTCGACGCGTATGGAGATTACGATTCGGCCTGCACCGCATTCTGCACGTCTTCGGGTGTACCGACAGCTTTGCCGGCAATAGCCCGGTCGATCTTTCGGATCATGCCCGACAGCGCCTTTCCCGCGCCAATTTCCCATGTCTCGGTCACACCCTGCGCCGCCATGTACTGCACGCTTTCACGCCACCGGACCGAACCCGTCACCTGTTCGACCAGCAACTGCCGGATCAGATCCGGGTCCGTCACCGCCTCGGCACGCACATTCGCCACCAACGGAACAGCAGGCGCTTTGATTTCAACGGCAGCCAGGGCCTCGGCCATCACATCGGCGGCAGGCTGCATCAAAGCACAATGGAATGGCGCGCTGACCGGCAGCATGACCGCCCGCTTGGCACCTTTTTCCTTTGCAATAACTGCGGCACGTTCCACAGCCGCCTTTGAGCCCGATACCACAACCTGTGTGGGATCATTGTCGTTCGCCGCCTGGCAGACCTCGCCCTGCACGGCTTCTTCCGCAACCGCGCGAACGGCCTCCAGATCCAGCCCCAGCACGGCGGCCATCGCGCCTTCACCTACCGGCACGGCGCTCTGCATAGCCTGACCGCGTGTGCGCAGCAGGCGGGCAGTATCGGCGACCGACAAAGCCCCTGCAGCAGCAAGCGCCGAATATTCACCCAGCGAATGCCCCGCGACATAGGACGCATTGGTAATCGCAACCCCTTCGGCCTCAAGCGCGCGCATCGCCGCCATCGAGGTCGCCATCAGCGCCGGTTGCGCGTTCTGTGTCAGCGTCAGTGTTTCGATCTCGCCATCCCAGATCAGGCTGCTCAGCTTTTCCCCCAGTGCCTCGTCCACTTCGTCAAATACCGCCTGCGCGGCGGGATAGGCTTCGGCCAGTGCTTTGCCCATACCGATGGTCTGGGCGCCCTGCCCCGGGAAAACGAACGCGAGTGTCATTGCAACCTCATGGATGACGTTAGGTTGCGGCGGGGTGTAAACCGACAATTGGCCCGGCACAAGCATTGCCTGCGCTCTGCATTCCGGCACCATCGCTGTGCGCACGGTCATATTGTGTCCTGTTCACACGGATATAGGTTGTGTCCAGACCTTCACCTTCGGAGCATCCGATCAATGCACTCGAAAAATACCTTCTCTACCTACGGAAGTATTGCCAAGACCTTTCACTGGTTGACGGCATTGCTGATTTTCACGGCATTGCCACTGGGCTTTTTTGCCAACAACCTGGCCCAGGCGATCTATGACCCGTCAATTCCGACAACCGAGGACGACATCGCACAGGCCGCACGGCTGTTTTCGCTGCACAAAACTGTGGGCATCACCGTCTTTTTCGTGGCCTTGGCCCGTATCCTCTGGGCGATGACACAAACCAAACCCGGTTTGCTGAACGCAGAAAACAAGCCCGAAGCATTCGCCGCCGAAACAGTGCATTGGCTATTGTATGGCTCGCTTGTGCTGGTTCCCCTGACCGGCTGGCTGCACCACGCAGCCGCCGAAGGGTTCGCGCCTATCCTGTGGCCCTTTGGCCAGAACCTGCCATTCATTCCCAAGTCGCCCGCTCTGGCTGAACTGACCGCCAGCCTGCATTGGCTGTTCATCCTCGTCTTGGCGGGTTCGCTGGTGCTGCACATCACAGGAGCGCTGAAACACCATGTCGTGGATAAAGACAGCACGCTGCGTCGGATGTTGCCGGGCGCAACGGATGCGCCCAAGCCGCCCGCACAGAAACACTCACTTGTCCCCGCCGCCGCCGCGCTGGTCATCTGGTGCGGTGTGCTGGCGGGTGGCTGGACCACCGGTGTTTTCAACAAACACTCTGCCGCTTCCACTGACACCGCCGAACTTGCAGAGGTTCAGTCGGACTGGCAGGTGCAGGAAGGAAACCTGTCGATCACGATCAAGCAACTTGGCAGCCCTGTAACCGGCAGTTTCTCTGACTGGACCGCCGCGATCACTTTCGACGAGCCGGCAGAACCCGGCCTCGCAGGGTCGGTGGACGTGACCATTGCCATCGGCTCGCTGAGCCTCGGAACCGTAACGGATCAGGCCATGGGCGCGGATTTCTTCGACAGCGGCCAGTTCCCGACCGCCAGCTTCGATGCCGACCTGTTCAAAACCGAATCCGGATACGAGGCGCGTGGCCCCCTGACAATCCGAGACAAGACGCTGGACATCGCTTTGCCCTTCGCTCTGAGTATTCAGGATGATGTCGCAACAATGACCGGAGAAATTACGCTGGACCGGCTGAGTTTCGACATTGGCAAAAACATGCCTGCCGAGGATTCGCTGGCTTTTGCCGTTACCGTTGCAGTAGAGTTGACCGCGTCGCAGGCCAAGTAACATTGACCGACAAAAAAACCGCCGGTGTTTCAGCACCGGCGGTTTTCCATTCAATAGCCAAATCTGACTTATTCAGCCTTTTGCGCTTCGATCGAGATCGAAATTTCCACCTCATCACTGACGAACGGTGCGAATTGACCCAGGTCGAAGTCGCTGCGCAGCAGGGTTGTGGTCGCGTCGAATCCGGCCCACTGTTTTCCAGCCATCGGATGCTCGCCAACCTGATTGAGCGTTGCGTCCAGCACCACGGGCTTGGTGATATCGTTCAGGGTCAGATCACCGGTGATCTTGGCAGTGTTCTCGCCTGTCACTTCAATACCGGTCGAGGTAAAGGTGGCCAAGTCACCCTCGGCCGCAGCAAAGAAATCCTCGGACATAAAATGATCCTCGCGCGGCTTCCAGCCCGTGATCATCTCGACCACCGGCATCGAGACAGACACGCTCGACGCAGCGGGGTCTTCCTGATTGAACATGATCTCGCCTTCAAAACCCGAGAACATCCCGGTTGTGGTCGAAAATCCGAGGTGATTGTAAGTAAAGACGACCTGGCTGTGGCTTGAGTCCAGAACATATTTCTCGGCAGCAGCAAAAGCCGATGTTGCTGATACGGCCAGTGCGGCGGCCAGGAGGATAGGTTTCATAACAAACTCCGCAGAATTGGTGGTGCAACCCAGAATGGTTGCTCACTAACGTAAATGTGCCGCCCAAGGGCGGCACTCAACCTCTATTCTCTCACAAATTCTGTTCTTTTTTGAACAGAACGGGATTTAGGCGAAGATCGTAACGTTTCCGCTGAGTTGCCCCTTGAGCGCCCGGCTTACATCCGCTGATTGCAGCGGCAGCTTCATCAGAAGGCTGCCATCCATGTCGAACAACTCGACCTGATCATCCGCAAAACGTGCACCCCCCAGGGTTTCGTAGCTGCGACGCAGAACCGTTTGCGGGCGGCCATTTTCGTTTTTCTGCAGCACGCGCACTTCGCGGCGGATCGGGTCAAAATATGCGTCCGGCCGGGCATCCATAATCTCGATCGTCAGCAAGCTAACCCCGACCAGCAGGAACATCATCGAAGCCGCCAGTTTGATGGGCCACACTTCGGGTCCTGCAACGGATCCGGACATAAGCCACATGGAAAACGCGGCTACGATCAAAATCAAGCCCAGGGCCCGCGCCAAGATCATTCTCGCTTTCCAGTTCGGTGCGAAGGCCACCATGACAGGCACAGAATGTTCAAATCGCGAACCAGTGGCCGTCTTGTGAATTGCGTTTGTGTTCGTAGCGGTCATTTTCTTTACCCCGTCTCAGGTTGCCGTACTGAATTTGCTCGTTCCGGCTAGTCCCCGGCATACAAAACAACTTTGAGCCGAAAAGCGTCAGGAATTGGGCACGCCAAAGGAATTAGGGCGACTTCACAAAGGCATATGTGGCGGGGCTTGCCCCTCGCGCTCAAACGTGTATACGGGGCCATCCTTCGCAAGAGTTATGAATCGCGCAGCCTCTCGTGGCAGGGTCGCGAAGGACCAGAAAGCCCCGCCTTTGAAATGCGCCTTGATATAAACAGGAGTGCACATGCCACTGTATGAGCATGTAATGATCGCGCGTCAGGACCTGTCCAACGCGCAGGCGGAAAGCCTCGTCGAACATTTCGGCACCGTTCTGGCTGACAACGGCGGCAAGCTGGTTGATAGCGAGTACTGGGGCGTCAAGACGATGGCCTACAAGATCAACAAGAACCGCAAAGGCCACTATGCCTTCCTGAAGACAGACGCTCCTTCGGGCGCCGTTCAGGAAATGGAACGCCTGATGCGTCTGCACGAAGACGTCATGCGCGTTCTGACCATCAAGGTCGACGGCCACGAAGACGGCCCGTCGGTTCAGATGCAAAAGCGTGACGAGCGTGGCGACCGCCGCGAGCGCCGTTGATCAAAGCCTGACGAAAGGACATAAACCATGGCCGCAAAACCATTTTTCCGCCGCCGCAAGGTCTGCCCGTTCTCGGGCGACAACGCGCCCAAGATCGACTACAAGGACACTCGTCTGCTGCAGCGCTACATCTCTGAGCGTGGCAAGATCGTTCCTTCGCGCATCACCGCCGTTTCGGCGAAAAAGCAGCGTGAACTGGCCCGTGCTATCAAGCGCGCGCGCTTCCTCGCCCTGCTGCCCTACGCCGTGAAGTAAGGAGAGACTGACATGCAAGTTATCCTTCTGGAACGCGTTGCGAAACTGGGTCAGATGGGCGACGTCGTTGACGTCAAACCCGGCTACGCCCGCAACTTCCTGCTGCCCCAGGGCAAGGCGCTGAGCGCGTCGAGCGCCAACATCGCGTCGTTCGAAGCCCAGAAAGCGCAGCTTGAGGCACGCAACCTGGAAACCAAGAAAGAAGCTGAAGCACTGGCTGAAAAGCTGGACGGTCAGCAGTTCATCGTGATTCGCTCGGCATCGGATGCCGGCGCTCTCTACGGCTCGGTCACTCCGCGTGACGCCGCAGAGGCCGCAACCGAAGCAGGCTTCACTGTCGATAAGAAACAGGTCGTTCTGATTGCTCCGATCAAGGAACTGGGCCTGCACTCGCTCGCAGTCAAACTGCACCCCGAGGTCGAAGTCGAGATCAAGATGAACGTTGCACGTTCGGAAGAAGAAGCCGAACTGCAAGCCTCCGGCAAATCGATCCAGGAACTGGCTGCTGAAGAAGAAGCTGCCGCTGAATTCGAGATTGCCGAACTGTTCGACGACATCGGTTCTGCCGCTTCGGAAGACGAAGAACTGGCACCGGAAGCTTCGGCTGAAGAAGACGAAGCCAAAGCCTGATCTGACAGGAAATGACGAGAAAGAGGCTGCGTGCCATGCGCGGCCTCTTTTTTATTTCAGCAAGTTTTTGCTGCTCCAAAAAACCCAACCTTGCAGTCAGAATTTCGTTTCATATCATCGGCCCCTCCATTGTCGGAGCTATCTTATGACTTTGTTCCTTCGCCGCAGTGTGCTGGCTATTCTGATTGCAACGCCCATAGCCGCCTGTAGCGGCTCCAACCGGCCCTCAGACGAAGCATTTGATCCACCGCTTTATCCGAACGAGACAGCCGAACTGCGCGAATCGATCAACAAGTGGGCCGATCACTACGAACTGCCGCGCGAACTGGTGCACAAGCTGGCGATCCGGGAAAGCACACATCGGCCCTGGGCAGTCAACCGCCCGTATTACGGATTGCTGCAAATCCTTCCCGCAACGGCACGCTCGATGGGGTATGACGGGAAAGCGCAAGGCTTGCTGGATGCAGACACCAATCTGGAATTCGCCGGAAAGTACCTAAGGGGGGCATGGTTGTTGTCCGACGGGGATCAGCAACGGGCGATTTTTCTGTACGCCAAGGGCTTCTATCCCGAAGCGAAAGCGCGAAAAATGCTAGTCGAAACGGGCCTGCGATCGGAATAAACCCCCTCAAAACACCCCGAACTTCGCGTCAACCGGAGGTTTTCCGGGATATTAAGTGCCGAAAAGGTATGTTTTTCCCCGTTCTGTTGCTTTAAGTACGCAATAAGCATACGCGGCTTGCACAAATGGCTTGCACAACACCCCAAGGTTGACGCAACGTATACACCGTGAAGGACGAAGACGGCATTTCTTTGGGGCTAGGAGTGTCACTGTAAGGGTTGGACCGGTGAAACTGATAGACTTGGCCGCAATCGACCATGAGGAAAAGTCGGCCTCAGACATCATCAATGCCGTCTGCGATGAGCTCGGCTTTGACTACGCTTCCTATGCAACCATGAACCCCATCAAAGGTGATGTGCAGGGTTATGCTAACTACCCTGACGAGTGGAAGATTCACTATGGCAGCCACGGCTATCACCACTTTGACCCCACGATTTATCAGTCAGTACTGAGCATCGCGCCCGTTGACTGGGGGCGGTTTAACCATGACGAGAAATTCCATGCTGTATTCCGGGATGCCAATGATTTCGGGATTACATCGCGCGGGCTGACTGTTCCGATCCGGGGGCCTTACGGCGAATGCGGAATGCTCAGCGTCACAAGGGATTGCTCGGACGCGGAATGGGAAAAGCTGAAGAAGCATGTGATGGGCGATCTTCAGATGGCCGCGGTTCACGCGCATGACACCGTTATGCAATCCGGTCTTTTGGCGAAAGCGTTGTACCTGCCGACCCTTTCGACCCGGGAAAAAGAGATCCTGCAATGGGTCGCCGAGGGCAAATCTCAGCAGGACATTGGCGATATTCTGTCCATTTCACACCGCACGGTAGAAGTGCACATGCGGTCGGGCCGCGAGAAACTCGGCGCGCTCACCACTCCGCAGGCCATCGGACGGGCCATCGGAATGGGCCTAATTGCCCCAGGTTAATCAAAAAAAAGACAAAATTACGGGAAACCCCCAATAGCCTTAAACCGAATCTTGGTTAAATTCTAAGACACGGTAACCAGACTGTAGGGGGATGGAAATGATCATCGTAATTGATGGTATGAACCAGCACAAATTCAAAGATGTATTGGACGACATGTTCAAGCTGCGGGCACGGGTTTTCGGGGATCGCCTTGGCTGGGATGTCAACATCAAGGATGGGCGCGAGCGCGATCACTTTGACGACCTGCATCCTGCACATGTTGTCAGCATCAACGACGAAGGGGACGTCGTTGGGTGCATGCGACTGTTGCAGACGACCGGGCCACACATGCTGGCCGACGTCTTTAGCTCTATCCTGGATGGCGAGGCACCCATACGCAGTGCCCAGGTCTGGGAAGCGACGCGCTTCTGCGTCGACACCAAAAAACTCGGGCGGGGACGCGGAAAGAACTCTGTATCCTACGTCACCAGCGAAGTCATGATCGGCTCGTTCGAATACGCACAGACAGCCGGAGTTCTGGACTCGATCGCAGTGATCGATCCAGTGATGAACCGGGTCCTGCAACGTTCAGGCAACGCGCCCTATGACTATGTCGGCACAGCCAAGCCCATGGGCAAGGTCGTCGCCATGGCCGCACTCATGGATTGCTCGGATGAACGGATTGCAGGAATTCGCAACTATGCAGGGATTGAGCATGATGTCTTCTTGACCGAAGAAGCGGCTCTGGATCTTTATGCCCACGGCAAAACCGAAGCAACGCCACAGCAGCCGGTCGCTAACTTCGATCATCAGCCGCTTTCGCAACTGGAACGGTACTTTGTCGAACAGATGAACGCGGCCACGAGCAAGGCCGAAGTCGAAGATGTTCTGAAACTGATCGAAGAGCTTTCGGACCGATTTACGCCAGAGCAAAAGACCGCTCTGCTACGAACCCCCCGTGCTTTTGCTCATGAGGCCTGACCCCCTCACCTCATAAGTACAAAGCCACCCATGCGGAGCCGTCTAATTTCAGACGGCTCCGCTTTTTTGTGCCCCATGTTGCCCGGGGGATTGGAAGAGGATTACTCCTCTTCCAGTGCCTCAACGGCTTTTTGCAGATCGTCTTTGCTGACTTCCTTGTCGGCAACCTGCGCCAGTTCAACGATATAGTCGATGACCTTGTCTTCGAAGATCGGCGCGCGCAGCTGCTGCTGCATCTGAGCGTTCTGCTGCACGAACTCAAAGAACTGACGTTCCTGCCCCGGGTACTGACGGGCCTGGTTCATGATAGCTTGCGTCATTTCTGCGTCGGTGACTTCAACCTCGGCCTTCTGACCCAGTTCGGCCAGCAGCAGGCCCAGGCGCACGCGGCGTTCCGCCAGTTTGTTGTGCTCGTCAGTGGGCTCAATCTCACCGTGGTCGTGGCCTTCCACCTCCGGGTTCTCTTCGTGCCACAGCTGGTGTGCGATCTGCTTGGCTTCAGCCTCAACCAGCGACGGCGGCAGGTCGAACGAGACTTTCTCGTCCAGCACATCAAGCAGAGCACGCTTCATGACAGCGCGCGAGGCACCGGCGTATTCGGCTTCCAGACGCTCAGCGATCTGGCCCTTCAGAGCGGCCAGGTCTTCGGCACCGAATTTGGTGGCCAGCTCGTCATTGATTTCGGCAGCGACCGGCTCTTTCACCTCTTTCACGGTGCAGGTGAAGACAGCGTCTTTACCGGCCAGATGCTCGGCACCGTATTCCGCAGGGAAAGTCACGTTGACGTCTTTTTCTTCCTCGGCCTTCACACCAACCAGCTGCTCTTCGAAGCCGGGGATGAAGCTGTTGGAACCCAGAACCAGCGGATAGTCTTCGGCGGAACCGCCTTCGAACTCTTCGCCGTCAACCTTGCCGACAAAGTCGATCACAACCTGATCACCATCTTTCGCTTTGGAACCCTTGCGGCGCGCTTTGAAGTCCTGCGCGGTTTCGGCCAGGTTGCTCAGCGCTTCTTCGACAGCCGCGTCGTCTGCTTTGACAATCAGCTTATCCAGTTCGACCGACTTCAGGTCTACTTCGGGGATCGCAGGCAGCGCCTCATAGGACATTGCGACCTCGACGTCGTCGCCTTCTTTCCAGTCCTCATTGGTCATTTTGACCTCGGGCTGCAGCGCAGGACGGTCGCCGCTGTCCTCAAAGTGCTTGTTCATCGCACCGTCGATGCTCTCCTGCATCGCTTCGCCCAACAGGCGCTGGCCGAACTGCTTTTTCAGCAGCGCCATCGGTACCTTGCCTTTGCGGAAACCTTTCATTTCGATTTCCGGCTGCGCTTCGGTCAGCTTCTCGTTAACCTTTTCGTCCAGCTCGGCTGCGGATACGACGATATTGTAGCCGCGTTTCAGACCTTCGTTAAGCGTCTCGGTAACCTGCATTATGGTAGTCCCCATAGGATTCGGGGCGCGCAAAACGGCGCGCCGGGCAAATTTGACGCCTTCTATTTGCCCAGCCGCCCGCGTGCAAGGGGGCAAAGCCCGGATCAGCTTTGTTTTGCCGCTGAATTGAACAAAAAAGCGCCCCGGAACGAACCGGAGCGCTTGCATGTCTCAGAAGCAGGATCAGAACCGCCAGCGCGCGCCCAGAACCCACGCTTCGTTTTTGTCGAAACTGATCGTGTCGTCGAAATCGTGGTTGCGGTACTTCAGATATGCGTCGGTGTTGATGCTGTCGAACCGTTGAACGATGGC
This sequence comes from Ruegeria sp. AB8, assembly GCF_056542605.1. Taxonomy (NCBI): domain Bacteria; kingdom Pseudomonadati; phylum Pseudomonadota; class Alphaproteobacteria; order Rhodobacterales; family Roseobacteraceae; genus Ruegeria; species Ruegeria sp. AB8. The sequence continues at coordinate 320,404 of NZ_JBQGAB010000001.1, forward strand.
AATACCCCAGGACTTGGTGCTTGAACCGCTGTTCTCAAAATCCGACCCGTCGAAATAGTCGATACCAACGCCGGTTTTGCCCCAGGAAACCCAGTCCCCTTCATAAGCCAGCTTGGTGTACCAATAGTCCGGATCGCTTGCACCGGATGAGGTGTCATCGCGCGAACCAAGGGCCGCGGTAAAGCTGAACCCGCTGGGCAGCAGAACCGAGGCTGACCCGATCGTGTCTTTTCGCTCACCAGATGAGTTGTCAAAGTCGCGCACGGCGTAGGCGATGCTGGCGGCAAACTCGACGCCGTTGGAGAACGTATTGCCGTAGGAAACCGCGATGTCATAGTAGTCGTCGTCATCGCTGCTGGACAGGATGTTCTGACCATAGGCAATTGCCGCCGAGAACCCGTTGAAATCCGGCGTGTCATAGCGGATGCGCCCGCGACGTGCCCCGTCAAAGTTGCTTGACGAGTCGCCCACTGTAATCGTGCTCAGTGTGCCTGTGGGATCACGATAGAAGAACGCTCCGTTTTCATCGTTGGTGAACGAATACAAAGCGGTCCCGACATAAGACAGATCAACTTCTGCGGCCCCATCCGATGCCATGCTGCCCTGACCAGCCGAGAACTTTCCGTACCCCCCCTTCAGCGAGAAATCGACGTGGCGAATGTCTTCGCGCGACCATCCGTTGTTGTTGGTGCCGAACTGGTTGGCCGTCCCTGTGCTGGGCAAGCCCAGGCCGGTTTCCAACCAGAACATGAACTCGTTGCTGCCATAGGGCTGCATCAAACGCAGACCGACCCGGCTGTTGGACAGGTCGTTGTCCAGAACACGTGTCTCGGTATCCTGGCCGTCGTCCACCGAAACAAGAGCTGGGTGGAACTGTCCGTATAGATGCACATATCCGCCGCTGTTATTTTCATATTTTAACTCAGCAGCAGCTGGTATCGCGCCTGTTGCCGCCAAAATCGCGGCTATTGATGAGTTTCGGAGAATCTTAGTCATATCTGTCACCATGATGGGGTTCTGGTTTCACGTCCCGCCCATTTGTCCACGAAAATCTGAGGTTCCAATAGCCGGCATTTCAGACAGTAGAAGCATTGCATATTCGCCACATCGAGAGCCCAAGGCAGAGATTTATACTCAATAATTTCAACCGCTTAAATCTGACTTTCAGCAGTCAAAGGTAGTCTGCAAGAAAATTCTGCCAATCAGCCATGCAACTGGCAAACACTTGCTGTGCATTTTCGTCAACGCCGCTGGCAAAATTACGCCGATCAGCCAGCTTTTCGGCGACCCGCCGCGCAGACAATCAAACATTCAACTATTTCAAAACATTTGGCAACTGCTCGGGCAGGTCCTCGGCAATCAGTCCGGGGCCAAATTGCCGCGAACATTCCACATGCAACCACGCAGCAGCTTCGGCGGCCTGCATCGGCCCAAGCCCTCGCGCCATCAATCCGGTGATGAAGCCTGCAAGAACATCTCCGGCCCCTGCCGTGGCCAGCCATGGCGCCGATCGGTCATAAAACGCCGAGCTTATGGAACACCGCCCGTCCGGCGCCGCGATCACAGTATCCGGCCCCTTGAACAGAACCACGCATCCTGCCCGCTCGGCAGCATCACGGGTTGCGTCAACCTTGGAGTATGCCGGGCCTTTGTCGGGAACTTCTTCCAGCTTCTGTGCAATATCCGGAAACAGCCGGGCAAACTCGCCCCCGTGTGGTGTCAGCACGCAGTTCTCATGCAGATGATCGAACAATGCCTTGGGGTCCTCTGCAAACGCCGTCAACGCATCGGCATCCAGCACGGTTGAGCGCCCTGCCGACAGTGCCGCCGGCACCAAGTCACGGGCACGATCCAGCCCCATTCCCGGACCAAGGCATAACGCATTCAGTCGCCCGTCCTTCAGCACCCGGGAAAGCTCGTCAGCCCCTTCAGCCAGTTGCAACATGACAGCGGTGACCTGCGCGGCAACTTCCAACTGCGCGGCCGGGGGCACACCAATTGTCACCAGCCCTGCCCCAATCCGCAACGCGCCCCGCGCGGCCAACCGCGCGGCACCGGTTTTGCCCGGCCCGCCGGAAAGGATCAGGGCATGGCCATAAGAATATTTGTGATCTTTCGGTTCCTTCGAGACCCGAAAACTCTCTTCCAAAACCAGCTTAACAACTCGATTGTTATTTTCTCGTTCAAGGCCGATCGACTTTGTCCGAACCACACCGCAATTGGCGGGGCCTTCGCCGATCATGTGACCAACCTTCATGTCGTGAAAAGTTACGGTAAGATCCGCTTGGATCACGTTTCCCAGCACGCGCCCACTGTCGGCGCACAAGCCGCTGGGAATATCGATTGCAACCACCCGCAGGCCGCGTTCTGAAGACAGGTCCCTTACCCGCTCATTTGCCAGCAAGGAGAAGCCGCCCTGAAACGGTCGCGTCAGCCCGGTTCCGAACAATCCATCAATTACCAGGTCTAGGTCTGAAGGGAAATTGAGATTGTCATCTGCAAGCGTATCGATCTTTCGGACACTGACGTCGGACTTGCCTTGGCACCGCTCAAAGTTTCTTCGTGCGTCAGGCGGGAGTTTTGCGGCGTCGCCGTACAGAAACACCTCAACCTCCCAGCCCCACTCTTTCAACAACCGGGCAACAACAAACCCGTCACCACCATTGTTTCCCGGCCCGCACAGCACCAATGCGCGACCGGACGTTTTTGCCAGCTCGGGCCATTCCTCAAAAATCGCCTCAACAACGCCCTGCCCGGCGCGTTCCATGAGTTCCAGACCGGTAACCTTGCCCGATTCAATCGCAGCCAGTTCAATCGCCCGCATCTGCGCCGCCGTCAGCAAATCCGTCATCTCATCTCCCGCGCGATTCAATTTCGATTACATTTTGTGCAACTCGATGAAAATTTCACCGCTCGCTGAAATTCTACGCACAAGCAACCGGTCCGTTTCGCAATCAGATTGCCCAGCGATCTTAGACGTGATCACTGCCAACCTGACAAGCAGATTAGGAGGCCGGGATGAAGAAGATCGAAGCGATCATCAAACCGTTCAAACTGGACGAAGTGAAAGAGGCGCTACAGGACGTTGGCGTCCAGGGCCTCAGTGTCATCGAAGTTAAAGGGTTCGGTCGTCAGAAGGGCCATACCGAACTCTACCGCGGCGCGGAGTATGTGGTCGACTTTCTGCCGAAGGTAAAAGTCGAGGTGGTGCTGGACGACGATCAAGTCGACGCGGCCATCGAAGCCATCGTGGATGCCGCCAAAACCGACAAGATCGGCGACGGCAAGATCTTTGTCTCGCCCGTCGAACAAGCCATCCGCATCCGTACCGGCGAGACCGGCTCGGAAGCCCTGTAAATCAACCGAATATCCTGACATATTAATCAGAAGGACCAAGGGAATGAGCGCAGAAGCAGTTCTCAAAACTCTCCGCGAAGAAGACGTCGCCTACGTCGACATCCGCTTCACCGACGTGCGGGGCAAGTTGCAGCACGTGACCGTCGATGTGGATCTAGTCGATGAAGACTTCCTGGAAGAAGGCTTTATGTTCGACGGCTCCTCGATTGCTGGCTGGAAGTCGATCGAAAACTCGGACATGAAACTGATCGCCGACACTGAATCGGCCTACATCGATCCGTTCTACGCCGAAAAAACGCTGTGCCTGCACTGCTCGATCGTTGAACCTGACACCGGCGAAGCTTATGGCCGCGACCCGCGCGGCACCGCGCAGAAGGCCGAAGCCTATCTGAAAGCCAGCGGTGTTGGTGACGTGGCCTATATGGGCCCCGAAGCCGAATTCTTCCTGTTCGATGATGTCCGTTATTCAAATACAATGAACAAGGTATCGTTCGAAGTTGATGCAACCGACGCGGCCTGGAACACTGATACCGAATACGAAATGGGCAACATGGGCCACCGTCCGGGCGTCAAGGGCGGTTACTTCCCGGTGAACCCGATCGACGAGGCGCAGGACCTGCGTTCGGAAATGCTGTCGACTATGAAGCGTCTGGGCATGAAGGTCGACAAGCACCATCACGAAGTTGCCTCGTGCCAGCACGAACTGGGTCTGATCTTCAACAGCCTGACCAAACAGGCGGACGAGTTGCAGAAGTACAAATACGTCATTCACAACGTGGCGCACGCCTATGGCAAATCGGCAACTTTCATGCCCAAGCCCATCTATGGCGACAACGGCACCGGCATGCACGTAAACATGTCGATCTGGAAAGAAGGCAAGCCGCTGTTTGCAGGCGACAAATACGCCGACCTGTCAGACGAAGCCCTGTGGTACATCGGCGGTATTCTGAAACACGCCAAGACCCTGAATGCTTTCACCAACCCGTCGACCAACAGCTACAAGCGTCTGATCCCGGGCTTTGAGGCACCTGTTCTGCGCGCCTATTCGGCACGCAACCGTTCGGGCTGCATCCGTATTCCATGGACCGAAAGCCCGAAAGCCAAGCGCGTCGAGGCCCGCTTCCCCGATCCGGCTGCAAACCCCTACCTGGCGTTTGCCGCGCTGCTGATGGCCGGTCTGGACGGCATCAAGAACAAGATCGATCCAGGCGAAGCCATGGACAAGAACCTGTACGATCTGCCTGCCGAAGAGCTGGCCGACATCCCGACCGTTTGTGGCTCGCTGCGCGAAGCTCTGGAATCTCTGGCATCTGATCATGACTTCCTGCTGCAGGGCGACGTGTTTACCAAAGACCAGATCGACGGCTACATCGCGCTGAAGATGGAAGAGGTCGAAACCTACGAGCACACGCCGCATCCGGTTGAATACGGCATGTACTACAGCTGCTGATCAGGAATTTTCGACGAAAATTCTCGCAAAGGGGGCGTCCATCGGGCGCCCCTTTTCTTGTCACCGTACCGGATTTGACGGATTGCGAGCGATCTTTCACACTCGGGCCACAGATCCCAGCGGAGAAACCTCATGCCCGCCAGTGACGCGCCCTTTCTACGGTATTCGCATTTCATTACGTCTGCGGACGAACTGGAACAGATTACCGGTGCGCCCCTGCCGCAGATTGTTGCCAAGGAAATACCGGCATTGGACCAGATGTGCCGCGATTTCATCGGCACATCGCCGTTTTGCCTGATCGCGTCGGCCAATCCCGACGGTCACCTTGATATCTCGCCCCGCGGCGATCCCGCGGGGTTTGTCGAAATCCTGTCTGACACTCTGATCGCTATCCCGGATCGCCCCGGCAACAAGCGGGTGGATACGTTTCATAACATCTTGCAGGACCCACGCGTGAGTGTGATCTTTCTGGTCCCTGGGAAAATGGAAACATTGCGATTGCGCGGCACGGCCCGGCTTTGCGCCGATCCGGGTTTGCTGAGCGGTATGACCATGCACGGCAAGGCACCAAAGCTGGCACTACTGATCCATATCCAGACGATTTTTGCGCATTGCCCAAAGTGCATCGTCCGCTCTCACCTTTGGCAACCCGAAGAATGGCCGGATTCATCTCATCTACCCAATATGAACGCGATGATGGTCAAACACGCCAGAATCGACGCCACGCCGGAACAGTGGTTTGAAAGCCTCAAAGAGGCCGGAGAACTGGACCTTTACTGACCCGTCCCGGGAATTCGTTTGCCATTTTCCGCATGGCGCGTACGCTGCCCCAGAGTTTCAAGTTATTGGATAGGTTTCATGCTTCGACTTGCAACGGCGATATTCTGTGCCTTGTCCCTGCCGTCCCTGGCACTCTCCGCGCCTTGCGGCAACACCGGCAGCGGGTTTGAGGTATGGAAGGCCGATTTCGCCAAACAGGCGCGGCGCGCGGGTGTAAAAAAGAAAGGGCTGCAGGCACTGGCCCAGACGCAATACGCCACGCGAACAATTTCAGCAGATCGTAACCAGAAAAGTTTCAAATACTCGCTGGACAAGTTCATGCAGGTGCGCGGCGCCGACACGATTGTCGCGCAGGGACGCAAGCGAAAGGCCCGCAACCCGCAGTTTTACGCCGCGCTTGAACGGCAATACGGCGTACCTGCCGGTGTTCTGATCGCCATTCACGGCATGGAAACAGGGTTTGGAAACTTCATGGGCGACAGCCAGGTTGTTTCCGCAATAACGACACTGGCCTATGATTGTCGCCGTTCCGAATTCTTCATTCCGCACGCAATCGGGGCATTGAAACTGGTGGATCAGGGCAGCGTCACGATGGCGACAAAAGGGGCAAAACATGGCGAGCTGGGCCACACGCAGTTCCTGCCGGGGAATGCCCTGACCTATGGTGTCGATGCGACGGGTGACGGTCGGGTGGACTTTTACAACATGACCGACGCCCTGGCTTCGACCGCGAATTTTCTTCGCAAGAAAGGGTGGAAACCCGGCCGGGGCTATCAGAAAGGGCAGCCCAATTTTGCGGTTATCCAGCAGTGGAATGCCGCCTCGGTCTATCAGCAATCCATAGCAATCATGGGGCAGCGAATCGAGCAATAGGCGAAACAAGGTTCCAACACAGGCGATCCCAACTTTGGCCACATTGTCGCCACAGATGCCCGAATTTTCCCCTAGTCTCTTGGTTTCCAAAGCGTAATCAATCCCGCGAAAATTGATTTTTTTTGCATTTTCGTCAAATTCTCCCCCAGATCACCCGCTAGTCTGCGGTCTCAGACAGAAAGCGACAAAGGAATGCGCGGTGAGTCGGAAGCACAGTTATCATGGCGGTCTGCAATTTGACGGTGAGACCAAGGGCGCGATCGAACGCTTTGGCAATATCGTCGCGGCGACGCTGGAAGACTATGGTCATCTGATCGAGCGCAAGTCGCTGCTCAGCGGCACCGAGGCCAGCATCGTCTCAAGCCAGTATCTGGTTCGTCTGACACTGGATACGGAATTGAACGGGGTCGACGACCGTTTCGACCGGCTGGACCGCACTGCTGGCCTGAAAACGATACCCAAACCTCCGGTGACACGACCAAAGAACCGTCTGGTCATTTCGGTCTCACCGGTGTCAGCTTTGCTGGATGACAGCGAAATTTCCGAGCTTATGCTGGTTGTGATCCTGTATCGCATGGTCGACATCTGTTCGACCCAGCGCGTGGAGTGGCTTTCGCCCAACGCGGTTTTGACCATCGAACAGTTCATGAGCGCGTTTGATACGCTAATGCCAAGCAAACCCCGGGACAGAAAACAGATATTTCAGTCCGTAACCGGCCCGTTTGCAGGCGTCAGCACCTCGAATACCGCAGATCATTACCAGCCGGAAGCTGCGATACCGAAACCGAACGCAAGGCCGATCCAGTTGTCGGACGATCAATTGCTGAGCATCGCGTTCAGAACAGAGCAGACGGATCAACAGTCTTACGCACCAAATGAAACGACCACCGACGAGGTTGAAAAGCCCAGCGACATCCTGCGTCTGACAAGTTGGGGCCTGACCGGGGCCGTGGCCAGCATGTCGGCACCGATCGCGCTTTCTCTGGCTGCTGTGAACCTGATCCGGGGCGAGGATTTCCGACTCAATACTCAGGTTCTGGCTTTTACGGTCGCGATCGTGACCCTTAATTCCAGTGGCGCATTTGCAGGTGTTGCCGGCGCCCTAGGTCTATGAAGCTTTACTAGAAGACCCTCCTAGGAGGCCCCGCCATCAGGCGGGGTTTTCCATTTCCAGCACCCTGTCAGCCGCCAGAACATAAGTGTGGATCGAGAAAACAACGGCGCGCGTTTGGGGCAGTCTTAGAATGGTCTGACGCTCGCTGCGCAGAAAAGGCGTGTTTCCCGGATCCCGGATTTTCCGCGGCTCGCTGGTACTTCGGGGCTGAAACAGCTCGGCGTCATCGTACCACAGCGCGTTAAAGCGCCAGAGTGGTCGATCCGGCTGAATCCCGTCAAACAGACGCTGAACCCGCCTGGCGACGTTTTCATCATAACTGTTGACGGTATGATGAATATCGATCAGCGGACGCATGAATTTCTCGGACAGTCGCCAACTGGCCGGGAAACACAGGATCGCACCGGTCAGAACATGTTCGCCGCCCTGTTTCTGCAGAATGCAAAAATCTTCCTGAACAAGCCGACACAGAGTATCCAGGGGCCTTGCGCGGTCAATCAGCACTTCCGCCCCGTCAGACCGGATCACATGATCGGATGTTTCAGGGTAAACCTGCCGCAACACCATATCCAGCAATTCCTGCGCAGCCGGTTCTGCACCGGGATCCAGTGCCAGAACATCATCGCGTCGCTCTGCCAACAAATCCTCGCGCCTGCGCATCTGGGCTGCAAACGCTTCGTCGCGGTTCAACCAGTCTTCGGGGTGTGCGGGCTGGATCCCCGGCAGCGGCTTCGCAGCCAGCGGGTTATAGGGAATGTGTTGTTGCAGTATTTCAGTCATGGCCTAGGGCTATCACCGTATTTTGGTATTGTCGGTCCAAAAGCGACTGAACATGGGTCGCAAACTACTAAGACGGCATGGGACGGTACGACCATCTTTACCGGGCCAAAAGGGAGCGAAGCCATGAATCAGCATTACCGGGACACCCGCAAGATCGACCCGACCAAGGGGGCAACGCTGGGTGACGGTACGCCAAACGAAAACGATCGCATAGAAATCGGCCCGACCCAATTGGCGTTTGCAGAATGGGAACAAGCGGGTCTGGTTCTTCCCGATCTGGCCCGGATGCGGGAATATCGGTGGAAACAGCTGACCCAATCTATCGTTGATCGCGGATACGGCGGGTTGCTGATGTTCGATCCGCTGAACATCCGATACGCCACCGATAGCACCAACATGCAGCTGTGGAATACACATAACCCCTTTCGCGCGGTTCTCTTATGCGCCGACGGCTATATGGTGATCTGGGACTACAAGAACTCTCCCTTTCTGTCCAAGTTCAATCCATTGGTGCGTGAACAGCGTTCGGGCGCTGATCTGTTTTATTTCGACCGCGGTGACAAGGTGGACGTGGCCGCCGATGTTTTCTCGAACGAGGTGCGCCTTCTGATCGACGAACACAGCGGCGGCAACAAACGACTGGCAGTGGACAAGATCATGCTGCACGGGCTGCGCGCACTTGAAGCGCAGGGATTCGAGATCATGGAAGGCGAAGAGGTCACCGAAAAGACCCGCGCCATCAAAGGTCCCGACGAAATCCTCGCCATGCGCTGCGCCAATCACGCCTGTGAAACCGCTGTTGGCGAGATGGAAAAGTTCGCCCGCGCCAATGTTGGTGACGGCAAGACCTCGGAAGATGATGTCTGGGCTATCTTGCACGCCGAAAACATCCGGCGCGGCGGCGAATGGATTGAAACGCGCCTGCTTGCCTCGGGCCAGCGAACAAACCCCTGGTTTCAGGAATGTGGCCCCCGGGTAACCCGGAAGAACGAAATCATTGCCTTTGACACGGACCTGATCGGTTCCTACGGGATCTGCATCGACATTTCCCGCACCTGGTGGATCGGCGATGAGAAGCCGCGCGCCGACATGATCTATGCCATGCAGCACGCGCATGAACATATCATGACCAACATGGAAATGCTGAAGCCCGGCGTCACGATCCCCGAACTGACGGCCAATGCTCATAGGCTGGACGAAAAGTTCCAGGCCCAGAAATACGGCTGCCTGATGCATGGCGTGGGCCTGTGCGATGAATGGCCTCTGGTTGCCTATCCGGATCAGGCGGTTGCGGGTGCCTACGACTACCCGCTTGAACCGGGCATGGTTCTGTGTGTCGAGGCAGCGGTCGGAGAAGTCGGCGGCGACTTTTCGATCAAGCTTGAGGATCAGGTTCTGATCACCGAGGACGGATATGAGAACCTGACGAAATATCCCTTTGATCCAGCCCTGATGGGTTTGGCTTAGGTCTCCTTCCAACCAGACCGCGTCACCTGGCATTCTGCGAGAGGTTCTGCCTCTCGTGCCTTCACAGATGCTTTTGGCATAAGAAGAACTCGGGAATTCCTGTCACCTCCGCGTGAGGCACATGTCAGGCGGGTTGAGATAAGGCGTCGCTGTGCCCACTGTGAAGCCAACGACCAAGGAGTTCCTTATGCCGACCGAACGCATTACATTTTCCGGGCACGATGGCAGCCAACTGGCAGCTCGCCTTGACCTGCCCGACGGGCCGGTTTTGGCAACAGCCCTTTTTGCGCACTGCTTTACCTGTTCCAAAGACATCCCTGCCGCGCGGCGCATTTCTGCGCGCCTGGCGGTCATGGGCATTGCCGTGCTGCGTTTTGATTTTACAGGTTTGGGGCATTCTGGAGGCGAGTTTGCAAACACGACTTTTTCGTCAAATGTTGAAGATCTGATCGCGGCGGCGACTTATCTGGAAGGGCGCGACATGGCTCCTGCCCTGCTGATCGGGCATTCGCTGGGCGGCGCCGCTGTTCTGCGGGCACGTGCGGGCATTCCCTCGGTCAAGGCTGTTGTCACTCTTGGCGCACCGGCCGATCCCGGGCACGTGTCCCACCATTTCGAAGCCGCGTTGCCGGAAATCGAACAGGACGGTTCGGCCGAGGTTCTGCTGGGCGGGCGGCCGTTTCGGATCGGTAAGGCCTTTGTGGATGACATTTCAGAATCCGCTTTGACCCCGGCCATCGGTGATTTGAAGGCTGCACTTCTGATCCTGCATGCCCCACGTGACGAAACGGTGAGCATCGACAATGCCGGTGCGATTTTCCAGGCCGCCAAACATCCCAAAAGCTTTGTCACCCTCGATGATGCCGATCACCTAATTACGCGGGCCTCCGATGCCGAATACGCCGCCGATGTAATCTCGGCCTGGGTTGGACGTTACGTACCCTTGTGTCCGCCCGCACCGCCGCCCGGCGCGCCGGAAGGTGTGGTGCGGGTGATCGAGGCCGACCCATCCGGCTTCTTGCAGGATATTCAGGCTGGCCCTCGTCACCACGCGGTCGCGGATGAGCCAGCCTCGTACGGGGGCACGGATCGGGGCATGTCGCCCTATGGTTTCGTGTCATCCGGCCTGGGTGCGTGCACGTCCATGACGATCCGCATGTATGCGCGGCGCAAGAACTGGCCGCTGACCCATGTCAGCGTCGATGTCTGCCATGACAAGGTTCATGCGCAGGATGCCGGGCTTGTCACGGAAGGCAAGGTTGACCTGTTCCGCAGAAAAATCCGGCTGGAAGGCCCGCTGACGCAGGACCAACGCACCCGGCTTATGGAAATCGCCGACAAATGCCCCGTGCACAGAACTTTGGAAGCGTCCGTCCACATTACAACCGAATTGCTGCCGACCTGAACGCCCCGTTGATTACCGTCGGCGGGGAGCAGGGCGGTGTATCGGCGGTCGGGCGGCCGGAGGCCGGGTCACCGGTGGCTTCGCCACAGGTGGCCTTGGACGTGTCGGTGGTTGCCCGCCGGGTCGGTTCGGTCGATCAGGTCTGACTGGCCTGTTCACGTCAATATCGACATCCACGTCATGGTAGTAGTCGTTCCACAGCATCGAGTCGTAAAACGGGTCATATCCATATCCGACCCCGACACCAACCGAGACACCGTCGCATGCCGTCAGCAGAAGGCTGGATGCCCCAAGCCCCAGCGCCAGAACAGAGGGTTTGATAAATCTTCTTGTCATCTGAACCTCCTTACCGCGCAGGCTGGAATGACGCGAAAACGGCATTCAGTGTATCGGCATAGGCCGGATCCGCTCCGTTGCGCAGGATTGCGACGACGATCGCAACACGGTCACGCGGCAGATCGATCACAGTGGCGGTAAAGTTCACCCCCCTGCCATCCCTGTTGCCTGTCCCGCGGATCACACGTGCGGGCAAACCGCCGATGCGCCTGTCACTGGTACTTGTGACCGTCGGCTCCTTGACCAGAAACTTGTCGATATCTTCCAGATAACGCAGCCCGTCAGCGATGCTTTTGACACCGTTCGGCGACACAAAACCCATCCAGACATTATCGTCAGTGACTGGACGCATCCCCATGACCCGGGCCACAGCACGCGGATCGCCAAGTTGCGTATCTTCGATTTCCCGAATTCCGCCTGTGCGCAATGTCCAGAAATCGGGCACGTTAAACCGGAACAGCGCGCGCCCGTCGTCGGTATAGGTGACCGGTGTGTCCGCCGATGCGGGTGGGATGCATACCAACCACATCCCCGCACAGGCAGCCAGTGCGGAATTCAAAATAATACGCATATCTCAATAACCTGTTGGTTTCACTTCACGCAGCTTGGCCCACCAAAACGGTACTTGTCCAGCATCAGGGCGCGCATGGTTCGGGAAACCGGGCGGCAACGATCTTCAATATGCAGCGCTCAGCTACTTGACCAACCCATATTTTCAATCAACGTAGGTCCCATCCGTCACGCCGCCATTGTCATCGACAAAACGCACCCTCTGCCCGCTTACCTGAACGTCGTAACACGCCCACAAATCCGAAGGCGGCCAAAGCGAACAGTACCTGTCGTCACGCACATTCCAGCGGCCCGAACTGGGCCTGCCCGAGAAATACTGGGTCAGCATATTGGCGTCGAAGCTCTGCCAGGCTCCTTCTCCATAATCGAGCTTCTTGCTGGTCAAGGCGACAAGTATCTCGTTGCCCGACAACTGGCGGAACTCCTCTGCGGCCAGAAATCCGGGCCACAGCATCAAAATCAGGGCAAACCGTCTCATCTCGGCACTCGCACCTTGTTCCCTTTTGCATGCACGGCTAAACCCCGCGCAACGCCTCATCCCAAACACAAAAAGGTGCAGCCGCCAATGATACCCCGTTATTCCCGCCCTGACATGGTTGCCATCTGGTCGCCCGAGACCAAGTTCCGCATCTGGTACGAGATCGAGGCGCATGCCTGTGACGCCATGGCCGATCTGGGGGTGATCCCGCGCGAAAACGCCGAAGCCGTCTGGAAAGCCAAGGACGTGGAATTCGACGTGGCCCGCATCGACGAGATCGAAGCCGTCACAAAACATGACGTCATCGCCTTTCTGACCCATCTGGCAGAACATGTCGGCAGCGATGAGGCCCGCTTTGTCCATCAGGGCATGACCAGCTCGGACGTGCTGGACACATGTTTCAACGTGCAGCTGACCCGCGCCGCAGATATTCTGGTCGCCGACCTCGAAGGTCTGCTGGCCGCCCTAAAACGTCGCGCAATCGAACACAAGGACACTGTCCGCATTGGTCGCAGCCACGGCATCCACGCCGAGCCGACAACGATGGGCCTGACATTCGCGCGTTTCTACGCCGAGATGGACCGCAACCTGTCCCGGATGCGCGATGCGCGCGCCGAGATTGCCACGGGCGCGATCAGCGGCGCGGTCGGCACCTTCGCCAATATCGACCCGCGCGTCGAGGAGCATGTCTGCGATCAACTGGGTCTGGTCCCCGAGCCAATCAGCACCCAAGTCATCCCCCGTGACCGTCATGCCGCGTTTTTTGCAACGCTGGGCGTCATCGCCAGCAGCATCGAAAACATCGCCATCGAAATCCGCCACATGCAGCGGACCGAGGTGTTGGAGGGGGCTGAGTTCTTCTCGATGGGTCAAAAAGGCTCTTCGGCCATGCCGCACAAGAAGAACCCGGTCCTGACCGAGAACCTGACCGGTCTGGCGCGCATGGTGCGCGCGGCCGTGATCCCGGCGATGGAAAACGTGGCGCTCTGGCACGAGCGGGATATCTCGCATTCTTCGGTCGAACGCATGATCGGACCGGATGCCACAATCACGCTGGACTTTGCGCTGGCACGACTGACAGGCGTGATCGACAAGATGCTGATCTTCCCCGAGAACATGATCGAAAACATGAACAAGTTCCCCGGCCTTGTGATGAGCCAGCGGGTGCTGCTGGCGCTGACACAAGCTGGCGTCAGCCGCGAGGACGCCTATGCCATGGTTCAGCGCAACGCACTGAAAGTCTGGGAACACCGCACCGATTTCAAAGAAGAGCTGCTGGCAGACCCCGACGTCACCGCCGCATTGACCGTCGAGGAAATCGAAGAGAAATTCGACCTTGGCTATCACACCAAACACGTGGACACCATTTTCGCCCGCGTCTTTGGTGAATAGCGCAGACGTTTGATTTCTTTTAGGACCCGGGTCGCTTCCCCGATCCGGGTCTTGTTTTTTGCCAGATTGACGGAATTGGGTTATCCTGCAGGTGCATTTTCCGGATGGGAGAGTCCAATGTTTCGAACCATTCTCTGCGCGTTGACATTTTCCTGCGTTGCATCGGTCGCACTTGCCTGCAGCAATCACACCAATCAGACCCAGTCCTGCGAACCCGGCACAATCTGGGACACCGAGACACAAAGCTGCACCAAAATCGTCAACAGCTGAAAAATCTTTCCTGCTTGTGAATAAAAGCGATCAGTCAATTGTTAGCTTTTCTGAAGATCACGCTATGCTTTTGACAAGTTCCTTTGAAAACGGAGTAGGAATATGCGCCTCGTACTAGCCTCAGCACTTGCCCTTCAGGCTTTTGTGCTCGCTCCCGCCGCGTTCGCAGCAGGTGGTGGCGACAGCAGCCCCCCAAAGCCGACAAACACGACCAAGAAATGCCTGTTCGGGCGCGTGTATGACGAGACGGCTGGTCGCTGTGTCAAACCGAACAAAACCAATTTCACCGAAGATCAGCTTTATGATGCAGTTCGGGAACTGGCCTACGATGGCCAGTATGAAAACGCGCAGGCGATATTGCGCGTGATGGATCAGAATGACGACCGCGTCATGACCTACTGGGGCTTTACCTACCGCAAGATGGGCGAACTGGAACTGGCCAACGTTTTTTATCAAAACGCTATCTCCGCTAACCCGGACAACATCCTTGCCCGTAGCTATATGGCGCAGGGTTTTGTTGCAGAAGGGAAAACCGATCTAGCCATAGCACAGTGGCGCGAGATCAAGGCACGGGGCGGCGAAGGCACATGGGCCGAGACCTCTCTGCGCGATGCAATCCGCACCGGGCTGACCTACAGCTACTGAGGTTCAGGGTAAATTTACCTGTTGCTTCGTAATCTGCTCGTGAAATCGCAATTTGGGACCGCGGACAGATGCAAGACGCCAAAGCTCTGGTACATATATCTCCGGCTGCTTCGACGCCGGTGATCGAAGGGGAAGAAGAAGACGCGGCGCGTGTTGTGCCCCGACAGCTTAGCAACCGGCAAAAAGCCGCTGTTATCGTTAGGCTTCTTCTAAACGAAGGCGCCGACATTCCATTGGAAGAACTCCCGGACGCCTTGCAGGAGAAACTGACCCACCAGCTGGGACAGATGGGTCTGGTGGACCGCGTCACGCTTGATGCGGTCGCTCGGGAATTTACGCGCGCGCTTGAAGGCGTCGGCTTGGCCTTCCCGCACGGGCTGGCAGGCGCTCTGGATGCCGTCAACGGCAAAATTACACCGGCAACGGCAGCGCGATTGCGAAAGGTTGCCGGCGTGCGTCAGATCGGCGACCCGTGGCTGCGCCTTCGTGAAATACCTATCGAAGATCTGGCCAGTATGGCGCAGGCGGAAAGCACCGAAATTGCCGCCGTGATGTTGTCCAAGCTTGATACGCCCAAGGCCGCAGAACTGCTTGGTCACCTTCCAGGCCCCGTGGCCCGCCGCATAACCTATGCCGTATCCAAAACGGCCAACATCACGCCCGAAGCGGTTGAGCGGATTGGATGGTCGCTGGCCGCCCAACTGGATCAGCGCCCTGCCCCGGCCTTTGCGGACCACCCCGGCGCCCGTGTCGGTGCAATCCTGAACCAGTCGGCTGCAACAACCCGGGACGGGTTGCTGACCGCGCTGGATGAAGAGGATTCCGACTTTGCCAGTGTGGTACGCCAGTCCATCTTTACCTTTGCCCACATATCAAACCGCATCACTGCGCGGGACATCCCCGCGCTGTTGCGCGGTATCGATCAACCCGTGCTAGTGACCGCACTGGCGGGCGCAATCGCCGATGAAGACAGGGCTTCGGTCGAATTCCTGCTTTCCAACATTTCTACGCGCATGGCGGAAAATCTGCGCGAGGAAATGGGTGAACGGGGCAAGGTCAGGCAAAAGGATGCGGACGACGCGATGGCGCAGGTTGTCGGTGTCATTCGCGCACTGGTGGATGAAGGAGCCATCACCTTGATCGAACAAGAAGGCGATGAACAATAATGCGACACGCCGGAACGCAATGGTGATCCCTCCGGATTTGCTGAACGCTTGTGGTTGCGGTTTCTGACCTGTATGTCTGAGCCCGCAAATCGAATATCTGGTGAGACACCTACATGCCCGTCGAAAAGTCGGAACTGAGCCGCTTTGAGCTTGGTAAATACTACATCACCAGCCTTTTCCTCAAAGCTGTAATCGGTACGATGCGGCTATTGCCGTACGAACGGCGCATTGCGGCAATGGGTGCCATTGTGCGCGGCCTGTCGCCGATTGTTGGCTTCACAAACCGCGTGCGCCGCAACCTCAAACTGACATGCCCCGATCTGCCCGATGCCGAGGTTCGCCGCATTTGCAGCGCCGTTCCCGACAATGCGGGCCGGGCGATCATGGAGCATTTTTCGCCCGAAGGCTTTTCCGAGCGGCAGAAGGATGCCAAAATTTCGGGTCCCGGCATCGCTGCTTTTGATGCCGCCGTGGCCGAAGGCAAACCGGTCATGATGATTACCGCGCATTTCGGACACTACCTCGCGGCCCGAGTCGCGCTGCAGAACCACAGCGGCAAACCCATCGGTTGCCTGTATCGCCGAATGGCCAACCCGTATTTCAACGACATTTACGTTGAAGCTTTCTACAAAACCGGTGAGCCGATGTTCGAACAGGGCCGTCGGGGTATGGTCGAAATGGTTCGTTCGCTCAAAAAAGGCGGGATCATCGCCATCGTGTCCGACCTGCACGCCCAGGGCGGTGAGGATCTGACTTTTTTCGGCAAACCGGCTGTCACCTCGGTTTTGAATGCTGAACTGGCGATCAAATATGGTGCCGTGCTGATCCCATGCTATGCAGTGCGCCAGCCGAACGGGATCGATTTCGAGATCATTCTGCATGATCCTGTTCCGCATACTGACGCCAAAACAATGACCCAGTTCACCAATGATGATCTTGAAGCCGTGGTTCGCAAACACATGGGTCAGTGGTTTTGGATTCACCGACGCTGGAAAACATGGAACGGGCTGGGGGTTCAGCCGGAAGATATGCCCTAATTCATTTTGCCTTGGCTGCAGCAACGATGGGGCCGTGCCCCGTTTTCTGCACCAGCACAACCGCAGGAAGATCCGAGGTCAACACCGTCGAAAACCGCTGTGGCGCGACCCCGTCCCACTGCCCGGCGCTCTGCCAGGATTCGACAACATTGGCATAGTCCAGTTCGTGTCCCGCCAACTCGCCCCTGCGGATCGAGGCGTGTCGCATCGGAGAATACTGAACGACACGCACGTCATACGTCTCTCCAACCGGTAGGTTGACGGGCGTCACATCCACAACAACGTCGTTCCCAGTCCGGCTGGCATTGACTGAAGCCTTAGGGGTGGCTTTGAGATGCGCGTCAATCAGTCGGTTCAGTTCCCGCAATTGCGCGCCAACGATGTCCTGTTGGCCGTTTATCACCATCTGCGGTGTGTAAATCATCGACCGCCCGCCCTGACGGGCATAGGCGCGTTGGCGCGTGGTATGATCGGGATCGGCAAATTCGTCCTTCCAGCCGATGTAGTCCCAGTAGTCGACGTGTAGCGCCAGCCCGATGACGTCGTCGCGCTTGACCAGATCATGCAGGATTCGATCCGCAGGCGGGCAGGATGAACAGCCTTGAGAGGTGAAAAGTTCTACAACGACGGGATCGTTTTCAGCCAGAACCGGTGCCGCCAGTAGCAATGACGCAAGCGTTGAAAAGATAGTCATTCTGAACATGGCGGCCTCGGTTTGGTCGGTTGCCAGACAGGTTTAGACCGTTCAAAGATCAACCGCCAATCAAGGTTTCTTGAGACCTAGGACACCCAAATTGTAAAAAATGTGTGCAATGGTATACAAAAATTGCCGCACTTGTCGTGTTGGACCTTGAACCAAGGCTAAACGTGATGCAGATACCCCTCAGCGAATCCCATAATCCACGTCATTTTGAGAGGGAGGCCATTAGATGCCCATCAAAGTCGGACAGGATACCGCCAAGACACGCCGCAGCCTGAGCGTGAATGGCAAGTCCATTTCCTATTACTCGATCCCCGCCGCGCAAGAGGCCGGTCTGGGCGATTTTTCCAAGCTTCCCGCCGCGCTGAAAGTTGTGCTGGAAAACATGTTGCGGTTCGAAGATGACGGCTTTTCGGTCTCAGTCGACGACATCAAGGCTTTTGCCGAATGGGGTGCCAAGGGCGGCAAGAACCCGCGCGAGATCGCCTATCGTCCGGCGCGCGTCCTGATGCAGGACTTCACCGGCGTTCCTGCCGTGGTCGACCTTGCCGCGATGCGCGACGGCATCAAGGGTCTGGGCGGCGATGCTCAGAAGATCAATCCGTTGAACCCGGTTGATCTGGTCATCGACCACTCGGTCATGATTGACGAATTCGGCAACCCGCGCGCGTTCCAGATGAATGTGGACCGCGAATATGAGCGGAACATGGAGCGTTACCAGTTCTTGAAGTGGGGACAGTCGGCCTTCAACAACTTCCGCGTTGTGCCCCCCGGAACCGGTATCTGCCACCAGGTGAACCTGGAGTATCTGGCGCAGACCGTCTGGACAGACACTGACCAGAATGGGGATGAAGTCGCCTACCCCGACACGCTTGTCGGCACTGACAGCCACACCACCATGGTCAACGGCATGGCCGTTCTGGGTTGGGGCGTCGGCGGAATCGAGGCCGAGGCCGCAATGCTGGGTCAGCCGATCTCGATGCTGATCCCCGAAGTCATCGGCTTTGAACTGACCGGCGATTTGGTCGAAGGCACCACCGGGACCGACCTTGTTCTGAAGGTCGTGGAAATGCTGCGTGAAAAAGGCGTCGTGGGCAAATTCGTCGAGTTCTACGGCGAGGGTCTGGACCGTCTGCCGCTGGCCGACCGTGCGACCATCGCCAACATGGCGCCGGAATACGGCGCGACCTGTGGTTTCTTCCCGATCGACGGTGAAACGCTGCGCTACCTGCGCAACACCGGCCGTGACGAAGATCGCATCGCACTGGTCGAAGCCTACGCCAAAGAAAACGGTTTCTGGCGCGATGAGAACTATGCGCCGATCTACACCGACACCCTGTCGCTGGACATGGGCACCATCGTTCCCGCGATCTCGGGCCCGAAACGCCCGCAGGACTATGTCGCACTGACCAACGCCAAGGCCGCTTTCACCAAGGAAATGGCCGAGACGTTCAAGCGCCCTATGGGCAAGGAAGTCGCCGTCAAAGGCGAAGACTACACCATGGAATCGGGTAAGGTCGTAATCGCCTCGATCACCTCGTGCACCAACACCTCGAACCCATACGTGATGATTGGCGCGGGTCTGGTGGCGCGCAAGGCGGCTGCGCTGGGTCTTGACCGCAAGCCGTGGGTCAAAACCTCGCTGGCACCGGGTTCGCAGGTTGTGTCGGCCTATCTTGAAGCCGCCGGCTTGCAGGAAGATCTGGACCAGATCGGCTTCAACCTTGTCGGTTACGGCTGTACCACCTGTATCGGCAACTCGGGTCCCATACAGAAAGAGCTGTCCGATGCGATTGCCGAAGGCGATTTGGTTGCCACGTCGGTCCTGTCGGGCAACCGCAACTTCGAAGGCCGTATCTCGCCTGACGTACGTGCCAACTATCTGGCCTCACCGCCGCTGGTTGTCGTTTACGCGCTGGCCGGCACGATGGATATCGACCTGACGTCGGAACCGATTGGTCAGGACAAGGACGGCAATGACGTCTTTATGAAAGACATCTGGCCGACCCAGCAGGAAGTTGCGGAACTGGTCGAACAGACCGTGACCCGCGAGGCGTTCCAGTCGAAATACGCCGACGTCTTCAAGGGCGACGAGAAGTGGCAGTCGGTCGAGACCACCGATGCGGAGACCTATGACTGGCCCCCGACCTCGACCTACATTCAGAACCCGCCCTACTTCCAGGGCATGGGGTCCGAGCCTGGCACGATCTCGAATATCGATGGTGCCAAGGTTCTACTGATCCTGGGTGACATGATCACCACCGACCACATCTCGCCTGCAGGTTCCTTTGCGACGACAACTCCGGCCGGTAAGTATCTGACGGACCGTCAGGTTCAGCCGCGCGAGTTCAACTCGTACGGGTCGCGCCGCGGCAACCACGAGGTCATGATGCGCGGCACTTTTGCCAACATCCGCGTCAAAAACGAGATGCTGGACGGCGTCGAAGGCGGCTATACCAAGGGCCCTGATGGCGAACAGACCTCGGTCTACGAGGCGTCGATGGCTTATCAGGAACAGGGCGTTCCGCTGGTCGTCTTTGGCGGCGAGCAGTACGGCGCGGGGTCTTCGCGTGACTGGGCGGCCAAAGGCACGGCACTACTGGGCGTCAAGGCCGTGATCGCTGAAAGCTTCGAGCGTATTCACCGTTCGAACCTGGTTGGCATGGGTGTTATCCCGTTCGAGTTTACCGGTGGCGATACTCGTAAATCGCTGGGTCTGAAGGGGGATGAAACGGTTTCGATCCACGGTCTGGATACCATCCAGCCGCTGCAAGAGGTTCCCTGTACCATCGTCTATGGTGACGGTTCCGAGAAGACCATCAGCCTCAAGTGCCGCATCGATACCGCGCCCGAGATCGAGTACATCGAGAACGGCGGCGTGCTGCACTATGTGTTGCGGAACCTGGCCAAAGCTGGCTGAGCCGGACCAGATATAGCTTTTTGAAGGGCGCCCTTTGCGGGCGCCTTTCTCTTGCGCGGCATTGCCTCGCTCTACAGGGTATTTTTAAACAGAAGAAGTTGCCTTTTGCCCCCAATCCCGTTCTGGTGTGGGCAGGAGAAGCAGATGAAAAAAGTGGCATTGGTTACGGGCGGCGCACGGGGAATTGGACGTGCGATTGTCGAGGAACTGGAAAAAGATCATCGGGTGGCATTCACATGGCGCTCCACTGAGCCGGTCCATTGGAAAGCGAACCACAACCTGCTGTCAATACGGTCTGACCTGACGCAAAAGGACCAGCCAGAAGCTGTCATAGCACAAGTTCTGGATCATTTCGGCCAGTTGGATGTGATCGTGAACAACGCCGGTCTGGTTGCCTCGACTCCGAAAGAGTATTTTGAAGCGGAAGACCATCGGGCGATCCTGGATCTGAACCTTCTGGTTCCGGCCGCATTGCTGGCAGCGGCCCTGCCGCACCTGCAACCAGGGACGGCCATCGTCAGCATTTCTTCGGTCAATTCGGTTCTGCCACCACGTGACGCGGTCACTTACGGTGCCAGCAAAGCGGCGCTGAACCTCTGGACCCGCGCGATGGCGAAAGAGCTTGGGCCGGCCGGAGTTCGCGTCAATGCGGTCGCGCCAGGTGCGATCAACATCCCCGAGGCACCACGTCCGGATGACCTGACCGAGTTATTCGTCAAGGACACCGCGCTGGGACGCGCTGGAACCCCAAGCGATATTGCTGGGGCCGTGCGATTTCTGTGTTCCGACGCGGCGTCCTTCATAACCGGAGAGGTTCTGACAGTCTCGGGCGGATATCGCCTTTGAATGCAGTCGGCCCAAGCTTACCAGCCTATTGCACTGCCGCCTTCTCCAGTGCAGGGCGGATCGTGCTTGCGATGACGCGCTGGGTGATTGGCCCGGCATG
Source organism: Ruegeria sp. AB8 (assembly GCF_056542605.1). Lineage (NCBI taxonomy): Bacteria > Pseudomonadati > Pseudomonadota > Alphaproteobacteria > Rhodobacterales > Roseobacteraceae > Ruegeria > Ruegeria sp. AB8. Next base: position 342,090 of record NZ_JBQGAB010000001.1, read on the forward strand.
GCGCAGAATGATGGTGCCCTCGCCGTCAATCACATAGGTCTCAGGTACGCCGTAGACGCCCCAGTCCAACCCCATACGCCCCTGCTCATCCCGTCCGATCCCGGCGTAGGGATCGCCCAGTTCGGTCAGAAAAGCTTCGGCATTACCCAACGGGTCTTTGTAATTGATGCCGTAGATCGGAATGCCTTCCTGCGCCAGAGCCTCCAGATTCGGGTGTTCGGCCCGGCACGGGGCGCACCAGCTGGCCCAGTAGTTGACCAGCTTGACCTCTCCGTCGCGCAGGGTGGCATCGTCGAAGCCGGATTTGCCGGGGAACTCAGTCATGACGACGGGCGGCGCGGTCTGGCCTTCCCGGGCCGAGGGCAATGCATTGGGGTCGTCGCGGAACATCCCGATTCCCGCCAAAACGGCAAACGCGCCAAAGATCAGCGGCGGCGCGATCATAAGTGGCGAGATCTTAGCCATTACGCGTCATCCTCTGTTCGATTTTTTCCATTTCGGCGCGCACCTTGCGTCCGCGCAGCACGCTGAACACGATCAGGGCAACCAAAAGGACAATCGAGGCCGCATAGGCCGACAAAACCGTATCCGCATATTTACCAAGATCGGGGATCATCCGCCCACCCTTTCCCGTGCCAGCAGCGCCTTGATCCGGCGCGCCCGGATTTCCGTGCCGGTGCGATACAGCACCAGCGCGATGAACAGAAGGACAAAGCCAACGATGCACAAAAGCAGCGGGTAGAAATAGATGTTGCTGACCTTCTCTTCGGTATCCGCCCCGGTCACAGCTGCAGCGCGCATCACGGATGCACCCTGATGCAGACCCTGATTCCAGAAATTCACCGCATAGCGGCTGAGGATCGCAAAGACCGACCCCACCAGACACAACACCGATGTCAGGTCGGCCGCCGTATCGGGGTCTTCGATGGCCTCCCACAGCGCGACGTAGCCCAGATAGAACAGGAAGAGAATCAGGAACGAGGTCAGGCGCGGATCCCAGGCCCACCATGTTCCCCACATCGGCTGCCCCCAGATCGCGCCGGTTGCCAGTGCGATCAGTGTCATGACTATTCCGACCGGTGCCGCAGCCCGCGCAGCCAGCGCGCTGACATGATGGCGCCGCACCAGCCAGACCAGCGATGTCGCCAGCATCATCAGCCAGCAATTGATCGCCATCAAAGCGGCGGGCACATGCAGATAGATGATCTTGACGGTCGAGCCCTGTTTGTAGTCGTCAGGGGTAAAGAAAAACCCCCAGATCAGGCCGACGACAATGCAAACCGTCGAGGTGACCCAGAAGAACGGCAGCACACGTTCACTGGTGGCAAGAAACTTGCGCGGGTTGGCATATTCCCAGAGGGCGTTGGCTTTGGCTGCAATCGACATGGGCTCTATCTAGTCCGACTCGGGTCTGTTCTCAATTGACATCAGTCAAAGTTGTGGCGGTTCACCGCAGATTGATCCGCAGCACGGCGGCGCTGGCAAAGGGCAGCAGGGCTATGGTCGCTGCCGTGATTCCGGCCAGCATCAACAGGGGCGTTTGTGTTTCCATGCCAGTCGCGCCCCGCCGGGCGACTTCGGCACCGAAAATCAGCGTCGGCACGTAAAGCGGAAGAACCAGCAGTGACAGCAGCAGTCCGCCACGTTTGAGCCCCACGGTCAGCGCCGCGCCAAACGTGCCGATGACGCTCATCGCCGGGGTGCCGATCAGCAGCGAGATGACCAACCAGAAAAAACCCGGCGCAGGCAGGTTCAGCAAAACGCCCAGAAACGGCGCGGCCAGAACCAACGGCAAGCCGGTGGTCAGCCAATGGGCCAGCGCCTTGATCGTCACGACAGCCTCGAGCGGCAGCGGCGCGGTGGCCAGCAGGTCCAGCGATCCGTCCTCCCAATCCAGTGCCAGAAGACGATCCAGCGACAAGAGGCACGCCAACAGCGCCCCCAGCCATAGGACGCCCGGTGCGATAGTCGACAGCAGCGAGGATTGCGGCCCAACGGAAAACGGTACCAGAACGGTCACGATCAGAAAAAAGGCCAGACCCAGACCAAAACCCCCGCCCGCACGGAAGGCCAGCTTCAGGTCGCGCAAAAGCAAGGCGATCACAGGAAACCTCCGTCAAAGTCGTCGATGGGTTTTGGTTTGGCCTTGTTGGGACCGACATCCAGAACCTCTCCGTCCAGCCCGAGGTCGATATGAGTGGCGATCAGGGCCGAACCACCCTGCCCCAGATGTGCCCGCACCGCATCGGCGAACATCTGCACGGCATTGCGATCCAGAGACACGGTGGGTTCGTCCAACATCCAGATCGGGCGTCCGGTGACCAGCATCCGGGCCAGACCCAGACGACGTTTCTGACCTGCGGACAGGTTGCCTGCGTGGCGGTCTGCCAGATCATTCAGATCAAAGGCGTCCAGCGCGGGCTGAATGTCCGGTTTGCCAAAAACCGAAGCCCAGAAAGTCAGGTTTTCTGTCACTGACAGGGTGGGTTTCAAACCATCCGAATGCGCGGCATAGGCGATCCGGTCTTCAGCCCCTTCGATCCGGCCAGCCAAGGGCGGCTGCAACCCGGCCAGCGTTCGTAGCAGGGTAGTTTTTCCAATCCCGTTGGGGCCGCGCAGGATCAGTGCGCGACCGGGTTCCAGCACAAAGCTCAGTCCCTCGAGAACAGGGATACCGCCCCGGGTGACGGCAAGATCGCTAACGGTCAGTGTCATGAGTTCCGCTTATCTTATTGCTGCCAGACGCAAAAGGCGGGATTTGCCGCAGGAGAACAGCCTTTGCGTTTTTGGAAGGAAGCGGAGCGAGGGGCCGGCCCCTCGCGCTCCCCGGGATACTTTTGGCCAGATGAAGAGCGGATCCGGTCAAACAGGGATCAGGGCCAGCGCCACGCGCCGGCCTTCGGACAGCAGCACGTTATAGGTACGGCAGGCCGCTGGTGAGTTCATGATCTCGACCCCAAGGCCTGCGTCCTCCAATGCGACACGCAAGTCGGCCGGGATGTGAGACAGTTCAGCGCCGGTGCCGATGAAGACCACATCGACGTCGTCGGACAACTCCAGCAAAGCGTCCTGATTATCGTAGCCGCCCCAACCGGCGGTGCCGGTCGGACCGGTTAGAACAGACCCTTCGTAGACCTGCCCGCCGATGCGGAAGAAGCCGGGACCGTAGCCGTCAACAGGTGCAGAGCTGTTATATGTTATCTCGTTCAAACGCATGGCCCGTGTTTATCCCCAAAGCGGCAAGCCCGACAAGGCCGCAACGGCAATCGCCAGATAGGCGCTTGCACGGTAGATCCTCTCGCGCTCGGGCCGGAAAAGCCACCCTCCGAGCCAGTTTCCAGCCAGATTCGGAACGGCCAGCGCCAGACCCAGCCCGATCGACGCCAGGGTGACCCGGCCCATTCCAGTCAATATCCCAAGCAGCAGGAAATCAAAGGCAAAGAGGAACAACAGAATGGTGGCCCGAACAACTTCAATCGGCAGCGGACGCGACATGTAGAACAGAATGACGGCGGGACCCGGCAACCCTGCGACACCACCAAGGAAACCAGCGGCGGCTCCGATCCCCGCAACCATGGCGCGGCGCACGCGCCCCCGATAGCGCAGGCCAGAGGCAAGTACGGCGAGCATGAACAGTGAGATCAGACTGACCGCGTACCGGAACACCACGGGTTCCACCTGCGTCAGCAGCCACAACCCGATCGGCAAGGTCACCGCACAACCAAGGACCAGCCGCAGAAGATCCGACCGATCGACGGAGGCCCAGGCCCGGCGCAGATTCGGGACCGGACCGAAAATATCCATGACTGTCAGGGCAATCAGCGCACCGAACGGGCCCAGAAATGGCGCGGACAGAGGAAGAAAGATCAGAGCGGTGCCGAACCCGGAAAAACCGCGCACGACACCGCCCAGAAAAGCCGCGAACAAAACGATGGCCAGCCCCGCCGGGGACTGGCCCGAAAGCTCAGGCATCGATGTTTGCGAACTGGTTGCCCGCCGTGTTTGACGGCTTGGACCAGTCGCGCTTGACCCCCAGCCACAGCAAGATGGTCGATGCCACGAAGACCGAGGAATAGGTACCCACGATCACGCCCCATATCATCGCAAAGACAAAGCCGCGGATCACGTCACCGCCCAGTACATACAACGAAATCAGCGCCAGCAGAGTGGTGACCGAGGTCATCACCGTCCGGCTGAGTGTTTCGTTGATCGAAAGGTTCAGAACCTCTTTGAGGTCCTTTTTCTTATACTTGCGCAGGTTCTCGCGCACCCGGTCGAACACAACCACTGTGTCGTTCAGAGAGTAGCCGACAATGGTCAGCAGCGCCGCGATGATGGCCAGATCGAAGCGGATCTGCAGCTCTGAAAAGATACCGATGGTCAGGATCACGTCATGTACCAGCGCGGCCACTGCACCCAGGGCAAACTGCCATTCGAACCGCAGCCAGATGTAGACAAGCACCGCAGCGATGGCCAAAGCCACAGCGATTACCGCAGTCTGGATCAGCTCGCCGGACACTTTTGGGCCAACGGATTCGACCGAGACGAACTGAATATCCGGCACCGCAGCTTGCAACGCCCCTTCTACTGCTGTCACGGTAGCAGCGGAAACGGCTTCGGCATCGGCTTGCGCCTGAATGCGGATCATTGCGACGTTTTCGTCCTCGCCGAAAGTCGGATCGAAAATCTCGGTGATGGTCACGTCACCCAGTTCGAGCGGCGCGATGGCATCGCGATAGGTGCCCACATCAATTTCCTGCGCGCTTTGCGTCCGAATCGTGGTGCCGCCGCGAAAGTCGATACCAAAGTTCAGGCCCTGGATCAGGAACGAGGCGAAGCCCACGATCATCAGCAAAGCCGAAATGCCCAGCCAGACTTTCCAGCGGTTGAAGAAATCGAACGAGGTTTCCTTGGGAACAAGTCTCAGTCGCATATCAAACCTCGATCGTTTTGGGGCGGCGGCGTTCGAACCACATGACGATCATCAGGCGCGTCACGAAGATCGCGGTGAAGACCGAGGTCAGAATGCCCAGACCCAGAGTGATGGCAAAGCCGCGCACCGGACCGCTGCCCATGGCGAACAGGATCGTCGCAGTGATAAATGTAGTGACGTTGGCGTCCAGAATGGCCGACAGCGCCTTTTCATATCCCAGCTCGATAGCGCGTGAGGGCCCTCTGGCGGATTTCAGTTCCTCGCGTATGCGCTCAAAAATCAGCACGTTGGCGTCGACTGCCATACCAACCGTCAGAACGATGCCCGCAATACCCGGCAGGGTCAGCGTTGCACCGATCACCGAAAGAAGGCCGAACAGCAGACCAACGTTGATGATCAACGCGATATTGGCGAACACTCCGAACAGGCCATAGCTGAGTGCCATGAAGACCAGCACTGCGGCAAAGGCGACCGTGGTGGCCACCTTCCCCGCATCGATGCTGTCCTGCCCCAATTCGGGACCAATCGTACGTTCTTCAAGGAACTCAAGCCCCGCAGGCAGGGCACCGGCGCGCAGCAGCACAGCAAGGTTGGTGCTTTCTTCCACGGTGAAATTGCCGGTGATGATACCGGACCCGCCCGGAATGTGGGATTGGATCACGGGGGCCGAAATCACCTCATCATCCAGCACAATCGCGAACGGTGCGCCGATGTTATCGAGGGTATAGTCGCCGAACTTGCGCGCGCCCGAGGTGTTGAACCGGAAGCTGACTGCGGGGCGGCCGTTCTGGTCGAAGGACGGTTGCGCATCCACCAGTTCTTCACCGGTCACGACCGGAGCGGATTCGATGGTGTAGAATACTTCGCTTTCGTCCAGCGAGGGCACGACTTTTTCACCGACACCCGGTACGGCATCCGGGTCGGTCCCACGGCCCACAACCGGATTAAAGGTCAGTTGCGCGGTCGTTCCGATGATCTCTTTCAACTCACCTGCGCTGCCGACGCCCGGGACCTGAATCAGAATACGGTCCGCACCCTGACGCTGAATGGTGGGTTCGCGTGTTCCGACCTCATCGATACGGCGGCGGATGATTTCCAGCGCCTGACGCACGGTCCGGTCATCCGAAGCCAGTTTCTCGGCTTCGGACAATTGCACGACGATTATGTCACCGTCGGCGCGCGCTTCGATGTCGGTCGCCCCAACACCTGTCAGCGTCTGCACCTGACGCGCAAGACCACGTACAACTTCCAGCCCGCGAGACATGCCTTCGGGTTGGCTGATCCGTACGCGAATCTCATCCGGTGCGGATGGCTGCTTGCGGATGGTGCCTACCGTCCCGCGTTCATCGCGCAGGGCGTCGCGAATTTCCGGCCACATCGCCTCCATTCGGGCTTCGTAGACATCGCTGGTCTGGACTTCGGCCAAGAGATGCGCGCCGCCGCGCAAATCGAGGCCCAGGTTGACTAGAGAAGACGGCAGCCAGTTTGGCCACTGGGCGGCCTCGGCCTGCATTTCCGGAGTATCAATGCCAAGTTCAATGGCGGTTTTGGCGTCGTTCGATTGCTCGACACGCGTATAGAACGCATTCGGCAGGGCCATGAGCAGACCGATCACACAGACCGACCAGATCAGAACCCGCTTCCAGGTATCAATGTGCAGCATTACCCTGCCTTTTCAAGGGATTGTCGCGCGAAGTTATTTCGCAGGCTCGGTCTTGTTCAGAACCTGTGCAATGGTCGATTTGACCACACGCACCTTGACGCCTTCAGCGATTTCAACCTCGATCTCGTTCTCGCCTTCCTTGACCTTGGACACTTTGCCGATCATCCCGCCCTGGGTGACGACCTGATCGCCCCGGCGCACGGCATCGACCATCGCCTGATGTTCCTTCATCTTCTTCTGCTGCGGACGTATCAGCAGGAAATACATGATCGCGAAAATCAGGATCAGCGGGAGAAACTGGGCGATTGCGCCACCTTCCATGGGACATTCCTTTTACTTTGGATCGCGGACAAGTTCCGCAAATTTGGCGGGAACCTATGCTTTGAGGTGTCCGTTTGCAAGCAAAGGCGGCGGTGTAACCCGTCCTGATTGTGTCACCGTGTCGAAAGATGTTTCCAAGCGTTGCAGATATACCCTAGGAACGACGGTCAGGCGGGGTATAGTCAGGCCGTGGGGGTCACAATGAATCAGCTATATAAACACCTGCAAGCATTAAAAGTTTTGCTGATCGCAGCCCTGCTGGCTTTTGCCATGTCCACTGCCGGACAGACACAGGAAGCACCCCCCGAAATTCTGGCCCCCGAGACCGATGAAACGGATGTTTTCAAGGCCCCGGTGGTTGTCGACGGCGAAACACTGTTCTTTCTGCGCGGCTCAAGCGCATTGCCGGCATCGGAACGGGCCGAGCAGGTTCAGAAGATTATTGTCGAAGTCGCCGAATCTTCGGAAGACCCCGAAGTCGACATTACTTTCGAAAAAACCGATCTTGGTACACGCATTTTCGCTGATGGCGTCAGAGTTTCGATCGTAACCGTCGCCGATGCGGAACTGGACCAGATGGAACTGGACGTTCTCAGCCTTCTGCATGGCGACGCGATAGAAGAGGCGATTGTCGACTACCGTGCGAACCGGACGGACCAGGCGCGCGTGTCAGGCGCGATCGAGGCATTAGCCTGGACTGTCGGCTTTGCATTGTTTGTCATCATTATCATGTGGCTACACCGGCGCATACGACGACGCACCCTAAAGCTGGTCAAGCGCTATCTCAAGGACGTCGAAACAGCGACCGCCAAAAGCGTTCAAGCCGAAGCGATTGCAGCCCTGATCCGATACGGCCTGAATTTCATCCTGCTGGTTATCTTCTTTCTGGGCTTTTACTACTACCTGTCCTTTGTCCTTCTGGCCTTTGCCGAAACCCGGTATTTCGCGCAACTGCTGCTGACCTATCTGACGGAACCTGTCCTGCTGATCTTCAAGGGCATCCTCAGCTATATCCCGAATTTGATCATGCTGGGCCTGATCGCCTGGATCACCGTCTACATCATCCGCGGCATGAGGGTGTTCTTCGATGCGGTCGAGGCCGGGTCCTTCGAAATGGGCGATTTCGAAAAGCACTGGGTGAATCCGACATTCAACATTGCCCGTGTCATCGTGATCCTGATCGCGCTGGTCTTTGCCGTGCCCTACATTCCGGGCTCGGATTCGGCCGCGTTTCAGGGGCTGACCATTCTGGTCGGCGCCATGCTGTCGCTGGGTGCGAACTCGGTCGTGTCGAACATGCTTGCTGGCCTGTTTGTGATTTATCGCCGTTCAACTTCGATCGGGGATCGCATTCAGATTGGTGACCATATCGGTGACGTGGTGCAGATCAAGTTGATGGAGACGCATCTGAAATCCATCAAGAACGAGCTGATCTCGATCCCAAACGCGCAGCTGATGAACTCGGATGTGGTCAACTTTTCCAAACAAACAGATGGCAGCGGCCTGTTGCTGCACACCACTGTCGGCATCGGCTATGAAGAGCCGCCCGAAAAGGTCGAGGCGATGCTGATCGAGGCGGCCAACCGTACCAAAGGGATCAAGTCCAAGCCCGTCCCCTTTGTGCTGTGGACCGCGCTGGCCGATTACGCGATCAACTACCAGATCAACGGGTACACCACACGCGGCAGCATCATCCCGAAAATCCGCTCGGATCTGCATCGCAATATCGTGGCCGTTTTCAACGAAAACAGTGTTCAGATCATGACGCCCTCTTATATGGCCGATCCACCCGAACCGAAGATCCCTGCCGAGGCTTGGGACGGCCATCTGGCGCATGAAGTCACCGAAGAGGAAGAGAAATAGTCCGGGCGTCTTGTCCCGGCTACACCCTCCCCGCGAGATAGTGCATAAGCGGTTCCAGTGATTCACGTATTCAAGGATCTGAACAATGCACGACATCCGCGCCATTCGCGAAAACCCAGCCGCCTTCGACGCCGCACTTGCGCGCCGTGGGGACGCGCCGGTGTCGTCGGACCTGCTAAGGCTGGATGAAAGCCGACGCGCCAAGATACTTGCCGCCGAGACCGCCCAGGCCGAGCAGAACAAGGCCAGCAAAGAAGTCGGCGCCGCCAAGGCGCGCGGCGACGAAACCGAGTTCGAGCGTCTGCGCGCACTGGTGGCCGAGAAAAAGGCCGAGATTGCCCGGATGCAGACCGAAGCCAAAGATCTGGACGCCCTGCTGACCGACCAGTTGGCGCGCATTGCCAACGTCCCTGCCGACGACGTGCCGCAAGGCGCGGATGAAAACGAAAATGTCGAGGTCAATCGCTGGGGTACTCCGCGTAATTTCGCATTCAAACCCAAGGAGCACTACGAAATCCCTGCCGTTGCCGCAGCCATGGACTTTGAAACCGCCGCCAAGACCAGCGGCAGCCGGTTCGTGAACCTGTCGAAAGGCGTCGCCCGCATTCATCGCGCACTGGCGCAGTTCATGCTGGACACGCATATCGACAAGAACGGCCTGACGGAAATGCAGACGCCCGTTCTGGTGCGGGACGAGGCGATGTATGGCACCGACAAACTGCCCAAATTCGGCGAGGACAGCTATCAGACAACCAATGGCTGGTGGCTTATTCCGACATCCGAGGTCACGCTGACCTATTCCGTCGCCGGTGACATTCTGGAAGAAAGCGCCCTGCCTATACGCATGACCGCACACACCGCCTGTTTCCGGTCCGAAGCCGGAAGCGCAGGCAAGGACACGGCAGGCATGCTGCGGCAACACCAGTTCGAAAAAGTCGAGATGGTCTCGATCACCCATCCCGACAACTCGGATGACGAGCAAAAGCGTATGCTGCGCTGCGCCGAGGATTTGCTGGAGCAATTGGGCATCCCCTATCGCACTGTGGTTCTGTGCACGGGTGACATGGGCTTCGGCGCACGCCGGACCTACGACATCGAGGCATGGCTGCCGGGGCAGGATGCATACCGCGAGATCAGTTCGGTTTCGACAACAGGGGCCTTTCAGGCCCGCCGCATGAACGCGCGTTTCCGCCCCGAAAGCGGAGGCAAGCCGGAATATGTTCACACCCTGAACGGTTCGGGTCTTGCGGTTGGGCGCTGCCTGATTGCCGTCCTGGAAAACGGTCAGAATGAAGACGGAACCGTCACCCTTCCGGATGTCCTGGCCCCTTACCTGGGCGGCAAGCTGACTTTGCAGACGGACGGCACACTGTCCTGAAACAAAAAACCGGCAACCGTCTGATACGGCGCCGGTTTGCGAAACAAGTCGAGGCGGAGAGGGACTACTTCTTCGCCTTTTTCTTTTCCTTCTTCTTTTTTCCCTCTTTTTTGCCGGACTTCTTGGCGGCGTCTTTGCCCGACTTCTTGGCAACGTCTTTCTTTGCCTTGTCCTTTTTGGACTTTGCCTTCTGTTTGGCCTTTTTGGACTTGGCCTTCACTTTATCTTTCGCCTCGGAAAAGGCCGCCTCCATCTCGAGCCGCTTCTTGGCGGCTTTTTCGGCTTTGGCCTTGGCTTTGGCCTTTTTTTGGGCTTTGGCTGCTGCCTGTTCCTTCGCAGCTTTTTCTTCGGCCGCCTTGCGCGCCTCTTCTTTTGCCCGCTTTTCAGCGGCAGCCGCCGCTACGGTTTTGCGGGCCGCAGGTTTTCGGGCCGGTGCGCGCCGGGTCGCCGGCTTGGTCCCAGTTGGCTTGGCAACAGCTTCCTTGGCGGCTGCGATCAGCCTTTGCGCACGTGATGCACCTATGTGCGGGATTTTGACCAGATCAGCGGCGTTTGCCTTGGCGATGGCTTCCGCAGTTTTGAAACCATTGTCGCTCAATGATTTTGCAAGCGCCTGGCCCACACCTTTTATTTTGGTCACTGCGGTCATTATTGGTCCTTTCCAATTCTTCACTCGAATACATATATACGTTGGATGTACATCAGCCCAACCCCCTGACAGTTAGGCTCACCAGCCAGACGTCAGCCGCTATGAGCCAGATCGCCTGTCGAGGCCTTCCTGGGGAACGGAACAAGGCGTTTGGCATCCTCATCCCAGAGCTTAAGGTTCAGTGCTGCCACCGCCTCGCGAAATTTGATCCGCCGCGGGGTAAATTCAGGCGGAAGGTTATAGTGGCAGGCGCGCAGTCGATAGGACGGGATGCGCGCGTTGAAATGGTGGATATCATGCAGCGTGATGCAGGCGACTGCATTGTCGAACCACCAGCCGAAGTCCAGTGCTGAAGACCCCTGCAAAGCGGCAACCTGTGGGTCCAGATCCGGGCGGCGATCCCAGTATGTGTCTTCAAAGTTATGCTGAAGATACACAAGAAACACCCCCAGCATTCCGCCCAACAACGAAAAAACCAACCAGACCAGAATCCCCGTTGTCCCGGCCACATAATAAAGCAAACCCAGAAACACGATGATCGACAGATTGTGCAACAGCACCCCACCTGCCCCAAATCGCACGGTGTTCTTGGGCCAGCGATAGCGAATGAAGTAGGTGAACAGCGCACCAACCGGCACGAGGATGAACGGATTGCGATAAAGCCGGTAAAACAGCCGCGTTTTCCAATCGGCACCATTCCATTCCCGCAAGGTCATGGTGTGAATCTCACCCGTCTCTCGATGTTCCAGATTGCCAATACCGGCGTGGTGCAGATTGTGGTTCTGCTTCATCACCTCGAAAGGTGCAAAGGTGAAGGGTGACAAGCCATGCCCCGCCCATTCGTTCTGTTGACGCGTCTCAAACAGGGAATGATGGCCGCAATCGTGCTGCAACACGTAAAGGCGCACTGCCGAAAATGCGAAAACAATGCCGGCCGGGACCATGACATACCACCGGTCCACGAAGATGATCGCCAAAGCCAGCGATGTGAAATACACCGCAAAGGTCCCAAAATAGCTTAGGCTGGCAAGCCGATTGTCCTGAACCGCATATCGGCGGGTATATTCCCTGAGATCCATAACCGTCCCACTTTCCTCTGTTGGCCGGTGTGAACGTTCATCGTCAGATTATACACGAATAGTCTCAAAGCAAGACCGGCGCAGGTAATTGTTATGCTCCAACAAAGGCATAGATAGCATTTTCTTTCAGACATTGTCCAAGTGATCGGGGAAATCCGCTCAAGTCTTTGCCAAGCTGTTCCGTCACCGGCGCCGAGATTGACCCCACGGCACCTTTGTCTCGCATTCTCAAGATCAAAACTGACGGCGCCAGTACGAACAAATATCGCGATGTTTTTATCTTTTTTGACTCATGTCCGCGCTTGACCGAAAATCGGGGCCGCGCACATCGCAATTTTCATGAACCGGCCGAAGCGTACCGAGTCTTTGGAATCGGGCACATATCAAAAATCCATGATCCGGTACGGCTACATCAGCCGAACCTGACCCAAGGATCAGCCGCGACCCTTCAGGTGCTTTGCCAGGGCCCCGGCGTTTTTCTTGCGCCGCCCCTTGTATGGGTTCTTGTCTCCTTGCCCACGCAGGGTTAGCCGGATTGGTGTGCCGGGCATGTCGAAATCCTCACGCAATCCGTTCACCAGATACCGCGAATAACTGTCCGGCATCTTGTCCGGGTGCGAGCACATGACCACGAACCCAGGCGGGCGGGTCTTGGCCTGGGTCATATAGCGCAGCTTGATCCGACGTCCCTGCGGCGCAGGCGGCGGGTGCTGTTCCAGCATGGCTGCCAGCCAGCGGTTCAAGGCTGCGGTCGGCACACGGCGATTCCAGACGTCGTGGGCACGCAGGATGGCGGCACGAAGACGCTCAAGCCCCCTGCCCGTTTTCGCTGAAACGGTGATCAGCGGGGCACCACGCAACTGGGGTAACAGCCGCTCAAAGGATTCTTTCAGATCGCGCAGTTTTTCCTGCTTGTCCTCTTCGATGTCCCATTTATTGACCGCGACCACCACGGCGCGCCCTTCGCGTTCGGCCAGATCGGCGATGCGCAGGTCTTGTTGTTCAAACGGTATGGCCGCGTCCAGCAGAACCACCACGACCTCGGCAAACTTGACCGCGCGCAGCCCGTCCGAGACGGACAGCTTTTCCAGCTTCTCCTGCACCTTGGCCTTCTTGCGCATTCCGGCGGTGTCAAAAATCCGCATCGGCGTGCTGTTGCCATCGGGATCGGCCCAGTCGATCCGCAAGCTGATGGCATCGCGGGTAATCCCGGCTTCGGGACCGGTCAGCAGACGATCTTCGCCCATAATCTTGTTGATCAGAGTGGATTTTCCGGCGTTTGGACGACCGACAACAGCAACCTGAAGCGGTTTCGCATCGGTGATCAGGCGCGCTTCGCCTTCGCCCTCTTCGTCCAGTTCCACATCCGTCACAGGCGCTTCATCGGCCTGTTGCTCAGCCATCGCATCCGCCAGCGGCATGAGGTGGGCGTAAAGGTCGGTCATTCCTTCGCCATGCTCGCCCGACAGGCGCACGGGCTCTCCCAAACCCAGATTATAAGCCTCAAGCACACCGGCATCCGCCGCGTTCCCTTCGGCCTTGTTGGCCGCAAGGATCACATGTTTGGATCGTTTACGCAGGATTTCCGCGAACATCTCGTCCGTGGGTGTCAGCCCCACACGCGCATCGATCATGAACAGGCAGACATCGGCCATATCCACCGCGCGCTCGGTCAAACGGCGCATCCGCCCCTGCAGACTGTCATCCGTTGCATCCTCAAGACCCGCCGTATCGATCACGGTGAATCGCAGATCGCCAAGCCGCCCTTCGCCTTCGCGCAGGTCACGTGTCACGCCGGGCTGATCGTCGACCAGGGCCAAGCGCTTGCCCACAAGGCGGTTGAACAGTGTGGATTTGCCCACATTCGGGCGCCCCACGATAGCGAGGGTCAGCGACATGATACTCAACTTTCAAGACTCAAGGTGCGCCCTTTAGCGCATCTTGCCGTCAACGGAAAGCGTGCAGTGCACCTTTGGTGGACACGATATACAAAGTGCGCCCCGCAACAACGGGCGACGCGGTCGCCCCGCCGGGGACTTCGATCCGGTGAACCAGGGTTCCGTCAACCGGGCTGTAAAAGCGCACGTACCCGTCATTCGAGGCCACAACGATGCGCCCGCCAGCAAGGATCGGACCATAATGCGCAAAGATCGCCCCGCGCCGTCCGGGCTTGTCCTTGACAAATCCGGGCAGGTCCTGCGCCCAGATCACCGATCCGTCTGTTGCGTTCAGTCGCACCAACTGGCTGCGGTCGCTGATCAGGAAGACGCTGTTTCCGACCGGCCAGACCGTATCAACCGCACCTTCGTTGGCGGTCCATTTACGTTCTCCGGACCCACCTTCCAGTGCCACGGTCCGGCCCGAGTGGTTCCCAATGTAGATCGTGTCCCCGGTTACCATTGGCCCCCCGGTGACATCAACGATCCGGGCCGCCGCGCGACCACGACGTCCGCCCGCGACCGAAGCGTTCCAGCGGCGGATGCCGCCCCTGCGGAACGTCGCGGCAATATCACCGGATCCGAAAGCAAAGACCGCGAGGTCCGAGGTCAGCGCGGGCGACGGTGCCCCAAGCACGTTCCCAACGCTGGGTGTTCCTTCGACCTGCCAGGCAATACGGCCATCCTTGGTATTCACAGCCCAGCCAGTCTCATCCCCGGCGACGACGTAAAGCAACCCGTCTTTGACCAGCGGCGCACCGCTGCCGGTTGCGTTCAGCCGTTTTTGCCAGCGTTGCGCGCCGGTCTTGGCATCCAGCGCCGTGAGGCGACCAAACCCGGATGAGACGTACAAAACCCCGTCGGCATAGGCCATTCCGCCACCTGTCGCGTCGGAATCACCGTCGCTTGGGGGGATAAGGTTGGTGCTCCAGGCGACCTGCCCCTGAGGTGTAACGGCCGACACTGTGGCTCCGGAATCGAGGGTATAAATCAGCCCGCCAGCAACAACTGGTTCCGCTGTAATCCGTTTCTTGCGGGAATCGCCTTCGCCAATCGAAGTGGACCAGATGCGCTGCGGCGCTGAGCTGAGCGCGGCGTTTGTGGTTCGGAAAGCGGCTGTGCCCGGACTTTGCGCCCAATTGGCGTTCGATGTCTGCCCCGGCAGGCTGATCGGTTTGGACCCACGGGTTTCAACAGTTTCGGTATCGGACGCAGGACGGATGTCTTCGCGCTCACCGGGCAGAATGACTTCGGGTTCCTGACAGGCCGCAAGCATCGTCAGGGCAATCGCCGCCAATGGCAGTCCAATGCGGGGGAATAGTCTCGTTACCATGATGTTCCGAACTCGCCTGTCGTCATTCTTGTTTCGCTGTCTCAATCAGCCTTGCTGGGCGACCAGTTGTTCCGGTTCGCCCCCCAGCGCCACGATCAGCTGGGTCGCACGCTGCTGCAGATCGACACCAACTTCGGCATCCTGCCGCAGCGCTTGCAGACGATCAATCGCGGCGGCGGTGTTGCCCTCGGCGACATCAATCAGCGCAAGCTGTTCTTCTGCCAACAGACGCAGCGGCGCACCGGGCGCGGCCAGTGCCTCGAATTGCAGGCGACGCTCGTCCGCCGAAAGGGTTTCACTTTGCAACAACAACGCCTTGAAGCTCGCGATGGCGCGATAGATTTCGGGCAGATCAGCTTGCGTCGCAACCGCGTTCAGGCTGGTCACGGCATCCTGCGCCGAACCGGCCTCGTTCTGCGATGCGGACAGCAGCATTTTCAGGACTGCGTCCCCACCCGGCGATTGCGTTTGTATCCCGCTTAGACCGGCGGCACGTTCGGCGGAATCATCTTGCGACAGCGCCGCAAGAATTTCATCGCCCAGCGCCTGCGCCTGACTTGTAATGCTGGCTTTGCGATATTCGTTGAAAGCGGCCCCGCCTACAATAAGTACAACCGCCGCAATGCCCACCCAGCCCCAGCGGCGCAAAAGCAGATACAGCCGGTCGCGGCGCACCTCTTCTGTCACCTCATCAATGAAACTGTCGACGTCGCTCATCCCTGCCCCCAGGCTTAGTGTCCTGTCATATTAGCGCCATGTCATACCCCGGCACCACGTCCAAGCCAAGGGTCCGATTTCGCACATTTTCACCGGCTTAGTGCGCCCTTGCGAAAAAAACTAAACCGAACTATTCAGTTCAGTATGGAAATGGCCTATGCCGGACCCCATTTTGAGGCATAAGCGCCAGTGAAAATCTGGCAATGAATCCTAGGAGAATTTCTGCATGCGATTGATTTCATTCGCAAACGCGCTTTTGGTAATTGTTGCATTATACTTTTTAGTGTTCGAAAGGGACGCGCTGTTCGCCTTTGCTGGAAAAGATGACGTAACGGAAGCACAAGCCGCTGAAGGTGGTGAGAGCGCGGAAGCTGCCCAAAATCCGGATGCAATCAAGGTCGTAGCCTTGCGGTCATCGGCGCGCGAGATCGACAGCGCAGTGCTTTTGCGTGGCCAGACCAAGGCGAACCGTCAGGTCGAAGTGCTGGCCGAAACGATATCGACCGTTGTGTCAGAACCCAAGCGCAAGGGCACTTTTGTCGAGGCCGGAGATCTTTTGTGCGAACTCGACCCTGGCACCCGCCCGGCCAGCCTGGCCGAAGCGATGGCGGGCAAGCTTGAGGCCGAAAGCCGCATCCCCGAAGCCGAAGCCCGGCTTGCAGAAGCACATGCGCGCGTGGCCGAGGCCGAGATCAACCTGAAAGCGGCGCGTAAGCTGTCTGAAACGGGTTTTGGGTCGGAAACACGCCGGATTTCCAGCGAAGCGGCCATGAGCACCGCTGAAGCAGGTGTGAAATCGGCCGAAGCGGGTCTGGAGGCCACTCGCGCCGGAATCGAAGCTGCCGCGGCCGAGGTGAAAGCGGCCCAGCGCGAGATTGACCGCCTTACCATCGAAGCGCCGTTCCGTGGCCTGCTGGAAAGCGACACAGCGGAATTGGGCAGCCTGATGCAGCCGGGATCGCTGTGCGCAACCGTCATCCAGCTGGATCCGATCAAACTAGTGGGTTTTGTTCCCGAGACCGAAGTGAACCGGATCATTGTGGGGTCCGAGGCTTCGGCCAAACTGGTGACCGGTCTTGAGGTTACGGGCCGTGTGACATTCCTCAGCCGTTCCGCCGATGAAACCACCCGGACCTTCGAGGTTGAGATCACCGTTCCGAACTCGGAACTGGCCATCCGCGATGGCCAGACCGCTGACATTCGCATCGCAGCCGAAGGCGCCAAGGCGCACCTGCTGCCGCAATCCGCATTGACGCTGAACAATGAAGGCCAATTGGGGGTTCGCACAATTGCAGCGGGCAATGTAGTCGACTTCATGCCTGTTCATCTGCTGCGTGACACCGCAAGCGGTGTCTGGATCGACGGATTGCCTGAAACGGTGGATATCATTGTCGTTGGGCAGGAATTCGTGACCAAAGGCGTCAGTGTCGCGCCGACCTACCGGGAATTGTCGCAATGACGGGTATTGTCAGTTGGGCCGCCGACAGAGCCCGAATGGTCCTGGCCTTCATCGCGATCTCGTTGATGGTCGGCGGGTTTGCTTATGTCAGCCTGCCAAAAGAAGGCGAGCCGGATATCGAAATTCCGGCTCTGTTCGTCTCGGTTTCGTTCCCCGGCATTTCGGCCGAGGATTCCGAGAACCTGCTCATCAAGCCCATGGAAACCGAACTGGCGGATCTGGACGGTCTGAAGGAAATGACCGCCACCGCCGCAGAAGGCTATGCCGGGATTGCACTTGAATTCGACTTCGGCTGGGACAAGACCGCGATCACCGCCGATGTCCGCGACGCGATGAACAGCGCACAGGCTGATTTCCCCGACGGTGCCGAGCAATATTCGTTGAACGAGATCAACTTCTCCGAATTTCCGATCGTCATCGTCAACCTGACCGGCGCGGTTCCCGAACGCACAATGGCCCGTGTTGCCAAAGACCTGCAGGATGATCTTGAAGCGCTGGATTCCGTTCTGGAAGCCGGGATTGCCGGCAATCGGGACGAACTGCTTGAAGTGGTGATCGACCCATTGCGGCTTGAGGCTTACAACGTCACCGCCGCAGAACTGATCAACGTTGTGCAGAACAACAACCAGCTGATCGCTGCTGGTGAGGTCGAGACGGCGCAAGGCACATTCTCGGTCAAAATCCCTTCGTCCTTCAAGACGGCGCAAGATGTTTACGGGCTGCCGGTCAAGGTCAATGGCGACCGCGTTGTCACGCTGGGCGAACTGGCGCAGATAAATTACACCTTTGAAGACCGTGAAGGCACTGCCCGGTTCGATGGTGAGGCCACCGTTGCCTTGCAGGTGGTCAAGCGCAAAGGCTTTAACGTCATCGACACAGTCAACGAGGTCAAAAAGGTCGTTGCCGAGGCTCAGAAGATCTGGCCACCGGAACTGGCGGCTGCGGTCGATGTGGGCACGTCGAATGACCAGAGCCGTATCGTCGGCTCGATGGTCAGTCAGCTCGAAGGATCCGTCCTGACGGCCGTTGCGCTGGTGATGATCGTTGTGCTGGCGTCGCTGGGCACCCGTGCGGCGCTGCTGGTGGGTTTTGCGATTCCGACCTCGTTCCTGCTGTGCTTCGCCTTCCTGGCCATGATGGGCGTCAGCATTTCGAACATGGTTATGTTCGGCCTGATCCTTGCGGTCGGGATGCTGGTCGACGGGGCCATCGTGGTGGTCGAATACGCTGACAAGCGCATCAAGGAAGGCGTTGGCCCGATGCACGCCTATGTCGAGGCGGCACAGCGGATGTTTTGGCCCATCGTGTCATCGACGGCGACCACGCTTTGTGCGTTTCTGCCCATGCTGTTCTGGCCCGGCGTTCCGGGCGAGTTCATGAAGATGCTGCCGATCACGCTGATCTTCGTTCTTTCATCCTCTCTGATTGTGGCGCTGATCTATCTGCCCGTGATGGGCGGTGTTTCGGGCCGGTTGAGCCGGACTTTTGACCGCACGTCGAACTGGCTGCGCGCGCGAACCCGCTGGTGGGTACGCGCCGTATTGGTGCCGCCATCGCTCTACCTGATTTTCCTGGGTGCGATGCAGGTTCTGAACCCGACCTATATGCTTCCAATCGGCGGCACCGCAGGCAGTTTGTTCGGCGCGTTCCTGTTTCTGACGGGCGCTTTTGCGGGGTCGGTTACGCTGAGCGCGGCAAAGATCGAACGCCGCGAAGACGACCATGTGCATACGGCCAAGGAACACACGGCCTTTGGTTACGTGGTGAAATTCCTCGTCGGAAATCCGATCATGCCGATCATCTCGATCGCGGTGATCGGATTTGCCGTTGTGTCGGTGATGACTGCCTTTTCGAACAACAACCGCGGCGTCGAGTTTTTTGTCGAGACTGAGCCCGAACAGTCCACCGCGTATGTCCGCGCCCGTGGCAACCTGTCTCTGGCGGAAAAAGACGCACTTGTTCTGGCCGCTGAACAGACCATCAGCGCGCACCCGGCTGTTATCAACGTCTTCGCCTTTGCCGGTGAAGGCGGGCTGAACCAGAACACCGGTGGCGCGCAGGCCCCCGGCGACACCGTTGGCCGCGTGCAATTCGAAATCATCCCGTGGGAAGACCGCCCGAACGTGTCAGAGCCGATCCTTGGCGGGCTGTTTGACCGTCATTTCATCGATCCCAAATACGACGGTGATAGGGTGCTTGAGGAACTGACCGCAAGTCTGGCCGAACTGCCCGGAATCATCGTCGAGCTTCAGCCGCTGGATCAGGGTCCGGCCTCGGCCAAACCGGTGCATCTGCGCATCAAGGGCAACAATTGGGAGGAGTTGACCTCAGCAACACTGTCGGCGCGTGAGGCGTTCGACACCACCCCCGGTCTGGTCCGGATTGAGGACACCCTGCCCCTGCCCGGCATTGACTGGCAGATCGACGTGGACGTGGCCAAGGCGGGTCGGTTCGGGGCCGATGTGGCGACCGTGGGCGCGATGGTGCAGCTGGTCACACGCGGTATCCTGCTGGGTGAGATGCGCCCGGACAATACCGACGAAGAAGTCGAGATTCGTGTGCGTCTGCCCGAAGAAGACCGCGTTCTTTCGACGCTGGATTCGCTGAAAGTCCGCACTTCGGATGGTCTGGTGCCACTGTCGAATTTCGTAACCCGCAAGCCGGTTGAAAAACTGGCCGAGATCAACCGCATCAATCAGGAACGGTATTACGACATCAAAGCGGATGTAGAGCCCGGGCTGAGCAAGGTCGTTATCACCGACGCGGACGGCATTGAACAAAGGCTGGCCGTTGTCCGGGCGGTTGCGGAAGGCGCGGAGCCTAAGGGCGCGACCCTGACCAGCCCCGATGGTGAGGCGTATGAGATTGTCGAGCTGACCAGCAACCAGAGCGCCGCGGATATCCGGTCTGCGATCGAGGATGGCGACGCGCAGTTCTCGCTGATCAACCCCAATGAACGGATTGCCGTCCTGACAGAGTGGTTGGACACTGGACCTTTTTCGAAAGCAGTCAGCTGGGAATGGACCGGCGACCAGGAGGAACAGGAAGAATCCGGTGCCTTCCTCGTGAATGCGTTCATGGGTGCACTGGGTTTGATGTTCGTGATCCTGCTGGCGCAGTTCAACTCGTTCTACAACTCGGTGCTGGTGCTGCTGGCGGTTGTTCTATCCACAACCGGGGTGCTGATCGGAATGATGATCATGCAACAGCCGTTCTCGATCATCATGACCGGGACGGGCATCGTGGCGCTGGCCGGGATCGTGGTGAACAACAACATCGTTCTGATCGACACTTATCAGGAATACAGCCGCTACATGCCCCGGATCGAGGCCATCGTCCGCACCGCCGAGGCGCGCATTCGTCCGGTTCTGCTGACCACTTTGACCACGATGGCGGGTCTGACACCGATGATGTTCGGTCTGTCGCTGGACTTCATCAACGGCGGTTATTCCATCGACAGCCCCACCGCCCTGTGGTGGAAACAGCTTGCCACTGCGGTTGTCTTTGGCCTGGGTATCGCGACCGTACTGACACTGATCGTGACACCATCGCTGTTGGCGCTGCGAGTCTGGGTGGCGACCTACACAATCTGGCTGGGCAAGGCACTGGCCCGCGCCTCGGCAGGCCACGCCAGCCGGCTGGCGCAGGATATGGCCATTGGACGGGCGGCGCGAAAAGCGCAGGCGACCGAGGTTATCTGGGAGGACGATGACGTCACAGACGCTCTGTCCGTGGTCAAACCGGACCAGGCGTCGGATCAGCCACCTAATCCGCCTCTGAAAGCAGCAGAATAAAGATCATGGGCCGGCCAACACCGGCCCTTTTCAATTCTGCAATCGTGTCCAGGTCTGATGGCCACAAAGGTGATGTTCACATCCTTTGACCTTGAGCGTGTCGCCCTGCAACGTCATCTGAGGCACCGCCTCGACATCCAGTAGTGGCACCCAGAACTCTCCGCCGCCATATGTGCCCGAACCTTCGCTGGACACATCCCAGAACAGTTTCTTCCCGATATTGGGCGTCTGCACCTCTTTTCCGGATTTGTCATAGGCCGACAAAATCTGACCGCAAAACTTGTCGCCACACGCCGTAATCTTGATGTGCGAGATCAAGTCCTTTCGATCCGGCTCGGTCTTCCAGACGCCTTCTATCGGATCAGCTGCGGCCAGTGTGGGAAGGTTGATAGCCACGGCAAGTATGCCCGCAATTGTGCCTTTTCGAACAAATCGACGCATCGGAAATCTCCTGTATCAACAGGCTTGTTTTATCACAAAATCATCCTGCCGGACACAACGCGCGTCAGGCAGCCTGCGTGTCCGATTGCTGCCGGTTCCATAGCTGCGCATAGCGCCCGGCTCGAGAGAGCAACTCGTCATGCGTGCCCTGTTCCAGGATCTCGCCCCGTTCCAGCACAACGATGCGATCCGCTTCGGCAATCGTGCTCAGTCGGTGGGCAATGGTCAGCACAGTGCGCCCCTCTCCCGCCCGCGCCAGTGCGTCCTTGATGTCCTGTTCGGTGTCGGTATCCAGCGCCGAGGTCGCCTCATCCAACAGCAGGATCGGCGGATTCTTCAGCAAGGTGCGCGCGATACCAACGCGCTGCTTCTCACCGCCTGAGAGTTTCAGCCCCCGCTCGCCAACCTTTGTGTCATAGCCGTCAGGCAGGCTGGCGATGAAGTCGTGTATCTGAGCAGCTTTCGCGGCCTCTTCCACGTCGGGCTGGCTGGCTCCTTCGCGGCCATAAGCAATATTGTAGCGGATCGTGTCATTGAACAGCACGGTGTCTTGCGGCACGACACCGATGGCCGCGTGCAGACTGGTCTGACTGACATCGCGGACATCCTGTCCGTCGATTTTCAGCGCGCCACCGGTGACATCGTAGAACCGGAACAAAAGCCGCCCGATAGTCGACTTGCCGGACCCAGTCGCCCCGACGATGGCAACGGTCTGCCCTGCCGGTACGGTCAGGGATACCCCTTTGAGGATTTCCCGGTCGGCCTCATACCCGAATCGCACATCCTCGAGCGTTACCTGGCCGCCATTCACCTTCAGATTGGGTGCACAAGGCTTGTCGGTTACTTCAGCGGGCTGTTCGAGCAGATCGAACATCTGCCCCATATCCACCAGAGACTGGCGGATTTCGCGATAGACCGTGCCCAGGAAATTCAGCGGTACGGTGATCTGGATCATGTAGGCGTTCACCATCACGAAATCGCCCACCGTCAGGCCTCCGTTCTGCACGCCGATGGCCGCAAGAACCATGACACCGATCAGCCCGCACGTGATCAGGAAGGACTGTCCAAAATTCAGAAAGGCCAGCGAATAAGCGGTCTTGAGGGCGGCCTTTGCATAAGCCTTCATCGAAACGTCATACCGTTCGGCTTCGCGCATCTCCGCATTGAAATACTTGACGGTCTCGAAGTTCAGCAGGCTGTCGATCGCGCGCTGATTGGCTTCGGTGTCCTGATCATTCATCTCGCGGCGCAGCTTGACCCGCCATTCCGTCACCGCGAACGTGAACCATATGTACAGTGTGATGGTGACGGCGACGACAACCAGGTACCACACGTCGAACAGCCACATCAGGATGATCGCAACCAGCAGCAGTTCCAGGATCAGCGGCCCAATCGAAAACAACAGGAACCGCAGCAGGAACTCTACCCCTTTGACGCCCCGCTCGATAATCCGGCTCAGACCGCCTGTTCGGCGTGTCACGTGATAGCGCATGGACAATTGGTGGATGTGCTGGAAGGTTTCCAGCGCAAGCGCACGCAAAGCACGCTGTCCAACCGGCGCAAAAGCCGCATCGCGCAATTGCTGGAAGCCAACGGTCATCATCCGCGCGACGCCATAGGCCACTGTCAGCCCGACAGCACCAAGCGCTATGGGCGGCACACCTTCGCCCGCCAACGCATCGACCGCGCCCTTGTACAGAATCGGCGTATATACCGCGATCAGCTTGGCCACGACCAGCATCGTCAGCGCCAGAACAACGCGGCGCTTAACCCATGGCTCATCATCGGGCCACAGGTAAGGTGAAACCTTTCGGATCGTGCGCCAGCCAGAGCGCCGTTCGTCAGGTTCTGACCCGTTATCAGATTGCATTGGGGCTGTCCGTCGCTTCACGTGTCTGTCCTGAGATCAGAAATAGGCCCCCGCCCCCAAAAGGGCCAGAGCCGGGTGTTCATTCGGGGATGGTAAAGATTTGACCCGGATAAATCAGGTCCGGATCGCGGATCGAGTCGCGGTTGGCCTCGAAAAGTTTGACGTAGAGAATACCGTCACCAAAACGTTCCCGCGAAATCGCCCAGAGTGTGTCGCCTTTCTGAACCGTGACTGACCGGATTGCGGCGGTTTGGCTCTCGGCATCCGCTTCATCCAACTGATCAGCGGCCTGCAGCGTCTCGATTGGTTCTCGCTTGAATGGGGTTTCCAGCCGACTGACGACAGTTCCGTCGGGGGCCACTTCATCCACCCGCAATGTATAGATACCTGGGTCGATACCCTCGATCTCGCCCCGCCATTTTC
The DNA here is from genome assembly GCF_056542605.1 of Ruegeria sp. AB8. Taxonomy (NCBI): domain Bacteria; kingdom Pseudomonadati; phylum Pseudomonadota; class Alphaproteobacteria; order Rhodobacterales; family Roseobacteraceae; genus Ruegeria; species Ruegeria sp. AB8. The sequence continues at coordinate 365,950 of NZ_JBQGAB010000001.1, forward strand.
CGTCTTCCGCGGACGGAAGATCGCCGACAAGGCGGTTGTCCAGATAAAGGCGCACAGCCGATCCGCCCTGCGCACGCCCTGTCAGCTCGACTTCGCCGGTTTCCGAATAGCCAATCGTATCCAAAGCAATCTGATCCGGCTGCTGAGTTTGCGTCGCCGGAGGCTGCACCAGTTCGACACCTTCTTCACCAGACCGCAATACGGCGACCTGCTGATCCTGAGAAGCCTCGGCTGCCGGTTCAGATACTGTGGGTTCAGTTTCTGCCTGTTCAGTTTCTGCGGTATCGGTTTCGGCGGTTTCAGTATCTGCTGTTTCGGATTCGGGCTGGGGCTGATCCTCAGAAGATGCCTCTGCCGTCTGCTCCTCTTGCGAAGTCAAAGGCTGTTGGTCTGTTCCCGTGTCTTCCGCTGCTGCGGTCTCGGTCGGTTCGGGTTCCGTGACTTCCACTTCGGATGCACCGGGCTCAACCGTTTGCGCTCCGGCATCCTCTGACGGTTCGGCCGAAGCCACCTCGGTCTGTTGCGGCTCGGGCGCGGGCAGCGCCGCTATCAGGTAATCATCCGAACGCGACGCCGTGGCTCCGTCGGATGTCTCCAGCACCAAGCCCCTTGCGATATCGGAGAACGGGATCACCAGAAACTCGGCAAATTGCCCGCTGGCATCGACCGTGAAGCTGTGCACAGGCTCACCATCCAGCAACACGCGGATTTCGGAACCCGGTGCGGCGGTGCCGGACAACAGGGCGTTCCCGTCCGTTTCGATAAAAACCTGATCCAGAGCAGGCGCGATGACCGGCGTGGGCGCAGGTTCAACTGCCTCCCCGGTCTCAGCCTTTTCCTCGCCCGCTGGTTCCGGTTGGCTATCGCCTTGCCCGGCCTGATCTACAGACTGCTCAGGCTCCGCCGTTTCCGCAGGCTGCACAGACTTTTCAGCGGTTTCTTCTGCTTCGGTGGTGACATCTTCCTGTGGCGCTTCGGCAGCGAGTTCGGTCTGCTGAGGCACCGGAGTGTCCTGTTCATCGCCAAAAATGCCGGACAGATACAAACCTCCCGCTCCGATCAGAGCTGCAATTCCAGCGATCAATCCCCAGAGGAAGTTTCCAGAGCTTCCGCTTCCCGACTTGGCGTCCATTCTTTTCCTTTCACTCCGCAGCGCAAATGCTTTGACTTTCACACATTCTGCCTGACGGTTGAGGCAACCTATCAATCCCGCTATCAGGGGTCAAAACCTCAGACACAAGCCCGGAGAACCCATCTGATGTCTCAGAAATCAGTCTGTGTGTATTGCGGGTCACGCAATGGCACAAATCCCGCCTATGCCGCAGCCGCCGAAGCGTTCGGCACATTGCTGGCAAATGAAGGCTGGCGTCTGGTTTATGGTGCCGGAGATGTCGGGCTGATGGGCAAGGTCGCGCGCGCGGCGCAGTCCGCCGGAGGGGAAACTTTCGGTGTCATCCCGGTGCATCTGGTCCGGCGCGAGGTCGGCAAGACCGACCTGACCCATTTCGTGATCACCGAGACCATGCACGAGCGCAAGAAGGTCATGATCATGAATGCAGACGCGGTTGTCGTTCTGCCGGGTGGCCCCGGGTCGCTGGACGAACTGTTCGAAGCCCTGACATGGCGGCAGCTAGGCCTGCACGACAAACCCATCCTGATCCTGAATGTTGATGGATATTGGGACAAGCTGCGCGAACTGGTCGCGCAGGTTATCGATCAGGAATTTGCCGATCCATCGCTAGGCGAGTTTCTGACCTGGGTGGACTCCCCAACAGGGGCCATTGAGGCCTTGCGTTCGCTTCTGACGTAACTCAGGATGTTCGGAACCCCGGGGACCCTTTGGCCTCCCGGGGAAAAAATAGTCAAGCAACCGCAGGCTTTGCCAATCGCTGACGCAAGACCTGTTCGACCTTGTGCAGCGGGTGGTTGGTCAGGGTCTTGTCGACCTCGGCGACCACTTTGGCCAGCACCTCGCTGTGAAGCCGCCGGCGCAACAGGCCCAGAACATGAGGGCTGGCGACAAGAACAAGCCGCTTGAACGCACCTTTCAGCCCCTTTCGATTCAGCAAATCCGCCACATCCTGAACGAACAAGGATTTGGCGTGGGCTTTCCAGTTCGTCTCTTCCATGGCCGACTTCTGGTTCGGCCCGGAATCGAACCGGCGTCCTGCCCTGTCCTTGGGTTTGTTGTCCGCTGTGTCCTGCTCTTCAACCGAGACGACGACAAGATTGGGATCTTCGGCGTCTGTGATGTTCTCCATCACCAGCGCCTTTTCCCCGTCTGCGATGATAACCCATGTTCCCTGTTCAATTGCGACCATAGTGATCTCCTGTATCGGCCGTTGAGGTCGCCCCCCGCCCTTTGGGCACAAGTCTTTTGTAGCGTGCCAACACTGGATTGGCGCGCTTACTGTCGCTTGTCTATTTGATTTGCAGCTCACTCCTGCCGCCTACTTTACGTAGGGTCTGCGGGGCGCGATACAATCCCGGCGAAGGCAAAAGTCGACGTATCGGCAGGTTTTCACCAGCGCTAAGAAAAGGATCAGGCCGACATTTCGATCACTGTAATCTCAGGCGTGACCCCCAGCCGCACGGGCAGGATCGAACAGCCAATACCGCCTGAAACCACCAGATCCCGCCCGTTTTCCTGCACGTGCCCATAGGCGTACCGATTGCCATAGCGGGATGGCACCACGGGCGACCAGCCAAACAGGCGCACCTGTCCGCCATGAGTATGCCCGGATAGTGTCAGTGCAACTTCCTTTGGTACTTTTGGAAAAATATCCGGTTCGTGCGCCATCATCACGACCGGCGCATCGTCCGTTACTTGGCTCAAGGTGCCCGGCAGATCATCCAGCCCCTGATACCCGCCGCCCTTGCGCCGGATAGCCCACTGATCCTCAAGCCCGGCCAGCCAGAACCCCAACGATTCCAGCTTGATCGCGGTGTTCGACAGAACCGTGATGCCTTTGCGTCCCAGCGCCTCGGCGTAGATATTCGGCCCACCACCCCGCTGCTGAGCCTGCCGGTCATCCCACCAGTCGTGGTTGCCCAACACCGAAAACACCCCGTGCGGCGCATCAAGATCAGAAAGAACGTCGGCCAGATCGTCCGGCCTGACCGGTTGCATGAAGATTTTCAGGTCTGCCGAGTAATCCCCAAGCAGCAATATAAGATCCGGCGCCAGTGCATTGGTGCGCCGCACGATCTGGCGAATGCGGTCAAGCCCGATCATCGGCTCTCCGACATGCAGATCAGCCAGAACCGCAATACGAACCGGGGGCGCAGTCCAGTCGGTTCGTTTCAGGCGCCATTTACGTACGCGCAGCCGCAGGGCCGGCTCGAAAAAAAAGCCATAAGCCGCAGTAAAAAGGCCTGCCAGCGTTACCGCCAGCAGACCCCGTATGAACCCTCGTCGGGTCAATGATTACATCCGCGATGCAACGTTTTCCCAGTTCACCAGATTGTCGAGGAAGTTCGAAAGGTAAGCCGGGCGCTTGTTGCGGAAATCAATGTAGTACGAGTGCTCCCACACATCGCAGCCCAGCAGCGCGGTCTGACCGAAGCACAGCGGGTTCACGCCGTTTTCGGTCTTGGTCACGGCCAGCGAACCGTCCGCGTTCTTGACCAGCCACGCCCAGCCCGAACCGAACTGACCTGCTCCAGCGGCGCTGAACTGCGACTTGAATTCGTCAACCGAGCCAAAGCTTTCGGTCAGCGCCTTCTCCAGTTCGCCGGGTATGGCATTGCCGCCGGGGCCCATCATTTCCCAGAACTGGTTGTGGTTCCACAGCTGGCTGATGTTGTTGAAGATACCGTTCTGTGCGACTGCGTTTGCGTCGTAAGTGCCAACGATGATCTCTTCCAGCGACTTTCCGTCCCACTCTGTCCCGGCGATCAGCTTGTTGCCGTTGTCGACATAGGCCTTGTGGTGCAGATCGTGGTGATATTCCAGTGTTTCCGCGGACATACCCTTGGCTGCCAGCGCGTCATGTGCATAAGGAAGATCAGGAAGTTCAAAAGCCATGTCGGCCCCCTGTTAAAATGTAAGTTGCGGTTCCCAAGGTTAAATGCTTTGGCAGCCGCCGCAGGTCAAGAGCCGAGACAAGAAAACCCGGAGGCAGTCGATGCTGACACAGGCGCGCAAGATGTTCTACCGCGCCCGCGGATACTATGCGGGCAACCTGAACGGCGAGCCGTTTCGCCTTGACCCCTATCATTCGAAATTCTGGCGCAAGGCGTCTGCGGGTGACTGGGAACCCGAGACCTTCGCCGTTCTTGATGAGTACCTGACGCCGGGCAGCGATTATTTGGACATCGGTGCGTGGATTGGCCCGACCGTCCTTTATGGCGCACGCAAGGCGCGGCATGTCTGGTGTTTCGAGCCGGACCCGACGGCATACCGACATCTGGCGTGGAATCTGGACCTGAACGACATTCATAACGTTTCAGCCTTTGGTGTGGCACTGTCAGACGAGTTCGGTGTGGCCCGCATGGCATCCCTGCGCGGAGAGCCCGGTGATTCCACCAGTTCATTGCTTCATGACGGCGCACATGGCAGCGATGCACTGACCATTGCGTGGGATCAGTTCGAGGCGGTGAATGATCTGTCTGACGTGTCACTGGTCAAAATGGATATCGAAGGGGCCGAGTTCTTCGTAATGCCAACCCTGTTGTCATGGTTGGAAAAGGTACGGCCTGCACTGTATCTCTCTCTCCACTCCCCCCTGTTGGCCGACGAAGATCGCCTGACCCGCACATCCGAGCTGCTGGAAAGCCTTTCCTTTTACTCCGATGTTTGTGACGAAAGCGGGCAACCGACAGACGTTCAGACAATGCTCAAACCCGAAGAATTGACACGCTATCGCGCGATTGTTCTGCACGGGTAGAATGCGACAATCCACCTGCTCACTTTACGTGCGGTTTTGCTTGTTTCTCCGAGCTAAACCTGTTTCCTTACGCCATTAACTTATTGATAAATAATATTAGAAATGAAACGACTATTTGGATTTATTGTTGCGGCTTTTGCCGCTCAGACGGCAGCAGCTGAAGATTTGACATATCATTGCAAGGTCAAAGGGTCGGGAAGGTTGGTCGCACCGGAATACTACTTTCGCATTGATCCAGAAGCCAACAAAGCGAAGGTCGTCAGTAACTACCACGACTGGATGGACGCAAATCTGAATACCCGCAGAAACAGCGATTACCAGATGAGCTGGAAAGTCACATTGCCGAGTTCAGACGGGCAGGCGGTGCGCATGCGGTATCAGGCAAACCTCGATCAAGCCAAAAACAAAATTAAAGTCCGCGGTAGCTTTGGCAATGTAAGTGCATCAAACAAACCTTACGGGACCGGAAACTGCGCGTTGGTCAAATAAAAAAGCCCCGGATGACCCGGGGCTTTCGATTCAACTGCACTTAGGCAGAGGTCAGTAAACCCCAACTTCACTGCCAGGCTGCGCCGCGACTTTCAGCAGTTTGAACACATAGTCTGCAGCGGACCGGAAACAAACCACCCGGAAGGTTTCGGTGTCATCCATCCAAAACGCACCTGCCACCTGTGCCAGACGCGAGCGCCGGATCTGGCCGGGCTGGAATGCCTCTTCCGAGAACTCGACCGGAGCCAGCTTGCCCAGTACCTCGCGTGCGCTGCCGCCCGAGATGCGGAACACTGCGCGGGCATCCGAGACGTTGACGGCCAGGGCGTGTGTGCCGCTCAGGGCATTGGTCATCGCGGCCAGCTTGGCTTCGACCTCGGCGTAGGGCACCAGCACCAGCAATTCGTCGGTCGACATCCAGCAAACGCCGGTATCGCCGTTCACCAAAGCCTCGCGCTGGCCAGGAACCTTTTGGCCCGTGGCGTCTTTGACTGCCTTGGCCAGCACCTTGTCGGACAGGTCGCCGCGCAGGGTGATCATGCCCTGCAGGCCGCATTCCTCGACTTTGGCAATGCCGTCGAAGCTTGCGTGATTCAGTGCGCTGATGGGTTCAGACATTCTGCTTCTCCCCGTCCTTGTCGTAGAAGATCGGATCCACGATCTTGGCTTTGTAGACTTTGTCATCCGTACCCGGGAACTCGACAATCTCACCCATCCGGTCGGGCCCGTGTTTGATCAGACCCATGGCGATGCCCTTGTCCAGGTTGGCCGAGTAATAGGTCGAGGTCACGCGTCCTATCATATTGCGCTGACCGTTGGCGTTGACGCCCTCGCCCACTGCGTAGGCACCATCCGGCAGAACCGATCCATCCACAGTCTCAAGCCCGACCAGTTTCCAGCGCTCAGGGTCTGCCATGTGGCTGCGCGAATGGGCGCGTTTGCCCAGATAGTCCTCTTTCTTTTTCGACAGCGCCCAGTGCAGCCCCAGATCTTGCGGGATCACGGTGCCGTCGGTCTCGTCGCCGATCATGATAAAGCCTTTCTCGGCCCGCAGGATGTGCAGACATTCGGTGCCGTAAGGCATCACGCCGAACTCTTTACCTGCCTCCATCAGCGCGTCCCAGAACGCCTGACCCTGAGAGGCCGGAACCGCGATTTCATAGGACAGCTCACCCGAGAACGAAATGCGGTAGGCGCGGCAGTTGAAGTCACCGATCTTGCCATCACGCCATTCCATGAACGGCAGCGCGTCTTTGCTGACGTCCATGCCGCCCAGCTTCTCAAGCACCTTGCGGGCGTTGGGGCCAACCACGGCGACCTGCGCGTATTGCTCGGTCACGTTGGCCACGTAGACTTTCCAGTCCCACCATTCGGTCTGCAGCCACTCTTCCATGTGCCCATGGATACGCTCGGCCCCGCCGGTGGTAGTGTGGCACAGCCATGTGTCCTCGTCGATGCGGGCAACAACGCCGTCGTCGATCAGGAAACCGTTTTCCGAGCACATCAGGCCATAACGGCATTTGCCGACCTTCAGCGTGGACATCATGTTGGTGTACATCATGTCGAGGAACTTGCCGGCATCCGGGCCTTTGACAATCAGTTTGCCCAGCGTCGATGCATCAAGCAGGCCAAGGTTTTCGCGGGTGTTCTTGACCTCGCGATTGACCGCGTCATGCACGGACTCTCCGGGACGCACGTAGGCGTAGGTCCGGCGCCAGTGGCCGACCGGCTCCCAGTCGGCGCCGTTCTTGTCGTGCCAGTTGCGCATCGGTGTTTGGCGGATCGGCTGGAACACTTCACCACGCGCTTCACCGCCAATCGCACCCATCGAAATGGGGGTATAGGGCGGGCGGAAGGTTGTGGTGCCGACCTTCGGAATTTCGGATTCCAGCGCATCAGCCAGGATCGCCAAGCCGTTGATGTTGCTCAGTTTACCTTGATCCGTCGCCATGCCAAGCGTGGTGTAACGCTTGGTGTGTTCAACGCTTTCGTACCCTTCACGCGCAGCCAGCTGGACGTCGGAAACTTTGACGTCATTCTGGAAGTCGAGCCAGGATTTCATGCGCAGTTGGATTTCGGCATTGGCAGGCATCAGCCAGACAGCTTCCATCGCCGCTTCGCCGGTAGCTTCCCCAGCCGGGGCCTTGGTGTTCTTCGGTTTGAACCCGGCCGCCTTGGCCGCCGCTTTGCCAGCGGCATGGGCATCGGACAGCACCTCGCCCAGCGCCAGCGGACCGTTCGAGGAACCCGCGGCAAGAACGAAACCTTCACCATTTGCACCCAGAGGCGGGCGCGCCGGATCAGGACTGAAATGGGCCTGCGCCTCATCCCAGATCAGCTTGCCCCCACAATGCGACCACATGTGAACCACCGGAGACCAGCCCCCCGACATGGCGACCGCATCGCATTCAACTTCTTCGCGAGCGCCCCCGATTCCTTCCTGATTGCAGATCGCAACTTTCTTGACACGTTTGCCGCCTTTGACTTTGGCGATGGCCTTGCCCGGATCGACACGGATGCCAAGCTGACGCGCCTCTTCGGCCAACGGCCCGGCAGATGTACGTGCATCGACAACGCGCAGGACATCGACACCCGCCTGTTTCATCAGGATCGCCGTGCGATAAGCGTCGTCGTTGTTGGTGGCGACGATGACACGCTCGCCGGGGGTCACGCCCCAGTTGATCACATAGTCGCGCATGGCCGAAGCCAGCATCACACCCGGCACATCATTTCCGGCAAAGGACAGCGGACGCTCGATCGCGCCTGTTGCAGTCACGATCTGTTTGGCCCGGATCCGCCACAAGCGATGACGTGGGCCTTGCGTGCCCGGTTTGTGATCGTTCAGACGCTCGTAACCCAGTACGTACCCATGGTCATAAACCCCTGCGCCCATGCAACGGGACCGCATGGTGACGTTGCCCATTGTTTCGAGTTCGGAAACCAATTGTTCCACGAACTTATCCACAGGCTCGCCATTGACAGTTCCGCCATCAACCGGAGCGCGACCGCCCCAATGTGCGGTCTGCTCGATCAGCAGAACCTTGGCACCGGATTGCGCCGCTGCTTTGGCGGCCTGAAGACCGGCCACACCGCCGCCAATCACCAGAACATCGGTGAAGGCGTAGAAGTGTTCATAGGTGTCCGCGTCCTTGGTTTCCTTGTCCGGCGCTTTGCCCAGACCGGCGGACTGGCGGATGAAGGGTTCGTAGACGTGCTTCCAGAACGGCTTGGGATGGATGAACATCTTGTAGTAGAAGCCGGCCGGCAGGAACCGCGACAGGTGAGTGTTGACGGCACCGATGTCGAATTCCAGGTTCGGCCAGTGGTTTTGCGAGATCGCGGTCAGGCCGTTGAACAGCTCGGTCGTGGTGGCACGCTGGTTCGGCTCGAAGCGGCTGCCCTGCCCGAGACCGACCAGAGCGTTCGGTTCCTCGGCCCCGCTGGCGACGACGCCACGCGGACGGTGATATTTGAACGACCGGCCCATCATCATCTGATCATTGGCCAGAAGGGCCGAGGCAAGCGTATCGCCTTCGTAGCCCTGCATCGCGGTGCCGTTGAAAGTAAAGGTGACCTGTTTCGACCGGTTAATCAGTCGGCCGAGTTTTGCGAGGCGGGTGCTCATTTTGCGGACCTTTCGCAGGTGGAGGTGTCGGAGCCTCCGGCGGGAGTATTTTTGAAAAGGTGAAGCATCAGGAGAACTCTCTCCACGTCCAGCCGGGCCGTTTGGCGGCGATGGCGTCCTTGATGTCTTGCGGCGGCTCGGAGGTCTGAGCGGTGTAGGTGCCGAACACTTCGAGCGTTTGCGTACAACGCGCGGCGTGGAACCACTTGCCGCAGCCATTGGCGTGCCGCCAGCGTTCGAAATGCACGCCTTTGGGGTTTTCACGCGTAAACAGGTAGTCGTGGAATTCGTCATCCGACGAGCCGGGGCCAAAGCGCTTCAGATGCGCCTCACCACCAGCGGCCAGTTCGGTTTCTTCGGCGTCAACGCCGCAATAGGGGCAATTCAGGATCAGCATGTTTTTACACCATACTCAGACATTTCAGGTTGCGACCAGCTTCGCGTCAGCAGTTAAAGGCACAAGATTATTGAAGTGAAACATGGCCTCGATCGGAACTTTGATTCCACCCGGACGAATAGCGACGATGTCGGCAGCGACCTTGAATGCGATCAGCCCGGCCTCATTCAGAGTCGAAACGATTTTAAGCTCATCATCTTTGTTTCCATCGTTGCTTTCAATAATTGCAAGTTTGATATCGAGGCCGGACAAGTCGACGCTGTTCAGAACCGAGGCTTCGTGGCCTTCCACGTCAACAACCAACAAGTCAGCCGAGAATACGTTCAATTCAGCAAGTATATTATCAAGGCGACGCGCAACCACATTGGTCTCGGCAACGGCAGAATGCGGCAGCGCAACCTGCTGACGCCGGTTGGCCATTTCGATAGATGCAATCATGCGCTGTTTGTCCAGAGATGCGCAGCCTCGCAACCAGCTTGGGCCATCGTTGCGACATTTTTCATCCAGATGATACAAGGTGATCTGCCCCGCCGTTTCGGACACTGCCGCGTTGACCAGTTGCACATTGGGATTACGGCCATGTCGCGCGTCAAGATCCGCGAAGTATAGAGGATGCGGTTCAATCAGGACCCCGCTCCATTTTTCTTTGGACCAATAGGCCGTGATCGGATCATCTAACTGCCCATCATTTGCGCCGACCTGTATGACACGGACCTGATCTGACTGCGCATCGAAGCATGCCAGAACAAATTTCTGCAACGCCAGTTTCGTCAGGCGCGGTCGTCCTGGAACAGCCGTCGGGAGCGTTTCAACTTCCATCAATGCGCCACCCCGGCGGCGACGCTTTCGTCGATGAAGCGGCCCTCTTTGAAGCGGTCCAGCGAGAAGGCTTCGGTCAGTGGCGAATGACCGGTGGCCATCAGCTGTGCCATGCCCCAGCCCGAGCCTGGGATCGCCTTGAAGCCGCCCGTGCCCCAGCCGCCGTTGATAAAGCAGCCCTGCAGCGGTGTTTTCGACAGGATCGGCGAGCGATCACCGGTCATATCCACGATCCCGCCCCATTGGCGCAGCATCTTCAGACGCGAGATCATCGGGAAGGTCTCGACCAGCGCGCGGACAGTTTCCTCGATATGATGGAACGAACCGCGCTGGGTGAAGTTGTTGAACCCGTCGGTTCCGCCGCCGATTACCATCTCGCCCTTGTCAGACTGAGACATGTAGCCGTGCACGGTGTTGGCCATTACGACAACGTCCATGCAGGGTTTGATCGGCTCGGATACCAGCGCTTGCAGCGCGATGGCTTCCAGCGGCAGGCGGAAGCCTGCCATCTCGGCCAATTGCCCCGAGTGCCCGGCAACAACGATGCCCAACTTGTCACAGTCAATGGCGCCCTTGGTGGTATCGACACCAACCACGCGGCCATTGTCCGAACGGACGCCGGTGACTTCGCATTGCTGGATGATGTCCATGCCCATCGCGGAACAGGCGCGCGCATAGCCCCACGCCACCGCGTCATGGCGTGCGGTACCGCCGCGTTCCTGCCAAAGCGCGCCCAGAACCGGATAGCGCGGACCGTCCAGATTGATGATCGGCACCAGCTCCTTGACGCGTTCAGGCGTAATCCACTCGGTCTTGACGCCCTGCAATGCGTTGGCGTGCGCTGTGCGCTGATAGCCGCGGATTTCGTGCTGTGTCTGCGCCAGCATCATCACGCCGCGCGGACTGAACATGATGTTATAGTTTAGGTCCTGGCTCAAATCCTCATAGAGGCTGCGCGCCTTTTCGTAGATCGCCGCCGACGGGTCCTGCAGATAGTTCGAGCGGATGATCGTCGTGTTCCGGCCGGTGTTGCCACCGCCCAGCCAGCCTTTTTCAATCACGGCCACGTTCTGGATGCCGTAGTTCTTACCCAGATAGTATGCAGTGGCCAGACCATGCCCCCCTGCACCAACGATTATTACGTCGTAGCGTTTCTTGGGTTCAGGTGACCGCCAGGCGCGTTCCCATCCTGTGTGGTAACGAAGCGCTTCGCGCGCAACGGCAAAGGCTGAATAGTGTTTCATAAGCGAATCCATCCGGTTCGGTGATTGGGCGCAGATATGACCTGTGGCGACAGTTTACCCCTGCCGCACAACGCCGCAATATCGCACTATTGCGACATGTACGCCATTCGCGGCCATTTGTCCCTTTTGTCGGGCGGCCAGCGGGTCTAAGTCAGGGCAAGCGTTTCGGAGATACTATGACGTTCTGGGTCCTGATCTTACTGACTGCACTGCTGATTGCCGTGTTTTTGGGATATTCCATGCTGCGCAACAGGAAAAACCGCGAACCTGCCGCGGCCTACGACCTGCGCGTCTACCGTGAACAGTTGGCGGGCGTGGACCGGGACCTGGCCCGGGGTGTAATCCCAGCAGCGGATGCCGACAGGGTACGCACCGAAATCTCTCGTCGCATTCTGGCTGCGGATGCGCAGATGCAGCAGTCTGCAGCGGGCAACGGCCCGTCGCGTGCCGTTACGGTCGGATCACTTGTTGTCGTGGCGCTTGTTCTGGTGGGTGGTGCAATGGGGCTTTATCGTCAACTCGGTGCCAACGGGTTGCCGGATCAACCACTGGAAATGCGACTGGAAATGGCCAAGAGCCTGCGCGCCGATCGTCCGGCTCAGGCCGAATTTGAAGCGTCGACACCACACGCGCCGGCGCCTCAGCTGGAAGAAAGCTATGTCGAACTGCTGGGCCAGTTGCGCGAAACCGTTGCTAGCCGGCCCGACGACTTGCAGGGTCACATACTGCTGGCCCAACATGAGGCCAACGCAGGCAATTTTCAGGCTGCTTACAAGGCGCAGCAACGCGTGATCGAACTGTCGGGTGATGCAGCGCCAGCGGATGCCTATTCCCATCTGGCCGAGATGATGATTCTGGCCGCAGGCGGATATGTTTCGCCCGAGGCTGAGGACGCGCTGAAACAGGCGCTGGATCGCGACCCGCTTCATGGACCTGCTCGGTACTATTGGGGGCAGATGCTTGTGCAGACCGGACGACCCGACCTGGCCTACCGGCTTTGGGCCGATGCACTGGCCCAAGCGCCCGCCGGCGCACCCTGGGCAGATGCGATCCGCGCCCAAATTGACGAACTGGCCTTCAGGGCGGGCGTTTTCAATGCTCCGGAAATCCCGGCACCTTCCACCGCGCCAGGCCCTGATCAGGCCGCTGTCGACGCAGCAGCGGAACTGACGCCGGAAGAACGTCAGGACATGATCCGCGGAATGGTCAACCAGTTGTCGGACCGGCTGGCAACCGAAGGCGGATCGCCCGAAGAATGGGCCCGCCTGATTGCAGCACTGGGCGTTCTTGGGGAAGTGGAACGTGCAAGCGGAATATACGACGAAGCGCAATCTGTTTTCGCCGGCAATGCCAATGCGCTGGACATGCTGGCCGCGGCCGCCCGAAGGGCAGGTCTGGAACCATGATCCACGATCAGTTCGAAGATTTCGCCGCCGCGCTGGCCCCGATGACGGCGCTCATGGGGTTGGACCTTGGCGAGAAGACGATCGGCGTGGCGGTTTCGGACCGGATGCGCGGCGTGGCCAGCCCGCTCGAGACGGTCCGGCGCAAGAAATTCACGCTCGATTCCGCGCGGCTTCTGGAAATTGTTGCTGACCGCGAAATCGGAGGAATACTTCTGGGCCTGCCCAAAAACATGGACGGAACTGAAGGCCCCCGATGCCAGTCAACCCGCGCTTTTGCCCGGAATCTGTCGCGCCTGACGGACCTTCCCATCGGTTTTTGGGACGAGAGATTAAGCACAGTTGCGGCAGAAAAGGCACTGCTTGAGGCGGATACGACACGAAAACGTCGCGGACAGGTTATTGATCACGTCGCGGCTGGTTATATTTTGCAAGGAGCGCTCGACAGGTTGCGCTTTCTTTAAAAAGGCGGGTTGGCGCGATGACAAACATGGTTTGGAAAAGGAATGAGGTGGAAAGCCCCTGCGTCCAGATCTGTGTTGTGCACCCGACGGAACGTATCTGCACAGGATGCTACCGCACCCTTGACGAGATTTCGCGCTGGTCCAAGATGGAAAGCAGCGAGCGGGCGGAAATCATGACAGACCTGCCGGCTCGTAAACCGCGTCTCGCGAAACGGCGTGGTGGCCGCGCTGCCCGTCTGAACAAAGGCTGACACTTCAATTCCAGAATAGACCTGTCTGAAGCTGCGCCGCTGCGGGCCGAGTGAACTCCGAAGGGGTTGAGTTCGCGGATCGTGAGTGAGTGGCCAGCACAGCGGCGCGATCAGTTCAGTTGTCTTTCCGCGAAGGGATCAGCCAGCCGTAAGCCAGGATTTTGCGTTTTCGATTTCTTCCGACGGGAAATACTGCGTTCGCGCTCCCAACACGTGGCTTGCCACTTTTTGCGCAATCCTCTGCCAGCCCTTGTCGCCAACAATTGCTGCGCGATCAAGCATCCCGATATGCCCCTGCGCCAGACGGAAATGTGCAGCCAGTGCCGTCAGCCCCTGCCAGCCATCAAATTCCCGCAGATCGATCAGTAACCTGAACCCGTCACGCTCGCGAAGCAGGCTGTCCAGATCGGTCTCGGCCTGCTTGTATTCATCGGGGTCCAACTTGCCCATCAAGGAAATCTGAATACACGGGCCGCCCAGATCTGTGACATGAATGGCCCCGAGGGATTCGCGCATCCAGCGCCGGGCGGCTTCCAACTCGGTCATCTCGAATACCTGCACCGGGCACGGCAGGATCGGAGCTGCCAGCCGGATGCTAGTCTGAACCCAGCCCTGATCGGCCACCACTGCGATCCGGTCGAAGCCGCGCCAATGGCTCAGACCAAGTTTGGTGTCAGACCACGCGGCTCCAAGGTCGTAACCTTTGAACTCCGGATGCACGATCGCCAGAAGGCGAACCGCGTCATGCTCGGTCAAAGCAGCTTCGATGGCCGGAACAAGGGTCGAAGCATAGTCGTCGGCAGTGATCTGGCCAGACAGTTCAACTTCAATCTGTGCACCATCAGAATTCGTGTGGACGGTCATCATACCGAAAATCCTCCAAAGCTAAACAATGGCAGGACGTTACGGAGTTTCGAGCCACTCGGCTACACCCCCGGCACATTCCGGGCGGAAATAGGCGATCATCCGTCCGTCGGGCCCACAACTTGCAGCTTCACCCCACGGGGCGACCCCATGCAGACAGTGTCGATGCAAAAGATAAGCCTCGCCCGGTGCCGCCGGCAGTTCGATTCGCGGACATGTGTCGAAGACTTCTCGTCGTGCCGTCTGGTAGATTTCCGTCACGTCGATCTGATGCAGTGCCTCATCCGGGTGTCCGGCCATGGCGTTCCGAAAGGCCGCCCCCATGATCTTGTGGCTCCCCTCCCACAGAACCATCGGCGAAGCATCGGCGCTGGCTTTGTTCAGCGGTATTCCCAAAATCCATGCGTGCGGCTCATCCACATGGCGGCGTCGGCCAGTGCCAGAGGGGCGCAGTCCGTCCACATGGGCGGCATCCTTGTTTCGCCTGTACCGTGCGGCCGCCTCGCTTTCACCGCGTCGGGGGCGCGGGTAGCCGGGGTAGATGACCGAGACCTGCCCTTTGTGCAACGGCAGAACACCGTACTGCCCAGTGATGAAGTCCATCGCTTGCCGGGCCAGCGGCAACGAACGCCCCACCCGGCCCTGGCGATCATTGGTCAGAGCATCGACACCGATGAACCACGTCTCCTCGCAATCGAGCCACTGAGCGTGCGCCGGGTCCGAGACCGAGCTTCGGGCAGCAGGCAAAGCCTCTTCAACCCATTCGGCCAGAACCGGATCATAAGGAAACGAGATCCAGCCCTTATCTTGAAAATGGTCTACCATCCCACCGCCTTGCGAAGCATGTTGAGGGCGACCAGTGTCAGAAACACGGCAAAAACCCGTTTTAGGGGTTTGGGATCCATCGCGTGGGCCAGTTTCACCCCCCAGGGCGCCGTTATCATCGTCATTGCGACCACCACGCCAAATGCAACCAGGTTAACCGCCCCGATTGTCAGAGGCGGACGATGCTCGACCGGGATTTCCACAAACAGAAAGCCCAGGACCGATGGCACGGCGATAATCACGCCGAACCCGGCGGCAGTGGCCACGGCGCGGTGAATGGGGGTGTTGAAAAGGCTCATCAAAGGCACACCGAAACTGCCACCGCCAATCCCCATCAGCACGGACAAAAAGCCGACCGATGGCGAAAGAACCGCGCGACGCACCCCTTTGGGCATGGCGTCACCCAGCCGCCATTCTGACCGGCCCAGCCCCAGATAAGCCCCGATGACCATGCCGAGTATCCCAAACAGGGCCTGCAGCGCCTCTGTTCGCAAGGCCGAAGCCACCAGCACGCCCAGAACGGCACCAATAGCAATACCAACGCCCCATCCGCGCAGGATATCCCAGTCCACCGCGCCTTTCTCGTTGTGCGCAAGCACGGACCGGACAGACGTGACGATGATCGTGGCCAGAGATGTCGCCAGACACAGCTGCATCAGTTGCGGCCCGCCATATCCAAGCGTCTGAAACGCATAGAAAAACGCAGGTACCAGAACAATTCCGCCCCCGACGCCCAGCAACCCGGCCAGCACTCCGGCCAGGGCCCCGATCACAAGCAAAAGGCCCAGCATTTGGGCCAGCAACATCGTCTCGGGCATTGTCCCCCCAAACCGGTGTCAAACCGGATTTCGTTTAAACCTCAGCCAGTGGCGCAACCTGTTCCAGCGCCTGCAGCATCACCTCGGGCCCGGCCCCGGAATGTACTGCCCCCTCGGACAGTGCGCGTCGCCATGCCCGCGCACCGGGTCGTCCGGCGAACAGGCCCAGCATGTGACGCGTGATCTGGTGCAGTCGCCCACCGTCGGCAAGGTGTTTTTCGACATAAGGCACCATTTCATGGACAACTTCAAACGGGTCAGTGGCAAGTCCTGTTTGAAAGATCAGCGGGTCAGCATCGCAAAGAATGTCGGCGGGCTGATGATAGGCCGAACGTCCGATCATCACACCATCCAGCCCGGCGACCAGATGCTCCCTCGCTTGTTTCAGCGAGGTGATACCGCCGTTGATCGAGACATGCAGATCAGGAAAAGCCGCTTTCATCCGATGCACCAGACCGTAGTCCAGCGGCGGAATATCGCGGTTTTCCTTTGGGCTGAGCCCTTGAAGCCAGGCCTTGCGCGCGTGGATCGTAACGCGACCACAGCCTGCCGCGCGGATTGCCTCCAGAAACGCAGGCAGCACTTCTTCGGCTTCCTGATCATCGACACCAAGGCGGCATTTGACGGTAACTTCGATATCGACAGCATCAATCATCGCCGCCACGCATTCGGCGACGCGAGAGGGGTCCTTCATCAACACCGCCCCAAACGTGCCCGACTGAACCCGGTCGGAAGGGCAGCCGCAATTCAGGTTAACCTCATCATACCCGGCTTCCGCGCCCAAGCGCGCTGCTTGTGCCAGTTCTTCAGGATCCGACCCGCCCAGTTGCAGGGCAACTGGGTGCTCCTGCGGGCTGTAGTCCAGCAAATGAATTGCCCCACCCCGGACCAATGCCGGGGCCGTCACCATTTCCGTGTAAAGCAGGGTTTGACGACTGAGCAACCGATGAAAAAACCGACAATGCCGGTCTGTCCAGTCCATCATGGGGGCCACGCTCAGACGCGCTGCTTTCTGTGCGTTTTTCGTCAAAGCGCTGGCTCCGTGTTCGTGCAAGCAAAGCGCCACGAGGTTTAACCGGGCTGTCTTGCCGGTTTCGGGGCACTGGGGTTTCTGATTCGAGCGTGCCACGGTGTAGCATATTCGGTGAGAGCGAACAGCGACTTGAACGCGATGTGATCCGGTACCCATCACGCTCAAGGTTATTACCCAAACTTTGCCCGAAGGCTGGCGTTCAAACCACGGAAGGAAGATGCGCAGTTAGCGTACTGGGCTTTTTGTTGAGAGGGCTCGAAGTTGTCCGGCCCTCGACCCTCAGTCGCTTTTTGCCGCGAATACGACGTTCCGGTCAGCACCCGCAGAGCTTGAATCGCAATCCGGTACCTGGCGGTCACATTTTGCCAAGCGACGTGCCCGAAAGCTCAGTAAATGTAGCGGATCTGATCGGTCCAGTATCGCTCGACCCGGCGCAAAGACGTGGTGATATGTTCGATCCCGTCAAATTCCAGAACACCACGGCTCTGCAGGCCTTCGGCATGGCGCGAGAACAGCTCGGCCACGATGTCGCGAATCTCTCGGCCGCGTGGGGTCAGGCGCACCCGGACGGACCGCCGGTCAATCTCGCATCTCTGGTGATGCATGTAACCCATTTCGACCAGTTTCTTGAGGTTGTAGCTGACATTGCTGCCCTGATAGTAACCCCGGCTTTTTAGTTCGCCCGCCGTCACCTCGTGATCGCCAATATTGAACAGAAGAAGCGCCTGCACAGCATTGATTTCCAGCACACCGACTCGTTCGAATTCATCCTTGATGACATCCAGCAGCAACCGGTGCAGCCGTTCGACAAGGGCCAGCGCCTCAAGATAGCTGGTCATGAACCCTTTGGTTCCCGGCGCGGAAACCTGCAATTCCATACTCATCCGACCCTCCGATTCAGTCGCGCAGTTTCTGACACGATGAACCGAATTCCCGAAAAATCGGTTAAGTGGGATTTTCCGTTATTTTTGAATGGTCTGCGCGATATCCGCGATCAGGTCCGCAAAGCTTTCAGGAGGCCTGGCCTGCCCAGTCACCCATTGATAAAGGTCCTGATCGTTTTCGTGCAGCAGCGCATCGTAGGCATCCAGACCGACCGTATCCATGCCCGCAAGGTTGCGGTCGGCATAGGCCGACAGGATCAGATCCATCTCTTTGATCCCCCGCCGCATCGAGCGCATTTTCATACGCTTGATCCGAACATCGCGTGTTTCCGTCACTGTTGAGGCTCCAACATCAGGCGGATCTTTTTCTCAAGACGCGCCGCGCGTTCGGCGCTGGCGCGCATTTCGCCGCGAATTGCGCGCAACTCGGCGGCGACTCCTGCCAACTCCAGGCTTTCGGCATCCTCCTCCAAGGGAGCGCCCATCCCCTCACCTTCTCCGGTCAGCAACCACATGATCGAGACATTCACCATGCCCGCCATAATCGACAGACGGTTCGCGCGCGGCTCGGACAGATCGTTCTCCCACGCGACAATGGTCGCCTTTTTTACACCCAGCCTGCGGGCCATCTCAGACTGTGACATCCCGGCCGCTTCTCGCGCGCCTGCCAGACGATCCCCAAACGTTGCTGCATCCGGTCCGAACCAGTCGTGTTCTTCAGTCATCTGGGGCTCCAAATCTATTTTTCATAGCGCTTGATCGTCATTCGGGCGCACCCTATGACAGACAGGCAAAACATACAAACCGAGGCCACTCATGAGTTTCCTGTCTGCGACACTGTCACGCGTAAAACCTTCGCCCACAATCGCGATGACGGCAAAGGCGGCTGAAATGAAGGCCGCCGGACGCGACGTCATTGGCCTCAGCGCGGGCGAACCGGATTTCGACACCCCGCAGAACATCAAGGACGCGGCGGTCGCTGCCATTGCCGCCGGCAAGACCAAGTATACCGCCCCCGACGGTATCCCCGAACTCAAGCAGGCGGCCTGCGCCAAGATGAAACGCGACCACGGGTTGGATTACACACCGGCCCAGATATCGGTCGGAACGGGCGGCAAGCAGACGCTGTACAACGCGCTGATGGCGACGATGAACCCGGGCGACGAAGTCATCATCCCCGCGCCATACTGGGTCAGCTACCCGGACATGGTGCTTTTGGCCGGGGGCACGCCGGTTGTGGTCGAAGCCAAACTCGAAAACAATTTCAAGCTGACTGCCGAACAGCTTGAGGCCGCGATCACGCCGAAGACAAAGTGGTTCATCTTCAACTCTCCATCGAACCCAACCGGGGCCGGATATAGCCGGGAAGAACTGAAGGCGTTGACCGATGTGCTGATGCGCCACCCGCATGTCTGGATCATGTCCGACGATATGTATGAGCACCTAGCTTATGACGGATTCGAGTTCTGCACCCCTGCTGAGGTTGAGCCGGGACTGTATGACCGTACGCTCACCTGCAACGGCGTATCCAAAGCCTATGCCATGACCGGCTGGCGGATCGGTTACGCCGCGGGCCCGGTCGAGATCATTGCGGCCATGCGCAAAATCCAGTCGCAATCCACCTCGAACCCGTGTTCAGTCAGCCAATGGGCCGCGGTTGAGGCACTGAACGGCACCCAGGCGTTTCTGGCCCCTAACAACGAGACCTTCAAACGACGCCGCGATCTGGTCGTCGAGATGCTGAATGAAATCGACGGCATTTCCTGCCCCACGCCCGAAGGCGCGTTCTATGTGTACCCGTCCATCGCAGGTCTGATCGGAAAGACCAGCCCTGCAGGCACCCTAATTGACAGTGACGAAACCTTTGCCACCGCATTGCTGGAGGAAGCGGACGTCGCCGTTGTCTTTGGTTCAGCCTTTGGGCTGTCGCCGAATTTCCGGATCAGCTACGCGACTTCGGACGCGGCCCTGAAAGAGGCGTGTGCCCGCATTCAACGGTTTTGCGCCGCACTGACCTGATCGGAGAAGAATCTTGTCGACAGACCTGCCGGAATACTATTTTCGTGTCCGTGAAAACGGAGCGGTCGTGTTCAAAATCGATACGGCAAATCGACACCGCCGGATCGAAATGGATCAGATCGCCGTTATCAACATCCGCAATGACGACATCAAACCTCATGGACAGCACACGCTTTCCGATGCTGACAAGGCCGAGATCCAACGCTGGATGACAGAACGTAAAGCCCTGTTGGCGAAACGTGACATTGATGACATTCACCGCGCGGTCGATTACCTGAACCTGACGACACAGTGGGCCCAGTCCAAGGCCACGGAAGAACAGCTTGAAGATGTCAGCGACCGATTGCTGATGGCGATGCACGACCTCCGGACTGTGCTTGTACGGAAGAAGGCCGATCGCCTGAACAAAAACTGATCAGGCCGCCGGTCTTTCGACCGGCAACCCGACCTCTCGCACGGACCTGAGCCAGAAACGGGCCATCAGCATCACCGCAGCGCAGGCCAGCCCAATGACAAGGCCAAGCCAAACTCCGATACCCTCCATACCCCGCATGAAGCCAAAGTAGTAAGAGGCCGGAATACCGATCACCCAATAGCTGAGCGCGGCCATCACCATTGGGATCTTGGCGTCCTGCACACCGCGCAACAAGCCCAGCGCGATGACCTGAGCGCCATCAACCAGCTGGAACAGGGCTGCCATGGCCAGAAGCCCGGTGCCGATCGCCAGAATCTGCGGACGCTCGGGGTTGTCCGCTTCCATGAACAGCGAAATCAACGGTTCGGCGCAGGTCAGAAACAGGATGATCGTCAGCACTGACACAACCAGCGACATCCCGGTTACGGCAATCGCGCCTTTTTCCAGGTGCGCTCGATCCTTCCGGCCCAGCGCGTTGCCTGCCCTTATGGTGGCGGCGTTTGAAAGGCCCAGGTGAACCATGAACGTTGCCGAGGCGAGGTTCAGCGCAATACCGTGCGCGGCCAGCGGTACCTGCCCGATCCATCCCATCATCAGGGCCGAAGTGGCAAACAGGGAAACCTCGGCCAGCATGGTCAGGCCAATTGGAACGCCCAACCGCAGAACACTGCCGAACATTTCCCAGTCCGGCCGCCAGAAACGCTGAAACAGGCTGTGTTCAGGCAAAACGCGCACGGCATAGTAGATGACGCAAATCAACGAAACGATCTGCGTGACAACCGATGCGATGGCGGCCCCCATGACACCAAGTTCCGGAGCCCCCCAATTGCCAAAGATCAGCGCGTAGTTCGTCACCGCGTTCACCAGGGCAGCGGCAACGGTAATCCACAAGACGATCTGCGTACGCTCCAACGCAGCCAGATAAGACTTCAGCACCATGACCAATAGCGCCGGGATGATCCCCCACCCTGCGACACGCAAGTACTCCGACGCTGTTTGAGCAACCTCCGGCTCCTGCTTCAGGGCGATCAGTATGGGATAGGACCACCAAAGCAGCGGCATGATCAGGGCCGAGTAAATCAGCGACAGCCACAACCCCATGCGGGTTGATCTTCGGATGCTGGTTTCGTTCTCCTCCGCCGCGGCCGTTGCGACCATGGGCATGACCGCCAAGCCGAACCCTGCGCCGAACAGGAACAGAACAAAGTAGTAGCTGCTGGCCAACGTCACCGCCGCCAGCGCTTCGACCCCGTACCATCCCAGCATGATGGTATCGGTCAGGCCGATCGCATACTGCGCAAGATGCCCGCCGATCAGGGGCAGGCCCAGAACGGCAATCGCGCGAAAATGGCCGGGATATGACATGACTTTGCTCATCGCAACAGCCATAGGCCCGGCCATCGTCAGGGACAAGAGCCGATCATCGAATTTTCAAACTGAGACTCCGAATTCCCGAAAGGCCAGACTCTTACAAACGCGCTTCGGGATGCAGCGACGTACCCAGCACGTGATCCGAACGATGTATGACGTGATGCGCCTGCCCGACGATCAGGGGATCAGGCTCGCCAACCAATTCCTGATCCTTGTCCGGGTAATCCAGCGTCGACAAGAAATGCCGCATACAGTTCAGCCGCGCGCGTTTCTTGTCATTCGATTTGACGATGGTCCAGGGCGCATCGGCAGTGTCGGTGTAAAAGAACATCGCCTCCTTCGCCTCGGTATAATCATCCCATTTGTCCAGACTGGCCTTGTCGATTGGCGACAGCTTCCACTGCTTAAGCGGATCGGTTTCGCGGCTCTTGAACCTGCGTTGCTGTTCGGGCTGCGTGACCGAGAACCAGTACTTGTATAACTGGATACCCGATCGCACCAGCATCCGTTCCAGTTCGGGCGTCTGCCGCATGAACTCAAGGTATTCGTTTGGCGAACAGAACCCCATCACGCGCTCGACACCTGCCCGGTTGTACCAGGACCGGTCGTAGAACACCATTTCACCGACCGTCGGCAACTCCTGCACATAGCGCTGATAGTACCACTGCCCCTTCTCTTCCCACGTCGGCTTGTTCAGGGCTACCACGCGGGCCTGACGGGGGTTTAGGTGCTCCATGAACCGCTTGATCGTGCCGCCTTTGCCGGCCGCGTCGCGCCCTTCAAACAGCAGAACAAACCGCTGGCCCGTCTCCTGCGCCCAAAGCTGCACCTTGAGCAATTCAGCCTGAAGCTTCGCCTTTTCCGCCTCGTAGGTTTTGCGCGCCATCTTGTGGCCGTAAGGGTACTTGCCGCTCTCGAAAGCGTGCCGGATTTTCTCGGCGCATGGCTGCGCGGCATCCTGAACTTCAGCCTGTACAGTATTGATCTGAGTGGGTTTCAAGTCGGTCTGGACGATTGCCGCCATGCATATGCTCCTGGGTTTCAGTGTTTCCCGGAACGCCTAGCAGAAACTCATAAAATTCGCTTTGATCGGCATCAAACTCTGACAGGCGCAACAGCCTGCCCACGCTCGCTTGCGCCCTTACCGATGGCCCCAATCGTCGGGATTGTCGGAGTTGTTTGGCGACAATCCCAAAACATCCCCCTTGGTCGAACACCCCAATCCCAAAACTGTCCGGTTGGCATAGGAAAAATAGGAACAGACCTGATTGATCTCGAGGATCTCTCCGTCGTCCCACCCCGCATCTCGCAAAGCGATCACATCGGCCTCGGTCAGTTCGGCCGGCGCTTCGGTCAGCTTGCGGGCATATCCCATCGCCGCCACCTGTGCCGCATCCAGTGGCGCCGTTTCCGGCTGTCGCGCCTCAATCGCTGCGCGTATGGCATCACCTCGCTCAGTGTCACCCAGCAACCTCTGCAACCCTTTGAAGTGATGTTCGACACAATAGCCGCACCGATTCAGCGAGCTGACCCAGACACCCAGGACTTCGAGAAACCATTTGGGAATCTGGTTGCCTGAATGGTGCAGCACGTTCTTGTAGATCGCCATGTGGCCTTCCATCGAATTCGGGCGCAGGCTGTGCGCCATCATGATGTTGTCCACGTTGTTGTCCGGGCCGGTCACTCGCTCATACAGCTTTCGCAACTTACCTTTCGCCTCGTCAAACGGAATGGTTTTGATCCAGCTCATTCGCAATCCTCTCTATGGGCCAAACGCCCTTGGCCGTGAACCCTCAGCGCTCTGTCGGGATATTGATGCCAAAGGAAAAGGCGGAACAAAAGTCCAGAAAACAGCAGACTAAGAAAAGTCCAGATCTGTCACGCTTGGGTCTTGCGGCAAACAAATGTCGTAGCCGACAACGGCATCGTCATTTCGGTTGGGCCAAAAGTGCGGTGCAGAGCAGACGCCATTTCCCAGGCAACGTCATCCGAAGAAACTCCGCCTCGGGATCTGATTTCATCAATCAATGGATTCCCGAAAACCAGAGCTTTCGCAAATGTCTCGGGTGCCTCAATGTGTTTGTTCAGTCGAATGGTCTCGTACCTGATGTCACCCCATCCTGCCTCGGCAAGGTCCGCCTTGACCAACTGTGGATCACCGTAGTGAAAGGGAACCTTATAAAACCCGGGCGGATCATCCGGAAAAAACTGTCGGGCCACTTCGTGAGCCATCTGCGAAAACGGGTTCTCGGACATTGCGCTCCACACGTTGAAAACGTAACGGCCGCCAGGCTTGATAACTCGGGCTGCCTCGCGGAACGAGGCAACTTTGTCGGGAAAGAACATCACTCCAAACTGGCAAACCATAAGATCGAAACGGGCTTCCTCAAATGGTAGATCCATTGCATCCGCGACTGAGAACCGGAGATTATCGCCCTCTTCGAGTTTCTTTTTTGCCACCTCCAGCATCGGCCCGTTCAGATCCGTCACCAGCAAACTGGCGTCCTTCGGTAATCTGTCGCGCAGCTTGCCACTGACAATTCCGGTGCCAGCCGCTAGTTCGATCACATTTGCCACGGCCTCTGCACAGCATTCGTCGACAAGCCGGTCTGCATAGTCGACAAAAATATTGGGCCCTAGCCCCTTGTCGTAATGCTCAGGAATCTCTCCAACAAAACCGGACGCGCTCGTGTTCATCAACCCACTCCTTTGCAATAAGGCCGTTGCTCGAACCCAGACTAGCAAATTACCGTCGATCAGGCGAAAACTCAGCCGCCAGCACATCTATCCACAACACCTCGCGCCCCTCTTCCCCCCGCACACATCACCTGCCATAATGGAGCAAACCCAAAAACAAGAGCAGCACCCATGCCCGACGATCTGTTGACGCCCAGCGCCACCGCCGCCTATGACGCCTCCTCGATTGAGGTGCTTGAAGGGCTGGAACCGGTCCGCAAACGCCCCGGCATGTATATCGGCGGCACGGACGAACGCGCTTTGCACCACATGGTTGCCGAAATCCTCGACAACTCGATGGACGAGGCCGTTGCGGGCCACGCCAACCGGATCGAGGTCGAACTGCACTCGGATTACGCTTTGACCGTGCGCGACAATGGGCGCGGTATACCGATCGATCCGCACCCAAAGTTCCCGGATAAATCGGCGCTGGAGGTCATTCTTTGTACCCTGCACGCGGGCGGTAAGTTCTCGGGCAAGGCCTACCAGACCTCGGGCGGTCTGCATGGCGTGGGTGCGTCCGTTGTCAACGCTTTGTCGGATTCGATGGTCGTGCAGGTCGCGCGCGATAAGACGCTGTTCGAACAGCGGTTCTCGCGCGGTATCCCGCTGGGCCCTGTCGAGAAAATCGGTGCGGCCCCCAACCGGCGCGGCACCACCGTCACCTTCCACCCGGATGAGGAAATATTCGGCCATCACCGGTTCAAACCGGCGAGGCTGTTCAAGTCCATCCGATCCAAGGCCTACCTGTTCTCGGGCGTCGAAATCCGCTGGAAATCCGCCATCGATGATGGTGAAACCCCGACCGAGGCGTCCTTTCACTTCCCCGGCGGTCTGTCGGACTATCTGAAAGAGACGATGAACGGTTCGTCCACCTATGCCGAGCAACCCTTTGCCGGCACCGTGGACTTTAACGAGAAATTCGGCGCCCCCGGCAAGGTCGAATGGGCGATCAACTGGACGCCCTCGCGCGACGGTTTCATCCAATCCTACTGTAACACCGTTCCCACGCCCGAAGGCGGCACCCATGTGGCCGGGTTCTGGGCCGCGGTCCTCAAGGGGATCAAGGCCTACGGGGAACTGATTAACAACAAAAAGGCCGGTCAGATCACCCGTGACGATCTGATCACCGGTGGCTGTGCGCTGGTGTCGTGTTTCATCAGCGAACCGGAATTCGTCGGCCAGACCAAGGACCGGCTGGCCACGGTCGAGGCACAACGGCTGGTCGAAAACTCGGTCCGCGACCATTTCGACAACTGGCTGGCCGCTGATACGAAATCCGCCGGGGCGATCCTCGACTTCCTCATCCTGAGGGCCGAGGAACGTCTGCGCCGACGGGCCGAGAAGGAAACACAACGCAAGTCCGCCACTAAGAAACTTCGTCTTCCCGGTAAGCTGGTGGACTGTAGTAGTTCAACACGCGACGGCACGGAATTATTCATCGTCGAGGGCGACTCGGCGGGCGGCTCCGCCAAAATGGGACGCGACCGCAAGACACAGGCCCTGCTGCCCCTGCGCGGCAAGATCCTGAACGTGCTGGGCGCCGCCAGTTCGAAACTGGGCACCAATGCCGAAATCAACGACCTGACGCAGGCTCTGGGTGTCGGCCTTGGCACCAAGTTCAACGTGGACGACCTGCGCTATGACAAGGTCATCATCATGACCGACGCGGATGTGGACGGGGCGCATATCGCCTCGCTGCTGATGACGTTCTTCTTCACCCAGATGCGCCCGATGATCGACGCGGGCCACCTGTATCTGGCCTGCCCGCCCCTCTACCGCCTGACCCAAGGCCCCAAGCGCGTCTATTGTCTGGACGAGGCCGAGCGGGATGAGTGGCTTGAGAAAGGTCTGGGCGGCAAAGGCAAGATCGACGTCTCACGCTTCAAAGGTCTGGGCGAAATGGACGCCAAGGACCTGAAAGAGACCACGATGGACCCGGCATCGCGCAAACTGATCCGCGTTACGATCGACGAGGACGAACCCGGCGAGACCGGCGACCTGGTCGAGCGTCTGATGGGTAAAAAACCCGAACTGCGGTTCCAGTACATTCAGGAAAACGCGCGGTTTGTGGAGGAGTTGGATGTCTAGGAGAAATAATGCTTCACCAAATGCTCGCCAGAATGGCGAGGGAGTTCGTTTTTGAACGAGCCAAATCTTTTGCCGGCAGCGATTTTGGGAATTTTGTTCGACACGACGTATCAATAGAAGCCAAGAAACAGTTAATATTTCTACCCTACGCGTTAAAGGTCAAATCTAGCGTTGGTGCAGGCAACTGGGCAGCTGTACCTTGGTTGGCTTTTTTTGACCCATTAGTTACTGAGAGCGCCACAAGAGGTTTTTACGTAGTTTACCTGATTAACGCACAATCAGAAGAAATTGTGCTGTCGATGAACCAAGGGACGACGGAAATATACAACGAGTTTGGCGAACGCAAAGGTCGTCAAGTTCTGCGCCGAAGAGCAATTGGCTTGGCGGAAAGGGTTCCAGAATTTGCCAAGCTGTTCTCTGTGGAACCAATTGATTTAGGCTCCACAGAGTCCCTACCGCTTGGGTATGAATCTGGCCATTCGTTTGGGCGCACCTATTCAGCAGCTCAAATCGATTCCGATCAGTTCTACAAAGACTTAGATACAATGCTGTCTGCCTATAATGCACTTGTAGATCGCGGTGGTACTACTCCCACAGACACCATGATGGAAGAAGCGGGAACAACAGACATAACAGAAACCCGCAAGTACTTTCTATCACGTCGCATAGAACGGACGCCGAATATTAGGAAGACCGTCCTTCAAGCGAGGGGTACTGTTTGCGAAGCATGCGGTATGGATCCTAAAATACACTTTGGCTTTGACGGTCCACTACAGAACACTCCGATAGACGTACATCACGCGAAGCCAATTAGCGGCTTGGCTGAAGGTGAAAGCCGTAGATATAGAATACCAGATGATTTCTTGGTTCTTTGTCCAACGTGCCATCGAATGATCCACAAGCAAACGGACGCTTCGGATGTAAATCTGCTGATAAACTCAATTCGATTTGAATATACGATCAAGAAGTAGATACGTCCGCCTTACAACTGGCTAACGACACTAGGTTTCATGTAACTGAATTGACCCATTTAAATGGAGTGGTTTATGCTGGCCAAAATTCATAGTTGACGCGTGACAACAGCCACCCTCCAAACACATCGCTTGCCTAACCCGCTGATCCCGTTCACACTTCCCCTCAATCCGTCACCAAAGAACGACATTTGAGGTTCCGAGCGTCCAAAACCCAATTTGACCACGAACAATTTTCCGAACGGGAGGACGACATGAAAACACTAACCCTCGGGCTGGCCTTTGCCGTGCTGGCCAGCCAGGCAAACGCGCAGCAGGCTCTGCTCACCGCGTCACCGATTCCGGTCGGGGCAGAGTTACGGTTCTGCTACTATCAGGGCATGGCCTATTCACTGGATTCCTTCGTGGTGATCTCGGGCGACAACACCGTCACCACTACCTCAACATCGCGAGAGGAACATCTGCTCCGCTGTGTCAAACGGGATGATGGCACGATGAGCTGGCGGCCACAAAGCAGCTTTCAGACCAGCCGGTGATGAAATGGCGGGCCTGCTAGCCCACCTTTCCATCCAACCAATCGGCAATCTGCCCGGCGGGTTTCTCCCAGCCGGGTTCCATGAACAAGAAATGCGCGTGATCCTTTGCGGGCATTAAGGTCGCGCGGTCTCCGTACAATTCCGCCAAAGCGCGGCAGGTGTCAGGGTTCACCGCCCGATCCTCGGTGCCTGAAACGATCAGCACGGGGCAGTCGACCTTGTCGATGTCGACCTTCATCGCGTGGTGGTCGTCGAACATCCAGAAGAACATCTCGAACATCACCCGGCCACTTTCGGCGCCCAACTGGTCAAACACCGCGTGTTGTTGCGCCTCGGGCATCTTGTTCAGCGCGAAGGGCGCCATCAGGTCGAACTCGACTCGCATGGGTTGCTTCCAGAACGCCCCGCCCTCCATCAGCGCGCGGGGGATGGCCCGTTCGTCGTCGGTTTCGGGCAAGGTGCCCCACGCTGCGTTCGGGTTGATAAGGACGATGGCGCTTGCCAACCCGCGCGAGGCCACCTGCTGGGCCACCACGCCCGCAATCGCATGGCCAAGGAGAACCGGCTTGCTGTCCAGTCCTTTCACAAATTCCGCGATGTCGTCCGCATAATCCATCACGCTGGTATCGGTCAGGCCCTGATCAGGCTCGGCCTTCGGATCTCCGCCGTGATGTCGCAATGCGGGTGTGTGGACGGTCCAGCCCCTGTCGCGGAAGAAACCCGCGTAATCCTGCATGCACCACGGCCCGGCAAAGGCCCCGTGGATCAGAACAATCTCTTTGGTCATGAAAACGCTCCCTCATCACTCCGACTCAATATGAGAGATCAGGGGCGCACTCAGCAAGATGGTCTTGGGGGGATTAAACGGCCAGCCCGATCAGCGCCACGCCAACGGCCATCAGAACCGCGGCCCCCAGCCGCCGCATCCAGTTGCCTTCTTTCAGGAAAATGAACCCGATCAACGCCGCGAAGATAACCGAGGTTTCGCGCAGCGCCGAAACCGCGCCCAGTGGGGCAAAGTTCTTGGCGTAAAGCACCAACCCGTAGGCCGCCATCGACACCAGGCCACCCAACAGGCCAACAACCCACACGTTCATAGGATAATCCGCCAGTTTCTTTCGCCTGCGGATGCCGACGAATCCGGCAATAAACAAGTGCAGAAAAGCCCCCCAGGCCCAGTAGCTGAGCGTGTTTCCCGACAAGCGCACCCCGATCCCGTCGAACACCGAATAGATCGAGATACACACCCCTGTGCCTATCGCGAACAACAGGGTCGAGCGCCCGAGCCCCGAACGTAATGCCCTCCAGTTGCTGAGCTGGATACCAACCGCGATCAAAGCAATCCCGGCCCAAGCCTGCAGGGGCAGCATTTCGCCCGCCAACAGCATCGCCCACAGGGACACCAGCGCCGGTACGATCCCGCGGGCGATGGGATAGACGACGCTCAGGTCACCGTGCTGATACGCCTTGCCCAGCATGAAATAGTACCCGAAATGCACGAAGGTCGAGATCAGGATGTAGGGGAAGCTCTCGGCGCTGGGCATGGGCAGTGCAGCAACCATGATCGCTCCGGGAATAGCCTGTCCAAGAGCCACCAAGCCCATGGTCGTGGTTCGGTCGGCCGCAGATTTGACTATTGCGTTCCAAACTGCATGCAGCATTGCAGCCGCCAAAGTGATGGCGATGACAAACGGGGTCACGTCCGAACCTTTCGTGAAACAAAACCGGCCCGCAAAACGGGCCGGTGTCCTATTGTCACAAAGAGAGGTGGATCACAACGCGGTGTTAAAGAGGTTTGTAAGGTTCTCTTTTGTGAGTTCGACCGGGTTTCCGCCGCAGGAGGGGTCGATGAGGGCGCCCTGGACGAGGTCCGGGATAGCGGCTTCGGTGACGCCCAGTTCGGAGAGCTTGCGCGGGATGCCGAGGCTGTCGTTGAAGTCCTGAACAAAGGCGCGGAAGCCGTCAAAGCCGCCATCGATGCCCAGATAGGCCGCGGCCTGCGCGAACCGGTCGGCGATGGCGGGGGCGTTGAAGTCCAGCACGGCGGGCATGCAGACCGCGTTGGTGGTCCCGTGATGGGTGTTGAAGTGCGCGCCGACGGGATGGCTCATGGCGTGGATCGCGCCCAGGCCCTTCTGGAAGGCGGTGGCGCCCATGGCGGCGGCGCTCATCATCTGGGCGCGGGCCTCGATATCGGTGCCGTCGGCATAGGCGCGCGGCAGGTAATCCTTGACCAGGCGCATCCCTTCCAAAGCGATGCCCTGGCTCATCGGATGGTAGTGTGGGCTGGAATAGGCCTCGACACAATGGGCAAAGGCATCCAGCCCGGTGCCTGCGGTGATGAACCTGGGCATGCCCACGGTCAGCTCCGGGTCACAGAGCACGACCGTTGGCAGCACTTTCGGGTGAAAGATGATCTTCTTGGCATGGGTTTCGGAGTTGGTGATGACGCTGGCGCGACCCACCTCCGATCCGGTGCCCGCGGTCGTCGGCACGGCGATGATCGGCGCGATGGCATCTGCGTCGGCGCGGGTCCACCAGTCGCCAATGTCTTCAAAATCCCAGACTGGCCGCATCTGACCCGCCATGAAGGCCACCATCTTGCCCAGATCCAGACCCGAGCCGCCGCCAAACGCGATCACCCCGTCATGGCCACCCGCGTTATAGGCCGCGACACCGGCCTCAAGGTTCTTCTCATTCGGGTTCGGGTCCACGTCGCTGAACAGGCCGCGCCCCAGACCGGCGGCCTCCATGATATCCAGCGTTGCCTTGGTGATCGGCAGATCGGCCAGCCCCTTGTCGGTGACCAGCAGCGGGCGTTTCATCCCGGCGGCCGCGCAGGCCTCGGGCAGTTCCCGGATTCGGCCTGCGCCGAATTTGATCGCGGTCGGATAAGACCAGTTTCCTTGAAGGCTCATGTCCTATTTTCTCTCAGTGTTCGGGCCCGTCCCGCAGAGGGGGAGAACGGGACGGGCGGGTATCCTCAGCCAGTCACTTTTTTTAGGTGATACGACTTTGGACGGGTCAGGTTGTGATAACCGATCACGGACAGTCCGCCGCCACGACCGGTATTCTTGCAGCCGGTCCAGCACAGGCCCGGGTCCAGGTAGTCGGCCCGGTTCATGAACACGGTGCCGGTCTCGATCCGGTCGCCGACCCGCGCGGCGCGGTCCACATCGCGGGTCCAGAGCGACGCGGTCAGGCCAAATTCGCTGTCATTCATCAGCGCGATGGCTTCTTCGTCCGAGGACACTTTCATGATGCCAACGACGGGGCCAAAGCTTTCGTCCCGCATCGCGCGCATGTCATGGGTGACGCCTGTAAGAATCTGGGGTGTCAGATAGGCGCCGCCATCATCCTCGGGGAAAGTGTCGATATGCGCCACCGCTCCAGCCGCAACCGCCTCGGCAATCTGCGCTCGCACCTCGTCGGCAAAGCGCACATTCGCCATCGGACCAATTGTCGTCCCGGTATCCAATGGGTTGCCTAGCTTATACCCCTTCACGATCTCAACAGCCTTGGCGACGAAGTCATCATACAGGCTTTCGTGCACATAGATCCGCTCAATCCCGCAGCAGCACTGGCCCGAATTGAACATCGCCCCGTCGATCAGCGTATCAACTGCCCCGTCCAGATCGGCATCCTCCATGACATAGCCCGGATCCTTGCCGCCCAGTTCCGTGCCGACACCGGTGAATGTCCCTGCCGCCGCGCATTCCATCGCCTGACCGCCCCCGACCGAGCCGGTGAAGTTCACGAAGTCGAACGCCTTGCCTGCGATCAGATCATTGGTCACGTCATGGCTCAGAAAAACATTCTGGAACACATCCTCGGGCACACCTGCCGAATGGAAGGCCTGCGCCATACGCTCCCCCACCAGCAGGGTCTGCGTGGCATGTTTCAGGATCACAGTGTTGCCCGCGATCAGCGCCGGTGCCACCGTGTTGATTGCGGTCATGTAGGGGTAGTTCCACGGCGCCACCACAAACACGACCCCGTGCGGGATGCGCTTGATATAGCGCCTGAACGTCTCATCCTCGCCCACCGCGATATCGGCCAGAGAGGTTGCGGCAATCTCGGCCATGTAACTGGCGCGCTCATTGAAGCCGCCGAACTCACCGCCATAGCGCACCGGGCGACCCATCATATGGGCCAATTCCGGCACGATCTCGTCGTTCATCGCGCCAACGGCGGCCACGCCCGCCATTACAAGATCAATCCGCTCCTGCAACGGCCGCGCCGCCCAGCCCGCCTGCGCCGCGCGGGCCTTTGCGGCCAGCTCAAACGCAGCTTCGCGCGACAGCACTTCCCGCTCGGCAAAAACCGATCCATCGACCGGAGAGATACACTTCAGTGTCTGGGCCATCCCAACCTCTTGACTGTTCGCAGGGCGCGCCCTGCTTCATCTTTTTCCAAATACTCTCGCCGAAGGCACCCGGGCGCGCAGCGCCCGCTCTCCCCTAGCCTACGCCCGCTCGAAGCCCCGGGCCACTTCCCAATCCGTCACCACGCGCTCGAATTCCTCAATCTCGACCTCGGCCGCGCGGGTATAGTGATCCACCACATCATCCCCCATAGCCCCGCGCAACATCGCCGAGCCATGCAGCGCGTTGCGCGCATCCTTCAAAGTGCCGGGGATCATGCCCGTGTCGCCCTGATAGACATCGCCCCTTGCAGGCGGTTGTAGCTCCAGCCCCTCTTCGATACCCGCAATCCCGGCCGCCAACATTCCGGCCATCGCCAGATAGGGGTTCATGTCCGACCCAGGGATCCGGCACTCGACCCGAACCGCCTTGGTGCCATCCCCGCACAGGCGGAACCCGGCGGTGCGGTTGTCCACCGACCAGATGATCCGCGTCGGCGCAAAGGTGCCCTTCATGAACCGCTTGTAGCTGTTGATGTAAGGCGCCATGAAGTACGTGTAATCGGCGGCGTATTTCAGCAGGCCCGCCATATAGCTTTTCATCAGCGCCGACACGCCCAGCTCATCTTCCGCGTCATAAAACGCGGGCTTGCCATCGGCCCAAAGCGACTGGTGCACGTGGGACGAACTGCCCACCTTGTCGTGATGCCATTTCGGCAGGAACGTCGCCGCATGGCCATGCTGCCAGGCGATCTCTTTCACCGCGTTTTTGGCAATCGAGTGATATTCCGCCGTATCCATCGCCGGAGCGTATTTGATGTTCAGCTCTTCCTGCCCGGTCTCGGCCTCACCCTTCGAGTTTTCGACCGGAATGCCCGCATTCCACAGATGGTTGCGGATCGGTCGCATCACATGCTCTTCCTTGGTGGTCTGCAGGATGTGATAATCCTCGTTATAGCCCGAGATCGGTTGCAGATCGCGGAACCCCTCCTTGCGGATCGCATCAAAGCTCTTTTCGAACAGGAAAAACTCCAGCTCGGTGGCGCACATCGCCTCATAGCCCATCGCCTTCAGGCGGTTCACCTGCTTCTTCAGGATCGAACGCGGCGCATGCGGCACCTCTTCATGCGTGTGATGATCCAGCACATCACACATCACCATCACCGTCCCCTCAAGCCACGGCACCGGCCGCAGCGTGTCCAGATCCGGCTTCATGACGTAGTCGCCGTATCCCCGCTCCCAGCTGGTCGAGGCATACCCGTCCGGCGTCCCCATCTCGAGGTCCGTCGCCAGCAGATAGTTGCAGCAATGCGTCTCTTCCCACGCACCCGCAACAAAATGACCCCCATGAAACCGCTTCCCCATCAAACGGCCCTGCATGTC
This sequence comes from Ruegeria sp. AB8, assembly GCF_056542605.1. NCBI lineage: Bacteria > Pseudomonadati > Pseudomonadota > Alphaproteobacteria > Rhodobacterales > Roseobacteraceae > Ruegeria > Ruegeria sp. AB8. Next base: position 399,840 of record NZ_JBQGAB010000001.1, read on the forward strand.
AACAAAACAAACCAAGACTGTATCAATGTCACCGGATGCGACCTGGGATTTCAGGGTTTCGAATGTCAAAGTTGCGGTCATGAAACAAACCTCTAGCTGCTGACGGGGGCACCAAACGCGGTGCCCCCGAGTTTGGTATCAATCGAAGGTATAGGGAGCACCGGCCTGGTTGATGACCGAGTTGTACTCGCGGAAGATGCCAACAATCTTCTGGTGAATCTCGCCTTCCTGCGCGACCTCATCCCAGAATTCGATAGCTGCGTTTTCAACCTCTTTCCATTCCGAGGCCGGAACTTGCCGCAGTTCCAGCTTGTCGCCGTTGGCACGCAACGCCGCTTCGCCACCCCAGTACCACTGGTTGCGATAGGTGTGGCCCGCCTCGATCCCGGCCATGACAACCGATTTCAGGTGATCGGGCAGTTCGGCCCAGCGTTCCTGATTTGCGAACCACGAACCGATCCAGGCACCCGAGATGTTGTTGGTCAGGAAGTAGTCGGTCACATCGGCCCAGCCCACGGTGTAATCTTCGGTGATGCCCGACCATGCCATACCGTCCAGCTCTCCGGTCTGAACCGCCACTTCGGCATCCTCGTAAGGAATGTTCACCGGCACGACGCCAAACTTGGCCAGGAAGCGACCCGCCGTCGGGAAGGTGTACAGCTTCAGCCCGTCCAGATCGCCGAGCGTCTTGATTTCCTTCTTGGTGTTGAAGTTGCACGGGTCCTGACCCGCAGCAGACAACCACGCCACACCGACCTTTTCGTATTCTGACCGCCAGATATCGGCCAGACCGTACTGATTGAACAGCACGGGCACATCAAGGATATGTTTCGTCGCAAAGGGGAAGTAGCCGCCGAACTGGCGCAGCGGGGTCGGCGACGCCATCGAGTCGTCGTCCGAATGCACCCCGTCGATGGTACCGCGCTGCAGCGCCTGGAACAGTTCGCCGGTGGGAACGATCTGATCGGCAAAATACAGCTCGATCTCAAGTTCGCCATTTGCGTTGGCGTTGATGTAGTCGATGGCAGGCTTGGTCACGTGCTCGCCCAATGCGCTGCCGGCGTAGGTCTGGAACCGCCACTTGATAGCCGACTGTGCTTTGACGATTGCAGGGCTTGCCAGAGTGGCCGCCCCGGCCAGCCCCGCCGACCTTAGAAATCTGCGTCTTGTTGTCATTATCCTTCTCCTCTGTTTAGTCGAACTGAGTTTCGCCCCTTTGCGGGGTCTTCTGGCTTATTTTCCATAGACATAATTCGGCAGCCAAAGCGCGATTTCGGGGAAGATGATGATCGTTGCCAAGGCGCAGGCCATCACCAGAACAAAAGGAATGATCGAGCCATAGATGTCGCGCAGCGTAATTTCCGGCGGGGCCATCGCCCGCATCAGGAACAGGTTATAGCCAAACGGCGGCGTCATATACGCGATCTGCGTGGTGATGGTGTAGAGAACGCCGTACCAGATCAGGTCAAAGCCCAGCTCTCCGACCAGCGGCACATATAGCGGGGCCACGATCACCAGCATCGCGGTGTCGTCCAGGAACGTGCCCATCAGGATAAAGCTGAGCTGCATCAGGACAAGGATCATCCAAGGGGATAGCCCCAGCTTTTCGGTGAACAGGCTTTCGATGGCCTTGACCGCACCCAGCCCGTCGAACACGGCACCAAACGCCAACGCCGCCAGAATGATCCACATGAACATGCAGGATATTCCCAGCGTATGCCGCATCGAGTTTTCAAACACTTCGCGGGTCAGGCGCCCTTTCAGCGCTGCTGCCAGCAGCGCCGTGATCGCACCAATGGCCGAAGATTCAACCAGCGAAGTCCAGCCGTTCACGAAGGGGACCATCATCACCATGAAAATCCCGACCGGCAGTAATCCGGCCTGCAGAAGGCGCAGCTTCTCTCTCAGTGGGATATCGCGTTCTTCGGCTGGCAGAACCGGGCCCAGCGACGGGGTGATCCGGCACCGGATGATGATATAGATGATGAACATGGCGGCCATCATCAGGCCGGGAAGAACCCCGGCCAGCCAAAGCTGACCAACCGGCTGACGTGCGATCATGGCATAGAGAACCAGAACCACAGATGGCGGCACCAGAATTCCTAATGATGACCCTGCCTGGATCACCCCGGTGACCATGCGTTTGTCGTAGTTCCGCCGCAGCAGTTCCGGCAGAGCAATCGTGGCCCCGATGGCCATGCCCGCAACGGACAGCCCGTTCATCGCCGAAATCAGCACCATCAGCCCGATGGTTCCGACCGCCAGCCCGCCCGACAGTCCGCCCATCCAGACATGGAACATCTTGTACAGATCATCCGCGATCCGGCTTTCGGACAGGATGTATCCCATGAAGATGAACATCGGCAGTGTCAGCAGCGGATACCACTTCATAACCTTGATCGCAGCCGCGAACCCAAGATCATAACCGCCCCGGTCCCCCCACAGGAACAAGGCAGACACCACAGCGACAAAGCCGATCGCGCCAAACACCCGCTGACCTGTCAGCAGCATCAACATCATTGATGCGAACATCAGCAAGGCAATCATCTCGTAGGACATCAGATTACCTCTCGGGGGATGTCGTGGCCGCAAAGGCGCAGGATGTCTTTGAAGAACTCGGAAATGGCCTGCAAAAGCATCAGGAAGATGCCGACAACCATGATCAGTTTGACCGGCCACAGATACGGCCGCCAGATGGTTGCGCTGCGCTCTCCTCCGTATTGGAACGAGTACATCAGGCTGTCCCAGCCGCCCCACAACAGGATGATCAGATAGACAATAAGGAACATGACGGTAAACGCGTCAGTCCACGCCTTGCGCCGATGGGACCATTCTCCGTACAGCAGATCCATCCGCACATTCGACCCCATCTGGATCGAGTACGGCCCGCCAAGCATGTAGTAGGCAACCATCGCGAACTGCGCCATTTCCAGGGTCCACAGCGACGGAACAAAAAAGGTTTTCGAGATTGAAGACCACAGCAGGATCGCCATCATGGCGAACAACCCCCACATCATCACGCGGCCAACCCTGTGATTGACCGCGTCGATGACCCGCACATATATCTCCATCGCCCGGATCACATTTCCGTCCTTTCCCCGAAATCGTTCAACGTGCGGCTGATCCATGGCACAAGACACGCCGCCATCGCCTTTTGCTGATCTTCCGTTCGGATCAGATCATTCCGGATCTCGATCATCACATTCAAAAGCCCATTGGGCCTCGCCTGCGCATCCAGCGTATGCGCTACGCCGTCCGCGGCCGAGTATGGCTCGTTCAGGCGGGTTTCAAACTTCAGATCAACAGGTGCAGACGCCATCATGGCCTGCGCAAACCGGTCATCTTCGCCATGCAACAACCCCAGCTCTACCGATCGGGGCTTGCCGTGATAGACCGGCGTGAAACTGTGGACCGTCACCATCAGCCGCAATGTGTTGCGATGCGATTGAATCTGATTGGATAAGCCGGCGCAAAAGGGCCTGTAAACATTGTCTATTCTGTCCTGCCGCTGCTGCGGGGTCAGATCGGCGTTGGCGGGGATTCGGATATCTTCGCTTTTCACCACCATCGCCCCGATCGCTTCGGGCGGGCGGTTGCAATCATAGACAAGCCGAGACACTCCGCCATGAACCAATACCGCAGACATGCCCGCCGCGATCAGCCGGGCTACCGCCAACGCCCCTGGATCCCACGCGATATGGCTTTCCAGTGCCGCAGCGGGCAACCCCAGATCTCCCAGCGCTTCGGGAACACGGTTCGACGCATGCTCGCACACCACAACCACGGCGGGAGCATCGTTTTTCGCTTCGATATGAACGACCGGTCCGTAGTCCAATGTGCAATCCCGTGATTCCAGAAAGCGCCCCAGATTGGGCGTGTGGAAAAAATTCCACATCGGACATTCACCTGTCAATATTTTTCCTGTACAAATTTCTCCAACCTTGATTGCAGTGAAAAAATATTCACATCACAGTCGACGTCATCAAACAGGAGGGTCCAACCGTGCGGGTAACGGACAGGCTGCTGACACACCGGGACAAGCTGACCCCATCCGAAAGGCAACTGGTCAGTGTGTTGCTGGATGACTATCCGATGGCCGGTTTGGGCAGCATAACAGAACTGGCCAGCACGGCGGGGGTTTCCACCACGACAGTCGCGCGCATGTTGCAGAAAACCGGGTTTGACGGCTACCCGCAGTTTCAGGCAGCGCTGCGCCACGAGGTTAAAGAGATGATCTCGGGGCCCGAGGCCAAGCGCGATCTCTGGCAGAACGATCTGCCCGAGGAACACATCCTGAATCGCTATTCGGGGCGAACGCTGGAAAACCAGAAACGCACGATCGACGAAGTGGATCCGGCGGAATTTGACAGTTTCTGCAGGTTGCTGTGCGACCCGGACCGGCGCATTTTCCTAACCGGAGGAAGAATAACCGGCACACTGGCGCAGTATCTCTACCTGCACCTGCAAATGATCCGGCCGGATGTCAGAATGCTGCCTGTTGCCGCCTCGTGGACACATGACTTGCTGGACGTGCGTAAAGGGGATGTCCTGATCGCGCTGGATGTCCGGCGGTATGAAAACTCGACCTTGCTGATCGGGCAGCTCTGCCATGAGCGTGAGGCGGAAATTGTGCTGTTCACTGATCAATGGCGCTCACCCATTCACAGGCTGGCCAAGCACACGTTCAGCGCACGCATCTCGGTACCGTCAGCGTGGGACTCGATGGCCGCCATTCTGGTTTTGATGGAGTGCGCCATTGCCGAAGTACAGGAACGTCTGTGGGATTCGGTGAAAGCGCGGACCGACGAGCTGGAACAGGCCTTCGACCGCACGAAACTCTTTCGGAAATTCGGGCAGAGCTCAGGGTCTTAACATCTGCCGAATGGCGACCCATCCCAATCGGTACAACTGCCCGTGAACACTGTTGCCAGCCGGACGGCAGTCCGTACACTTTGAACCCATGACGTTCATTACGGAAAACCAGCTGCCACTGCTGATCCTGTTCTTTCTGGTGGGTTCGGTCGGAACGGCATTTTTGTTTCGCAAGCCGGCCGGGCACCGGGCCTGGAAACTTGCCGACTTGGTCTGGGTCGTGCTGGGCGGCATCGGCGCGCTGGTGGCGGTGCTGGCGGGCCTTTATACCTCGGACAGTTCTCGGCTGGACCGGCAGATCGACGTGGCCTATGCAGCAACGCTGGCCTTTGACCGCGATGCGGCGCGGTTCCGGCTGCGGTTCTGCGACCCGGCCTATGACCCGGATACAGCAGTTTTGTGCGACAAGGTCGAGTTCCTGTCGGCTTCAACCGCCAGCAATGCCGATCTACCCCTGTTCATTGCCGTCACGAACGAGGTTGCGCCGCTTCAAGGTCTGCATTTTCTGTTCGGAACCGGGGCCAAGGACGACATGGACGAAATGCGCGACATGGCCGCCACGGCCGACGCTTTCAACATCGACCAGTTTCTTGTCTTCACCTCGTTGGATGAAAAAACCCAGACCGCAATCGACAACATGCGTCGCAAAGTGCCTGCAATCGCCGGGGACTATCTTATTCTGGCGCAAAGCTATGATGACCTGATCGAACAGGTCGGCAAGCTGAAGGATGAATGGGAATACCTGCAGGCCAACGCGCATATTCTGGTTCTGCAGATCGTCGCTTTGTGCCTGGTCAGTTTCGCCGCTCCGTTCCGGCTGGGCAAATCGCTGGTCGAACTGCGCGCCGCATTCAACGCCGATACTGCTGTGCCAGTTGTTCCGGATCGGCCCCCAGAAAATAGCGAAACACCAGCCACAGGTTCCGCCCACCCCGACGCAGCCAGCCCAGACGCTCATAGCGCTCCGCGCTCGTAACGGCACGTACGGGCAGGATGCGCACGCGCGGCAGCGCCCGGACCAGCGCGACATCCTCCATCAAAGGCTGATCCTTGTAGCCGCCAGCAGCAAGATAGGTTTTGCGCGGCACCAGCAACCCCTGATCGCCATAGGGCAAGCCAAACAGGCGGCTGCGCAGATTGGCCCAGCCGGCGACCCATCGGGGGGCAAATCCCCGGGCCTGAAACTGCAGCAGAAACGCAGCCGGTGCTCCGGTTTCCAGATGTGAGGCCACCGCGTCGCTCCACCCATTTTGCAGGACCGTATCCGCGTGCAAAATCATCAACCACTCAGCCGAAGCCGCCTGACATCCGCGCCGCAATTGTCCACCGCGCGAAGGCGCGCCTTCTACGATCCTGGCCCCGGCCTCCTCCGCCATGGCCAACGTCTCATCCGTTGACCCTCCATCGGTAATCACTAACTCGCGGATAAGACCCACCTGCACCCCTTCCATCAGCGATTGCAAGGTTCCGGGCAACGAGCCAGAGGCGTTCAGGGTCGGGATCACGATGCTGATTGGCGCGGGCACGTCCGTTAACCTCTGGTCATGGTCACGGAAACTCCTATATCACGGAGCCCAAGGAAATGACGAGGACCACCCCATGCCCAATCGCCGCATTCTGCGCCTTTCCGGTAAGGACACTGACAGCTTTTTGCAGGGGCTGGTCACGAATGACGTCAACAAGCTGGCCAATGGCCTCGTCTACGCCGCATTGCTGACGCCGCAGGGCAAATACCTGGCCGATTTCTTTCTGAAACGGGACGGGGATGCCATTTTGCTGGACGTTGCCGAAGAATTGGCGGACGGGGTGGCCAAACGGCTGGGCATGTACAAACTGCGCGCCGATGTGACCATCGAAAACAGTGATTTGAACGTTCAACGCGGAACCGGGCCTGCACCCGAAGGCGCCCTGCCCGACCCGCGCCATACCGAACTGGGTTGGCGTGCTTACACATCTGCGGCAGAAAGTGATGATGGCACTGACTGGGACGCGATAAGGGTGCGGCGCTGCATTCCGGAAACCGGGGTCGAACTGACACCCGACACCTTTATCCTTGAAGCCGGGTTCGAAGCGCTGAACGGCGTGGATTTCAAGAAAGGCTGCTATGTTGGGCAGGAAGTCACCGCCCGCATGAAGCACAAGACCGAACTGCGCAAAGGTCTGCGCGGGGTGAGCGTTGATGGCATTGCGGCGGTCGGAACCCCGATTACCTCAGGCGGAAAACCTGCCGGGACCCTTTTCACCCAGTCCAATGGCCTAGGGATCGCCTACCTGCGCCTGGACCGCGCCGGGGACGACATGATAGCCGAAGACGCGAAGGTTACATTGGCCCCTTAACATGTTGCCAAAGCGGCACGACTGCGCCCAGGAACTCTGCCCTGCCCTTTGAACATGGCCACCCGCGCTGTCACACTGGTTTGAGTTCAGCAAACCGGATGCTTCAATGTTTCAGCTATACAGAGCGATCTGGCGTGCCAGCGCCGGGCGGCAGATCTTCCTAATCGTTTTGTCCATCGCAATCGCAGGTCTGGCAGCCGTTCCGCTGGAGTTTCAGCGCGATATCATCAACCACCTCACCTCGGACGATGTCACGACGGAAAAGCTGATTTATCTGGGCACGGGAATGATGTCCGTCATTCTGCTCAGCCTCGCGCTGAAATGGCTTTTGGGGTTTCGCGCCGGAACACTGGGCGAGGACATGATCCGCATGATCCGCCAGCGGTTGCTGGTGCGGGCCTCGGATGTAAAGGCGTCAGGCGAGGCTGTTCGCAAGGGAACCATGACCACCGCCATTTCGGCCGAAGCCGAAGAACTGGGTAAATTCGCCGGCGGCGCGTTTTCAGACCCCGTGGTTCAAATCGGAACCCTGATCAGCGTGATCGGCTATATCTCTTCGACCCAACCGGGTCTGGGCATGATCGCCTTTTCGATGATCGTCCCGCAAATCATCATCGTGCTGATCTCGCAGCGTAAGGTGAACGTCTTTGTCGCCGAGCGAGTTCATATCCTGCGAGGCGCAACCGACAAGCTGACCATCGAGGAGATCGACGCAGTCTCGAAAGAGGTCGACGCCTTGTTCGATGATATTTATGAAACCCGGCGCAGAATGTTCTTCTGGAAGCTGTCCGCCAAGTTTCTGCTTAGCGTCATCAATGGGGCCGGAACTGTCGGCGTGCTGATGCTGGGCGGCTATCTCGTGCTGAACGGCAAAACGGATGTCGGGACGGTCGTCGCAGCCACGAGCGGGCTTGGCCGAATTCAGGGCCCTACCGCGTTCCTGATCGCGTTCTACCGGCAGGTCAGCGCAAACCGCATCAAATACGAACTCATGCTCGAGCTTTTCGGCCCACACCCGGAGCGCTATCGGCAGATCGAAAGAAGTAGGTAAAGAAAAACCGCGCAGTACGGAACCGCGCGGTTTTTCACTTTTCGAACAAAGGGCGCGTTATGCGCGCTCGGAATATTCCATGGTTTCGGTGTTCACGACGATCATTTCGTCCTGCCCGATGAAGGGCGGCACCATGACCTTGACACCGTTGTCCAGAATGGCCGGCTTGAACGAATTCGCGGCGGTCTGGCCTTTGACGACCGGCTCGGTCTCGACAATTTTGCAGGTCACTTTTTGCGGCAGCGTGGCGTTCAATGCTTCGCTTTCATAGAATTCGACAACAATTGTCATGCCGTCCTGCAGAAACGGGCGGCGCTCGCCCAGCAGATCGGCAGGCAGTTCGATCTGCTCATAGGTTTCGGAATCCATGAACACCAGCATGCCATCGGATTCGTACAGGAACTGCTGATCTTTCTGCTCAAGGCGGACGCGTTCGACCTTGTCTGCCGAGCGGAATCGTTCGTTCAACTTCGAGCCGTTGCGCAGGTTACGCAGTTCGACCTGGGCAAAAGCACCACCTTTACCGGGCTTTACGTGGTCAACTTTGACCGCGGCCCAAAGCCCGTCGTTATGCTCAAGCACATTGCCGGGGCGAATTTCGTTCCCATTTATCTTGGGCATTACATAAATCCTTCACAAACGGTTGATGCGTCAGTTCCCGTCCCTATATCTGGCGTGACCACACCTGACAAGACAACGACACCTAGTGCTGCACTTGCAGCAAGCCATGCACATGACGCAACGCAACTATGCATTTTAAGTGTATCCGAATCGCACCTAATAGGTCATAAGAGCCGCCACGCCGAAAATGCAAGAGCAAGAACAACAAGGATTGACGAGATGAGAGATTTCGTTGACGGCACTGCCTTTAACAACGAGCAAGGCAATCGTGCTCGCAAACTTTTTGCAGCCGTTGTTTTGGCTGCTTTGGACGATGCCATTGCCGATGACAAGAAATACGGCAACGGCCCGGAACAAATCGCCCGCTGGGCCCGTTCGCGCGATGGTCGCGAGGTGCTGTCCTGCGCGGGTATCGACCCCAACGAGCGGGTCGTCAGCGGACTGATGGAGTTCGTTGGCCGTGGCGTGCGCACTTCGGTCGCGCTGTCGCGTGAAGAAAGCGAGCGTCGCAACGCCGCACAGCAAGCTGAAGCCGCCTGATCAACGGCGTCTTCCGGTGAAAAAACGCGCCCCCAACTACGGGCGCGTTTTTCTTTTGAACGCTTCAGAAGAACAAAAGCCACTGGCGCGCGACCCAGATCTCGGCTGCCAGCATTGCCGCAAAGAACAGCTTGGCTGAAACCGACAACCCTCTTTGCCACAACAGCAGGTATGAACCTGCACAGACCGCGACGGACACAGGCGCGACCCATAGGGCGTGATGTGTGCTGTCCCAATAGCTGACCGGGCTATCAAACACCCAGTCCGTCAGGGGCCAGAGGTGCGGGCGACCATCCCCTGCGTGCAGCAGGAAATCCATCGTCACATGCAATAGCGCGGCCAGGGTGGCTACGATCAGTAAGCGCCAACCGCGCCAGATACCGATCAGCAACATCGCCGCCCACAGAAAGAAGGAATTGTCGATTGCAAAGACCGTTTGCCATGATTTCGAGTAGTAGAGCTGGCCGAAAACCACCTGTTCAGGAATGCCCAGAACAAACAGCGACACGCCAGCCATAAGATAGAGCGACAAATCCGGCAGCAGAGACCCCAGCAAAGCCGCCGATAAGGTTCGGCCCCGGGCTGGTCGCGCAACTGCGGCCGCACCGATCAAAAGATGCGCGGGCGTATTCATCCGGGCTTTCCCTTTGGCCTCAAATCAGGTCATCTGCGCCTCAACGTATAGGAGACGCCCATGGTTCGCGCCATCATGATTCAGGGAACCGGCAGCAATGTTGGCAAGTCGGTTCTGGTCGCCGGTCTGGCGCGGGCCTTTACAAAGCGCGGGCTGAAGGTTGCTCCGTTCAAGCCGCAGAACATGTCCAACAATGCGGCCGTGACCGAGAACGGTGGCGAGATCGGGCGCGCTCAGGCGTTGCAGGCCATGGCTGCGAAACGACCGACGCATACCGATATGAACCCGATCCTGCTGAAGCCGGAAACGGATACCGGGGCGCAAATTATCGTGCAGGGCAAACGCGCGGGAACGATGAAGGCTGGCGACTATCGCAAGGATAAATCCAAACTACTGGGCGCCGCGCTGCAAAGCTTTGACCGGTTATGCAGCGACGCCGATCTGGTGCTTATCGAAGGTGCGGGCAGCCCGGCTGAAACCAATCTGAGAAAGGGCGACATTGCCAACATGGGGTTTGCCTGCGCAACAGGGGTGCCGGTGGTGCTGGTCGGCGACATCCATCGCGGTGGCGTGATCGCCCAAATCGTCGGAACACAGGCCGTTCTGGAAGATCGCGATCTTGCAATGATCAAAGGGTTCGCCGTCAACCGGTTCAAGGGCGATGTTTCACTGTTCGATGAAGGGCGCGATGACATTGCCGGGCGGACCGGCTGGCCCTGTCTGGGCGTGGTTCCGTGGTTTCACGACGCCTGGAAACTGCCTGCTGAAGACATGATGGACATCCGCTCTCATGGTGGCGGGGCGTGCAAGGTAGTTGTCCCGCAACTGGAGCGCATGGCGAATTTTGACGATCTCGATCCTTTGTCGGCCGAACCCGGCGTGACGGTCGAGATTGTCCCCGCCGGGCGGGCCCTGCCCGGTGATGCCAATCTTGTGTTGCTGCCCGGCAGCAAGTCCACCATCGGCGACCTGGCCTATTTCCGGGCACAGGGTTGGGATGTGGACCTTATGGCGCATGTCCGCCGCGGCGGCCACGTTCTGGGCCTTTGCGGCGGCTATCAGATGCTGGGCAAAACCATTTCTGACCCGGACGGCGTCGATGGTCGACCGGGCAAAGTAGACGGTTTGGGCCTGTTGGACGTCGAAACTATCATGGCCGGGGACAAGCACGTCAGACTGCGCACTGCAAAGGCACTGACGGGCGGAGAAACCGTCACCGGCTACGAGATACATATGGGACGCACCGACGGGGCCGATTGTGACCATGCCTGGCTGGAGATTGACGGCCGCCCGGAAGGCGCTGCCAGTCGAAATGGCCGCATCCGGGGCAGCTATCTGCACGGCATCTTTTCGTCAGACACGTTCCGCGCCAGCTATCTGGCGCAGTTCGGTGTGAATTCAGACCTCAGCTACGATGACGGTGTGGAACAGACGCTGGATGATCTGGCGGATCATCTGGAACAGCACATGGACTTGGACCTGTTGCTGTCCCTGGCCGCACCGCCGACCCGCCAGTAACAGTTTATTCGAGGTTCTGAGCAGACAATGCGCGGTGGATCTCCCGCCGCACCAGTTTGCGCAGATTTCGCGTGATACGTTCCCCAAGAACACCCTGCAATTCCTGCCGGACCACATCGGCCACCAGTTCCCGCAATGCATCCTCGTCCAATGTGGGAACATCCAAATCGTCTAGATCATCTGCTTCAGGCTCCGCCCGTTCAGAATATGACGCCTGCGAAGATCGTACAAATGTCGCCGAGAAGCTTTCGTCTTCAGTTTCGTCAATCTGGTCGTCAAGTTGCTCGGATCCAGCCACGAACCCGCCTGCCCCATCCCAGCTCAGTGGGTTGACCTGCGTCCCCGAATAAGCGTCATCGCTGTTCCCGTCAGGCTCCCACTGGTCCTCGGTCCGGGCTATGGCGGCCTCAAGCGCCTCTATCTTTGCGCTCAGACTTCCCGCGAGATCGTCCGCGGCCCCTGCTTTGGACCCGTCTTCCAACACTGATGTATTGGCAGGCTCACGCTCACCGTTTTTGATGATGTCGCTAGCGCTCAGCACCAGAGGTTTTGCGGTGCGTTCTGTTTCGCACCCGGGAACACCTTCCGGCGCTTCCTGCTTTCTTTCAACCCTGACGGGATCATCGACCCGCAGGGAATCGGTCAGAACCAGCCGGCTTGGCTTGCGTTTGGACGCCAAATCGGGAACCTTGCGGCTTTCTTCGCTGACCAGACGTTTGACCGAGGACAGGACGTCCTCGATCCCTGCTTTTACGACATTATCCGTCATTGTTCTCTACCGCTCTATCCTTACGGATAAGTGTAGCCAAACAATTCGAACCTCACAACCGATAGTATTGCCCGTCAGTCACGACGCAACGCTTTGAGGACGCGATCCAGGTCACGGCTTTGCTTGCTGACCTGTGCCGGAGCCTTTTTGACGAGGTTATAGTACAGCGTCGGATCATAAATCTGCACGGCCAGACCAAGGCGTTCTGCGGTCAGAAGGCCCTGAGCCTGCAGCAAATCATAGGCTGCGCGGGTTCGCTCTGTGCGCGATCTGACTTCGGCGAGTTGCGCATCCAAAAGATCCTGCTGAGCGTTCAGAACATCCAATGTTGTCCGGGCCCCCAAGGTCGCTTCTTCACGGATACCATCGAAAGCAACCTGCGACGCACGAACCCGTTCGGTCGATGCTCTCAAGCTTGCGCTGGCCGCCTGAAAAGCCGCGTACTGGTTTGTTACGCCTTGCGTAATGTTCTTTTGAACATTCAGCAGATTGGCGCGCGACCCATCGCGTTGCGCCATGGCCCGACGGACGTTAGCTGCCAGTCGGCCACCGGCATAGATCGGCTGCCTGAAAGTTAGCGAGACACTGGCATCGTTGATGTAATCGCTATTGTCATAGCGTTCTGTAACACCCGCGTCAGCATCCAGGGAAACGTTCGGACCCAAGTTTGCCCGCTGTTGCTGAACGATGAGATCCAGCGCTCGCACCTGATGCTGCGCCGACAGAATCGCTGGATGGTTACGTTGCGCCAGGCTGATCGCTTCCGCTTCGGAGCGAGGCAGACTGGGCAAACTTGGCTGACCGGCTGTTCGTCCGGGAGCATTACCGACCGCATTTACATATTCAGCTTGCGCGATATCCAGATCGCCACGTGCAACGGCCAGATCGGCCTGTGAGCCAGCCAATTGAGCCTCGGACAGCGCCACGTCTGTCCGGGTGACTTCACCAACCTCGAAGCGATCATTTGATGCGCGAAGTTCCTCTGCCGAAACCTCGACGTTGTTCTGGCGAATGGCCACAGTCTCTTCCTGCAGCAACACATCCAGATAGGCACTTGCCGCCCGGCTCAGAACTCCCTGCTCGATATCAATCAGGCTCTGTCGGGTCGCCAGCACAGTTTCTTGAGCTGATTGTTTCCCCAAGATCGATGCACCGCCATCATACACGAGTTGGTTAAGCGTCAGACCCGTGAAAAATCGAGAAGGTTCGTTGGTCGTGACCACATTATTGGTCCGTGCACGGGTGTAGTCCTGGCTTACCTGGACGGCCCAGTTGATGATCGGCCGCAGCGCTGACAGCGCAATGGCGACATCTTCGTCCGCCGCACGCAACAACGCCCTGTTCTGCTCAAGCAAACCGCTTGTATTGTACGCGCCGATGAACGCATCGGTCAGATTATCGGCCCAGACCGCGCGGCCGGGTATTGCGCTCAAGGCAATGGCGGCGGTCAAGGCCGCTGCCCTGACCAGTCTACCAGTTGGCGTACCACGCATAACCAAGTCCTCTCAAATCAAAATAACACTGCTCGTTGGGCAGTTTGCGCCTTTGTTTTCAACTAATCAAGGCAGCGAAATAATCTGCTGTCGGACTATAGCGAAAATGCACTTTCGGCCGAAAATGCCTTCAGAACCGGCGCGCTGGCATTGAACGCATGGCGCCAGGTGACACGCCCGCCGGATTTATAACCGATGCGCACTGCCCCCAGCTCACCCTCCATGAACAGGCAGGCAATCCGGCCGTGATCCTTGAGTTGCGCCAGCAAGTCCTGCGGAACCTGTTCGACACCCCCCTGCACCATGATCACGTCATACGGCCCATGTTCAGCAGCCCCCTGTTCCAGAAGGCCGACATGCACGATGGCATTGTCGGCGTCAGCTTCCATCAAAAGCGTTTGCGCTTCGCCGGCCAGGCTTTCCTCTTCCTCGACAGCGACGACCAGTTGCGCCATGCGCGCTGCAACCGCAGTCGAGTAGCCAAGCGCCGGAGCGATGTCCAGCACCACCTCGTTGTTGGAAATGTTGAGCACATCCAGCATCTTGGCCAGCGTCCGCGGTTCGGTCATGTACCGCCCGTCGCCCAGATCGATCAGATCTTCGACATAAGCGGCTTCGCGCTGTGCGTGCGGCACAAAATTCTCGCGTTTGACGCTGAGCATCGCATCGATGATGGGAAACTTGGTGACATCGGAAGGCCGGACCTGAGTATCGACCATCGTTTGGCGACGTTTTGCGAAATCTGTCATTGGATCGCTCACTTGCTCTCTTGATTGTTTGGCTTGTGCCACATCCCATGCCAGCCAGCAACGGCTCATGCACTGAATCTTGCCGATGATGCCCGGTTTGCACACAATGCGGGACTGCATTTCCAAAGCCGGATGCCAAAATTGCAATCAATCCTCTGGACGCCCCAGACGAAAGCTGTTAAAACGCCTCTCACACCACGGCAAGTAATTGATTTTACTTAAAAAGGCGAGTTGGCGGAGTGGTGACGCAGCGGATTGCAAATCCGTGTACACCGGTTCGATTCCGGTACTCGCCTCCACAACATCTTGTAATACTCACCAGAATAGCACCCACCTACACAAGATATAGTCACACAATTTTCGTGCACAATTCGTACACAGTCCGCGCGCAGATTCGACTGCATTTTGAGACCTTTTGCAGTATACTGAGAAAAAACATGCAACTAGGCGAAGCAGCACGCGATGAGCTACGGCGTTTCTACTGTAAATGTGCACAAAAAACTGAAGCTGGATAAGCGCCAGGGCAGCGAAAATTGGTACGTGCGACTGACTTTGGACAACGGCAAACGTGTTGTGAAAAGCACAAAGACAGACGACTTAGAGGAAGCAAAAGAACGCGCGATTGAATTGTACCACGAGACCAAGGCGCGCATCAAAAATCACCTGCCCGCTCAAACCCGCAAATTTAAGCATGTTGCAGAATATGCGATGGCGCGAATGCAGCGCGAACTTGACGAGGGCGGCGGCAAGCAAGCTTACAAAGATTACTTCTCAGCGCTGCGCATTTGGCTCATCCCGTATTTTGGAAACACGGATGTAGCGAAGATAGATTTGGCTGCGCTGACTGCTTTTGATGCATGGCGCACTGAGACGAACAAAAAGCCGTTCTCACAAAGCGGCATCAATAATCACAATGCAGCACTGAACAGAGTTTTGGACGAGGCGGAGCTACACGGCTGGATCGTAAAATCCATGCGCCCCACCCTGCTTAACAAAGGCGCCAAGAGCGAAAGCAGAGGCAGCTTTACGGACGCAGAGTACAAGAAGATTTATACGGCGCTGCGCGGCTGGCACAAAAAGACGAAAGACAAGAAAGCTATCGCGACACGCGAAGTGCTGCGAAACTACGTGCTGTTTCTGGCCAACACTGGCGTGCGACACGGCACAGAGGCTTTGCGGCTACGTTGGCGCAACATTGAATGGCAGGAGAATGACGGCGAGCGCTATTTGGTGGTGAACGTAGACGGAAAAACGCGAAAGAGAAGCGCAGTGGCGCGAGACACTGTGGAAGGGTACTTGGACAGACAAAGTAAGCTGAACCCTGCTCTCAGCTACGACAGCTTCGCTCAGCTCATCGCAGCCAAATCCAACGAGCATGTATTCACGACGCGCTTAGGCGCAGTTGCAAACATTGCCAGCTTAAACCGCGCATTTAATGCGCTTCTGGATGACTTGGGTCTGAAAATTGGCGCTGATGGCAAATCGCGTACTCTGTACAGCTTGCGGCACTACTATGCGACGCGAGACTTTAAGCGCGGCATCAGCACACATGCACTGAGCAAACAGATGGGTAACAGCACAGCGATGTTGGACAAGCACTACAGCAAGTACAGCCCGTTGCTTAACGCTGAAATGCACAGCGGACGCGACATGCGAAAGAGCCCTAAGAAAGAGGCGACGGCAAACGGCGGCGGTGTGGTGGAAACGGCGTTCAATATGCTTGCAGCGGGCACGCTAGATGAAGCTGGGCTACTGGCGGCATTAGGCGTTGAACGGCAGAACTACGTGGTTACAGAAGAAATTGCGATGAAAGCGCTAGCGGCAAAGAATGATGACTTGATAGAGGGCGATACGCTGCTGCGGATTTTGAACGGGTAGCTTGCCTTCTGTCTGACGTCAGCACCAATGGGACAGTTTAAGTAGATTTGATAAGAGAGGGTTTCTGGCTCATCGTAACCGCCAAGGAGTGGAGATGAGAAAGAAACCCGGAACCAAGCAGAGCTACGGTGAGAA